>JBBWZW010000465.1:0-7195 GCA_039649305.1 Burkholderiales bacterium
CCGCCAACGCCATCGAGCGAACCGATATGAGTGACCGTGATGCCCGCCACCTGCGACAGGCGCTGGCGCAGCGGAACGCTGAGCTGGCCGGTGCTGCGTTCCCGCTCTTTTTTGGGAACCAGGCGCACGAAAGAGGTAACGTAATTTTTGCCTTGTGCCGCTCCGGTATTGACGGTCGTGTAAATATCCCGCACTTCCGGGAATTCGCGCAGCACCGCCTCGACCTGGCGCGCTTTGGTCTCAGTAAATTCCAGCGAGGAGCCGACCGGGGTGTAATAGGTCACGCCGGTTTCCGAATAGTCCGCCTGCGGGACGAATTCCGACCCGATCAGGCCGGTGGCCGGAATAGCGAAGCCGCCGAAGAACGTCGCGGCGGCGATCGCCAGCGTCGCCACGCGGTGCTTCAGTGACCACCGCAGCAGGACCTGGTAAGTATCCGACATCCATTGCACCATGCGCGCGAACAGGTCTAGCACGCGGCCGATGGTATTGGCGTAAATGCCCCTGCGTCCACCTTGTTCACCTGTTGCGTCGTTCACCACCGGATCGCGCCAGATGGATGACAGCATCGGATCCAGCGTAAAGGAAACGAACATCGAGATCAGCACCGCCGCCGTGACAGTGATGCCGAATTGGTGGAAGAAGCGGCCGATGATGCCGCCCATGAAGCCTACCGGCAGGAACACTGCGACGATGGAGAAGGTGGTTGCCAACACCGCCAGTCCGATTTCCGACGTGCCTTCGAGTGCAGCGGTTTTGTGGTCCTTCAGCCGGCCGTTGACCTTCATTCCGGCGTGGCGCACGATGTTTTCGCGCACCACGATCGCATCGTCGATCAGCAATCCCACGCACAGCGACAATGCCATCAGCGTGATCATGTTGATGGTGAAGCCGAACATGTACATGAACAGGAAGGTGCCGATCAGAGCGACCGGCAGCGTCAGGCCGGTGATCACAGTCGAACGCCAGGAATTAAGGAACAGGAAGACGATCAGGATCGTCAGCGCCGCCCCTTCAAGCAGGCTGGCGCGAACGTTCTTGACCCCGATCCGGATCTGGCGCGAACTGTCCTGGATGACATCTATTTTTACGCCCGGATAGAGCGCGCTGAGACGCGGCGCGAGGTCCTTGAGCGCTTCCTGCATGCCGTCGGCTACCTCGATCGTGTTCTGGTCCTGGGCTTTCAGGACGGTCAGCGCCAGCGTACGTTGGCCGTTATAAAGCGCCAGCGTTTCCTGTTCCTCCTGGCCGTCGACGACCGTGGCGACTTGTGAAAGCAGCACCGGTTGCCCGCCGCGCCGGGCGACAATGATGCGGCCAAAGTCCTGCGGATTTTTCACCCTGCCCTGGATTTGGACCACCTTCTCGTCGGACAGGGAGCGGATCGCACCGGTGGGCAATTCCTGGTTTTCACTGCGTATCGCATTGATCACCTGGTCTATACCGATGCTGAGCGCTTCCATTTCGCCGGGCTTCATATAAATCTGAATTTCCCGCTTGACGCCGCCGACCAGCGCGATCGAACCGACGCCACGAACGTTTTCCAGCCGCTTCTTGATCACCTGGTCCGCAATCGCGGTCAACTCACGCATGTCGCGAGGCTTTGCGCCGGGCTCATTGGTGACGGAAATCGCATAGATCGGGCGGTCCGCCGGGTCGTAACGCATGACCCGCGGCTCCTCGACTTCCTTGCGGAACGCGGCCCTGACCATTGCCACTTTTTCGCGCACATCCTGCGCGGCCTGCGCCGGATCGACCGTCAGCTGGAATTCGATAATGACAACCGAGCTGCCCTCATACGAACGGGAAAACAGGTTGTTGATGCCGCTGATGGTATTGACCGCTTCTTCGACCTTGCGCGTGATATCCGATTCGACTGTTTCCGGCGACGCTCCAGGATAGTTTGTCTGCACCACCACTACCGGGAACGTCACATCAGGGAACTGGTCAACCGGCAGCCGCTGATAGGAAAACAGGCCCAGGACGACAAACGCCACCATCATCATGGTGGCGAGCACGGGGTTGCCGATACTGATACGGGTGATCCACATGAATTATTGTTTCGTTAGCGATTCGGCACGTGTCTTGATTGCCTGGTTCATCGCTTCGAAGCCTGCTCGTGTCGGCTTCTCCATTTTGTTCCAGACCAGCGGCGTCAGCAGCCCTGAAAAGGCTTCACGATGATGAAGGCGGGTCGTTTGCCCGAGTGCCTCGAGCCTGAATTCATGTCGTCCGTCGAACAGGCCGGGAATCAGCAAGTTGCCCAGCCAGCTGAAAACGTGTTGCTGTTCCGAGCTTTGCACGCGTGGCCGGAAACGCATCGCGCCCTGACCCGGTGGCTGGATCAGAACCGAAAGACGCTCGCCTTGGCTTGGCCGGCCTTCAATACTGCGGATAAACGGATTCCAATCGGGATAGGCGGGAAAGTCCGTCAATATCCGCCAGACCACACCGGTATCGGCTGCGATGTCGATTGACGTTTCTATTGTTCGTTTAGTCATTTTTTCCCTTGGTCATTTTGGCGCCGCACTATTGGCCGCCGCCGTTGAGTTCTCCGCCTGCGGAAACCTGACCGTGGTCCCGGTGCGCAGGGTGCCAAGGTTGGTTTTAACGATTTGTACGCCGTTCTCCAGCCCCTTCACTACTTCCACCGCCGCGCCGTCGTCGTCATAACCACGCAGGCCGAGGGTGACAGATTTCTGGGCCAGCTTGCCGTTTTCGATGACATACACGTAAGTGCTTCCCGCGTCGGACTGGATCGCCGATTGCGGAACCGTCAATACCGCGGTTTTCTTGGCCAGCGTCAGTTGCGCTTCAGCGAACATCCCGACTCGCAGCAAACCTTGTGGATTATCGACCAGGATATACACCAGGATGGAGCGTGAGCCGGCCTGGGTCGAGGGATTGATACGCGCGACCTTGCCGGCCATGGGCTCCGACAAGCCTTCCACCTTCACTCGTACTTCCTGACCCAGCGACACGTTCATGATGTCGGCCGCGGGCACCGAGGCTTCCAATTCCATCTGTCGCAAGTCGACCACATCGAGCAAGCGGTTGTCCGGCGAAACCTTCTCGCCTGGCTGTACCATGCGGCTGCTGACCAATCCGGAGACAGGCGCGCGGATGACGGTATCGGCCAATGCCTTTTGCGCTACATCGAGCGCGCCTCTGGCCGATTCGACATTGGCGCGGGCGATGTCAAACTGGCTGGCCGCATTGTCGTAGGCATTTTGGGAAATAAAGCCCTTCTCCAGCAGCGCCTTGTTGTTGTCGCGTGCCTTGGTGGCTATATCAAGCTGGCCGCGCGATGCCTGCATCGCTCCCTTGGCTTGATCGACACGCGCCTGGTAATCGCGGGTGTCCATCCGGACCAGTACCTGGCCCGCAGTGACAGGTTCTCCTTCGCGCACCAGCACTTCACGCACATCGCCGCCGACCCTGGCCTTTACCGACGCCTGGTTCACCGCACGCAGCGAGCCGGACAAAGGCAACAGTTGCCGCAAGTCGCGTGTTGCGACCTGCGTTACATCGCTGGGAAGGAATTCGAGTACAGCAGGCGCAGGTGCCGCAGTGGCCGGAGCTGGCGCGGGCTGCTTTTTCAGGACGGCGGTTGCTACGCCGGCTGCGAGCAGGCAGGCAGCAAGAATGATCCAGAAGGCTCGTCTTTTCAGCATGGAGGGTCTACTCATTTCGCAGGCGCCGGTTTATCCGGCGTGTGGGTAAGCAGGCCGTTCAATAACAGGTCGATAAAGGTGTCGAGGTATCGTGGGGCGTCGATCTGGCCGCCGCAGGCGCTGAAGGAGTGCTTCCACATCATCAGCATCAGCATCGGTGCGACCACGACGCTCATCGCCTGCGTGACATCGACCGGACGGAATTCGCCGCGCGCAATGCCGCGTTCCAGCATGCGGATGATCATTGCGTTGCCGCGGGTGATCACTTCGTCATGATAGAACTGGGTGACCTCCGGAAAATTGCAGGACTCGGCCATGATCAGCTTGGTAATGCCCGACAGCTTGGTATTGCCGATGCGTTCCCACCAGCCGAGGGCGATTTCCCGGAATAACATTGCGCTCGGGCCGTCAAAGGTATCGATGATGCCTTCCGCTTCACCGAGCACCGGGATCACGTTTTCCCGCACCACCGCCTTGAACAATTCTTCCTTGTTGGTGAAGTACAAGTACAGCGTGCCCTTGGATACGCCCGCGCGCGCAGCTACATCGTCGAGCCGGGTGGCGGCATATCCGCGCTCGACAAACAGGTCGAGGGCCGCGGCCAGCAATTCCTGGGGGCGTGCTTCTTTGCGTCGTTCCCAGCGGGGTTTGGAGTCGGGTGGCATGGTCTGCAGTCAAGTAACTTACTTGTGAGTCAGTAATGTAAGCGCCAAATGGCAGAGCGTCAAGGCCGGTAACGACTTGCATCAACTTCGTCCTCCCGGATACAAAACGAAAGATGAGTTGCATTGTTTGCCAGTAAAATCGGCGCATTAATGGATTTATGCGGCAAGTTATGAACTGGTTAAGAAAATGGTGGATCTGGCTCCTGGCGGTGGCAATCATCGCCGCGGGCGGATTCGGCTTGAGCTCCTGGCTGGAAAAGAATGGGGAGCCGGAATACAAAACCATCAGGATCGAAAGAGGAAGCATCGCCGCGGCCGTCGCCGCTTCGGGCACGCTGAGCCCGGTAGTGTCGGTGCAGGTGGGCTCGCAAGTGTCGGGACAATTGCGGGAAGTCCTGGTCGATTTCAATAGCGAGGTAAAGCAGGGTCAGATCATTGCGCGCATCGATCCTGAAACATTCGAATACAAGGTGCGACAGGTGCAGGCCGACGTGGATGCGGCGCGCTCGCAGGTGATGACGCAGCAGGCGAATATCGCCGCGCAGCGGGCCGAGGTGTCCAAGGCTGAAGTCAATCTGGCGGAGGCAAAACGCGACCTGGCGCGCAAGCAGCAACTGGTGGAGAAAGGTTTCATTTCGACCGCCGAACGCGATACGGCACAAGCTAACTACAATGTGCTGGCCGAGCAGGTGAATACCGCAAAGGCGCAAGCGGGCGTCGCCGCGGCCAACGCGCGCAACGCGGAAGCGGTTGTCAAACAGCGCGAAGCGTCACTGGCACAAGCGAGGATCGACCTTGAACGCACCGCGATCAAGGCGCCTGTCAATGGCATCGTCATCAAGCGCAGCGTCGAAAAAGGGCAGACGGTCGCCGCCAGCCTGCAGTCGCCGGAGTTGTTCGTCATTGCGGAAAACCTGACCGACATGCAGGTCGACGCGGCGATAGACGAATCGGAAATCGGACGGATCAGGGTCGGACAGAAGGCCACGTTTACGGTGGATGCTTTCTCGGGCCGCACGTTTGAAGGCGCGGTAAAACAGATCCGCAAGGCGGCCCAGAACGTGTCGAATGTAGTCACTTATACAGTGGTCATCAGCACCTCCAATCCGAACAAGGAATTATTGCCCGGCATGACGGCCAATGTCAGGATAGTCACCGACAGCCGTAGCGACGTGTTAAAGGTGGCCAATGCGGCTTTGCGTTACCGGCCGGCCGGCGCGCCGAACCAGAGGCCGACCGTTTCCTCATCCCAGGCTGATGCACGGCCGAACGGAACGGGCGGCGCTGGCGGCCCGATGCGGGCAATGCGCGAGCGCCTGGAAAAGGAATTGCAACTGGACGACAGCCAGAAAGTGAAACTCGATACTGTCTTTGCCGGCATGCGCAGCAAGATGATGGCATCGAGGGAAGCACCAGAAGGCGAGCGCCAGAAGCTCGCCGAGCGCAGCCGCAGCGAGATGCGGGCGCAGGTCAGCGAAATACTGACGCCGGCGCAAAAAATCAAGTACGAGGAAATCCTCGCCGAAAGCGGCGACCGCCGCAATGGCGGAGGCGTCCGGGGACACATCTACACGATCGGTGCGAACAAGCAACCGAAGGCGCTCGAAGTGCGCTTCGGGCTGAGTGACGGGACGTCGACAGAAGTGATTTCGCCTGAAGTGCAAGAGGGTATGGAAATCATCACCGGGACGAACCGGGTGGAGCAGGGCCGCAGGCCGCAGCAACGCACGCCTGGGCCGAGGATGTACTGACGAATGAACAAGCTCATCGAAACGAACGGGCTGACGAAAGAGTACGTCATGGGCCCCACCACCGTGCGCGCATTGCGCGGCGTCTCGGTGTCGATCGACCGCGGGGAATTCGTCGCTATTATGGGCGCTTCCGGTTCCGGAAAATCGACGTTCATGAACCTGCTCGGATGTCTCGACCTGCCCAGCGCAGGTGAATACCTGCTCGCCGGGGAAAGCGTCGCCACGCTCTCCAACGATGAACTGGCCGCGATCCGCAATAAGCGCATCGGATTCGTATTCCAGCAGTTCAACCTGCTGCCACGCACCACCGCGCTTGATAACGTCGAGCTGCCCCTGCTTTATTCCAGAGCTACCGCCCCAGAGCGCAAGACGCGCGCAATGCAGAGCCTCACCGAGGTCGGACTGGGCGAACGCACGGATCACCATCCGGCGCAGCTGTCGGGCGGCCAGCAGCAACGGGTCGCCATCGCGCGCGCACTGGTCAATAATCCCTCGCTGATTCTCGCCGACGAACCGACCGGCGCCCTCGATTCGCGCACCAGCATTGAGATCATGGCGCTGTTGCAACGCCTGAACCAGCAGGGGATGACCATCGTGATGGTCACGCACGAACAGGAAGTTGCTGCTTTCGCCACGCGCATCATTTCATTCCGGGACGGCCTGGTCATCGGCGACGAGCCGAACCAACCGAACGACGCCCAGGCCGCACTCGCACGCATGGAAAGTGTGTCGGCATGAACCTGTTGGCAACGATACGGATCGCGCTCAACGCGCTGCGCGTCAACAAGCTGCGTTCGATCCTGACTATGCTCGGCATCATCATCGGCGTCGGCGCAGTGATCACGATGATCGCGGTCGGCGCAGGCGCACAGGCACGGGTAGAGGAACAGATCAAGAGCCTGGGTTCCAACCTGATGATGCTCACTCCCGGTTCCTCCACCTCCTCGGGCGTCAGGCTGGGAGCGGGCGCGAATGAAAACCTGACCGAGGACGATGCCGAGGCCATCGTCGCCGAGATTCCGGAAGTCCAGGTGGCCGCGCCCTTCATCCGCGGCACCCGCCAGGTCATCGCCGGCAGCAGCAACTGGTCCACCCAGATCTACGG
>JBBWZW010000477.1:0-24450 GCA_039649305.1 Burkholderiales bacterium
AAGAGTGTTGACATACTGCCGCCCATCCCCTTGATTGCGGTAGAAATAACTGCGCAGATTATTCAAGTCCACCTATCTGCCGTTGATTCTCATGGATCAGCGGCTTTTTTCTTTCCGCCTCCTCCCCCGCCAAGTGATGACTGGTATTTCTACCGCAATCAAGGGGATGGGCGGCAGTATGTCAACACTCTTTTAAATCGCCGCGAACTCGAACGGTAGCGGATAAAGAACCGAATGACACCGCCTGTCGGCGCCTGCGGAAGGTGACATGGGAATGGCGCAACCAGCGGCCTGATGTCAGAAGCAATTCGACCCCTTGAAGGTGATGCTTTCATCAATCGGGATATCGATTTTAAAATTTTGCCCTATTCCCTCTTGCAACCAAGGTAGGTCAGCCGTGAGCGCCGTGCTGGCATGCGAAATGCAATGCCTAGTGCTAACACTCCCCTTTGTTAGGAGGCATAGCAATGTCTGCGGCATTCAGTGATTCAACTTCCGAGCCTTTCTCTGGCCGCCTGCGCTGGGCCGGATACCTGCTTGGATTTGGTTTAGGTGGATTTTTCGACGGGATTCTCCTTCACCAAGTCCTGCAATGGCACCATCTTCTTCTGGGAATCAAACGGGCGCCATTCCAAGACATTAAGGTTCAAATCCTGGCAGACGGTCTTTTCCACGTGCTGATGTATTTCATCGCAATGGCGGGACTGTGGCTGCTTTGGAAAGCGCGACGACAATATGCGCAGCCAGGGGCAGACCGGATGCTTTTAGGTAACGCGTTCATCGGGTTTGGTGTCTGGCACATCCTGGACGGCATACTTTCACATTGGATTCTAGGCATTCACCGTATCCGCATGGACGTTGAAAATGTGCTTTTCTGGGATCTCTTGTGGTTCTTCGTCTTCGGTATAGCCTTTGTGGTCATCGGATGGATGATACGCAGGACGACCGGCCCAGGTGGAAGCGCTCACCGGCGAGCCGCGGTGACCGCGATGTTACTGGCTCTGACTGCAACAATAGCGGGTCCGATTGCCGCGTTACCGCCGGCCAATGTAACAACGGTGATGGTGTTCTTCAAACCCGGCACGGCACCTAATCAGATTTTCAAGGCGATAGACGCTGTAGATGGCCGCATCATCTGGGTTGCCAATACTGGGGATGTATGGGCCTTGGATGTAAAGAACACAAGTAAAACAAACCTGTTCTACAAGCATGGTGCTTATCTGGTAAGTAATTCCGCGCTAGCCATTGGTTGCCTATCTTGGTCGACTGCGAAAAGGTAAATTGCACGCCCTGGCCCCGAGCCCGGCCGCTGCAGCAGCGGCTTACCGAAGAAGCAATTTGTAAGGCTTACTTACGAGTTCAAAGCGAGGGTCAGCGCAACATAAAGCGCACGCTCGAGTCCTATAACGTCGACCTAATTCTCGCGATTGGCTACCGCGTACGCTCTCCCCCGATTTAATCAGCGCGGGCAGTCGAATCGATAGCTCCCCAGATCGCCGGAGCCGGCATCATTGTGCAATACCAGTTCGATCCGGCATTCACCTCCCTGTTGCCACCCCACTGCGTAACTCCCGATCGGCGTCGGCTGCGCCGCTATCGCAAACACCTTGCCTTGCTGGTTGATACGGGAGGTCGATCCCCCGCTCTGCTGGACCAGCTCGATGCGGTAATTGATCCGCATATCCCTGGCGCTCTTAACGTAAGGAATCATCACCGTCTGGTGTGCGCCTGGCTGCGTATCCAGCCATACCTGCAAGTCCGCGTCAGCGACCATGTCTGCCCTCCATGAGCAGACCAAGAATAACCTATGGCGATGGCCGCGCGCCCGCTCCGAGCGACGGCAGCGCTGCCGTCTTGAGACGGCTCAATCGTTCCAATCGGCCACGCCGCAAGAATGCCTGCCAGACTGCCAATGGTATAATGCGCCGATTTTCGGGCCCGCTTTTGGCCCTTTATGGCCGGTTAATCACAAGCCCCCGGCGGCAGAAGGCTCCGGCGAGGCTGGAACGCTAAACGGTTTTGATGCGTTTGCGTCGTCTCCCTTCCCTTTACGCGCATTGCGCGCCTGCTCCTCTTTAACGACGAAACGGAGTTTGAACCATGTGGAGTCGCGGTTTTCTTATCGCTTTCTTGTCAGTTGTTTCAGCGTTCCCGGCATATGCATTCGACCGCAGCTTTCCGCCCGGCGCCAAGCGCGGCACGATGTCGCCCGCGGCATACCCGGCGGTTGTGATTGATGGTAAAACGCGCAACCTTTCGATGGCCGCGCGCATCTGGAACCAGGACAACCTGATCCAGGTGCCTGATTCTTTGCGCGTCAATGAGTCCGCCGTCAACTACACTGAAAACGAGCAAGGTGAAATCGACCGTGTCTGGATCCTGAGCAGAGACGAAGCGAACCGGGCGCCCCCTAAACAGAAGTAAAGCTCCCATGTCGAAAAAAGTATTTATCAAGACTTTCGGTTGCCAGATGAACGAGTACGACTCGGACAAAATGGCAGATGTGCTGAATGCGTCCGAAGGCCTGATCAAAACCGATACGCCGGAAGACGCCGACGTCATTTTGCTCAACACCTGCTCGGTGCGCGAAAAGGCCCAGGAAAAAGTGTTCTCCGACCTCGGCCGTTTGCGCGAACTGAAAATCGCGAAGCCCGACCTGGTCATCGGTGTCGGCGGCTGCGTCGCCTCGCAGGAAGGCGCGGCGATCATAAAACGCGCGCCGTATGTTGATGTGGTATTCGGCCCGCAAACCTTGCATCGCCTGCCCGAACTGATCAGCCAGCGCCGTTCGACCGGCAAGTCGCAAGTCGACATCAGCTTTCCTGAAATCGAAAAATTTGATCACCTGCCGCCCGCGAAAGTGGATGGCGCGTCGGCTTTCGTGTCGATCATGGAAGGTTGCAGCAAATATTGCAGCTACTGTGTCGTCCCCTACACTCGCGGCGAAGAAGTGTCGCGCCGGTTCGACGACGTGCTGGCGGAAGTCGCCGGCCTGGCCGCGCAAGGAGTGAAGGAAATCACGCTGCTCGGGCAGAACGTGAATGCGTTCCGCGGTGAGATGGCAGACGGTGAAATCGCCGATTTCGCGCTACTGATCGAATATGTGGCCGAAATACCGGGCATCGAGCGCATACGCTTCGTCACCAGCCACCCGAAGGAATTTACACAGCGTTTGATAGACACTTATGCCAAGGTGCCGAAGCTGGTTGATCATCTGTACCTTCCGGCTCAACACGGTTCGGACCGGATACTGGCGGCAATGAAGCGCGGTTACACCGCGCTCGAGTACAAATCGGTGATACGCCGCTTGCGCGAAGTGCGTCCCAATATTGCGGTTTCCAGCGATTTCATCGTCGGCTTTCCGGGCGAGACCGATGCCGACTTTGATGCTTTGATGAAACTGATCAACGATATCGGTTACGACACCAGCTTCAGCTTTGTCTTCAGCCCCCGCCCCGGCACGCCCGCGGCCAACCTCGCGGACGATACGCCTTATGAGGTGAAGCTCAAGCGGCTGCAGCATTTGCAGGCGACGGTGGAAGCCAACGCGCGCAAGATCAGTCAGGCGATGGTCGGGACGGTACAGCGCATCCTGGTGGAAGGCCCTTCGAAAAAGGGCGGCGGTGACCTGCAAGGCCGTACTGAAAACAATCGCGTCGTCAATTTCGCCGGCGGACCGAATCCGGAGCGCCTGACCGGGGAACTGATTGATGTCGATATCACGCAGGCGTTTCCTTACTCGTTGCGCGGCGAACTTGTTATCAAACAGTGACTCTCATAACAAAATGCCATCGCGAGTCGACACCACTTTGAAAACTGAAACTGCTACCCAACCAAAACATTTCGTCCCGGAACCGCTGGACAACAAGCGGCTTGCCCATCTGTGCGGGCCCGTGGATGAAAATCTCCGTCAAATTTCCGCTGCGCTCGACGTAACCATATTTCGCCGTGGCGAAAAATTCGTCGCCACAGGAAGTAACGCGCCACGCGCCGTCGAGCTCCTCGAAAAGTTTTATGCGATAGCCGACAACCCGATCTCGGTGGAAGACATCCAGCTTGCGCTGGTCGAGCAACGGGCGGGGAGCCAGAAGACCGCATCGGTCAAAGCCAAAAAAACCGATGAGGTGGAAACTCCGGAGCCGGTGCTGAAAACGCGCCGCACCGATCTGCGTGGCAGGACTCCGCATCAGAGCCAATACCTCAAGGCGATCCTGGAACACGACGTCACATTCGGTGTCGGTCCCGCCGGCACAGGCAAGACCTATCTGGCTGTGGCCTGCGCGGTGGACGCGCTCGAACGCGACGCCGTACAGCGCATCGTGCTCACCCGTCCGGCAGTCGAGGCCGGCGAACGTCTTGGTTTCCTGCCCGGCGACCTGGCGCAGAAAGTCGACCCCTACCTGCGCCCCTTGTACGACGCACTGTACGACTTGATGGGCTTCGAACGCACGCAAAAGATGTTCGAGAAGCAAGCTATCGAAATCGCGCCGCTGGCCTACATGCGTGGCCGCACCCTGAACCATGCGTTCATCATTCTCGATGAGGCGCAAAACACCACGCCGGAACAGATGAAGATGTTCCTCACGCGTATCGGTTTTGGCAGCAAGGCGGTGGTTACCGGTGACGTAACTCAAATCGATTTGCAGCGTACCCAGAAAAGTGGCCTGGTGGATGCGGTCGAGATCCTTGAAAAGGTACGCGGTATCGCGTTTACCCACTTTACGAGTGCAGACGTGGTGCGCCACCCGATGGTGGCCCGCATAGTCGAGGCGTATGAAGCAGCCCACCCCAACAGGGGTCTGGGTTTGAGAAATGTCCCCAAAAAATAAACTTTCACTCTCCGTCCAGTATCCGGACCCGCGCCTCAAGGAAATCATCCCCCGTACCGACTTGAGACGCTGGGTCCAGGCCGCGCTATTCGCGCCGGCCGAACTGACGATACGTTTTGTCGACGCCGAAGAGGGCCGCACCCTCAACCACAACTACCGTGGCAAGGATTATGCGACCAACGTGTTGACGTTTGCCTACAACGAGGACGGGGACAGCGAGATAACGCAGGCCGATATTATCCTGTGCACCGACGTTCTCCAGCGGGAAGCGGCCGAGCAAGGCAAGCCGGTCGAGAAGCATGCCGCCCATCTGGTCGTGCACGGTGTCCTGCATGCGCAAGGTTATGACCACGAGACCGACGAAGAAGCAACTGAGATGGAAGGCATCGAGGTTGATATCCTGTCAACATTGGGTTATGACAACCCTTATGTCAATAATTGAATTCCGAGCAACTTGTCATGCTCACTTTTGGGCTTCCGCGCACATTTGTTGTATCCTATATCCCTCCCAACTACGTCCCAGTCAACGGCTAACCGCCATATGCAAGATCACCCCAGTGGTGCCAAATTCATTGACACCAAACCCCAACGGTCACTGTTCGAACGCCTGACCGCACTGATTTCCCCCGAGCCTGAGAACCGCGCCGAGCTGCTCGAAATCCTGCACGACGCGCATGAACGCAACCTCATCGACGCCGATGCACTGTCGATGATTGAAGGCGTGTTCCAGGTTTCCGACCTGTCTGCGCGCGACATCATGGTGCCGCGCTCCCAGATGGACATCATCGACCTGACCACGCCCATTCAGGAGTGGTTGCCGCTGGTGTTGAAAACAGGCCATTCACGGTTCCCGGCAGTCGAGGGCGAACGCGACAAAGTCGTCGGCGTACTGCTCGCCAAGGATCTCCTGCGTTACTACTCGGAAGAATCCTTTGATGTCCGCGACCTGCTGCGTCCCGCAGTGTTCATTCCGGAATCGAAGCGCCTCAACGTCCTGCTGCGTGATTTCCGCGCCAATCGCAACCATATGGCGATCGTGGTCGACGAATACGGCGGTGTCGCGGGGCTCCTCACCATCGAAGACGTGCTGGAACAAATCGTCGGCGATATCGAAGACGAATACGACTTTGACGAGGATGAAGACAACATCCTGCCGGTCAAGGACGGAAAAGGATCGCGCTGGCGCATCAAGGCGCTGACCGAGATCGAACAGTTCAACGAGACGCTCGGGACCCGGTTCCCGCACGACGGTGTCGACACCATCGGTGGCCTGGTTGCGAATCATCTCGGACGCGTGCCCCGCAAAGGCGACGTATTCGAAATGGATCACATGCGCTTCGAGGTTATGCGTGCCGATGCGCGCCAGGTGCATGTGCTGCTGGTCGAGAGGCTGCCTGAACAGTCGGCTGAACAGGTCTCCTGACGAATCCGTTTAGTGCGCATCACTACTACACCCAACCCGGCCCGACAAAAGATCGAAGAGGCCGACTCCGAATCCCGAGTAACTTCCCGCTTGCAACTGGTCCCGGCGTCGAGACTGGCGCCGCTGCTCGCCCTCGCCGCGGGCGTGCTCAATGTATTCGCATTCGCACCGTTTGGAACGTGGCCGCTGCAGATCGCGACGCTGGCGTTAGTGTTCTGGCTGGCGCTGCACCAAACGTCTGCCGGACGCAGTGCCAAGATCGGCTGGGCGTACGGCTTCGGCTGGTCGGTGGCCGGAGTCCACTGGCTTTACATCAGCATGCACCAGTACGGGGGCTTGCCAAGCTGGATGGCGGCGCTTGCAGTTGCGCTGCTGGGCATCGTGCTCGGCGCCTTTGCGGCGATGGCGTTGGCAAGCGGTACATGGTTGAAGCAGCGCTGGGCGCTGGCGCCGGCCGCAGCCATGCTGCTGGTTTTTCCAGCGGTGTGGATGCTGTTCGAGTGGGCGCGCGGTTGGGTATTGACCGGCTTTCCATGGGTGACGTCTGGCTATGCCCATACCGCCGGTCCGCTTGCCGGCTTTGCGCCGCTGCTCGGTGTGTACGGCCTGGCATGGTTGTCGGCACTGGTGGCCGGGTCGGTCGTCTTGCTGCAATCAAAAAAAATCGCGACTGTATTTGCCGCTGTATTCGCTGCGGTGATTCTGATCGCAGGTTTCGGCCTGAAACCAATTCAATGGACCACCCCAAACGGCCAGCCGATTTCAGTGCGCCTGTTGCAGGGCAACGTGCCGCAGGAAATGAAGTTCGCCCAGGAACGCATAGAAGGAACGCTTGCGCTCTATCACGACATGATCAGCGAGGCGCCTGCAGACCTGATCGCCACGCCGGAAACAGCAATCCCGCTCTTGTCTCGCCAGTTACCCCCGGATTACGTCGAGCGGCTGCAGAGTTATGTGCGCGAATCGAAGAGCCATCTGGTCATCGGCATTCCGGTCTCTGACGGGCCGTCGCGTTATGCGAATAGCGTGCTCGGGTTCGGACCGGCATCCGGCCCGACACCTTATCGCTATGACAAGCACCACCTCGTTCCCTTCGGAGAGTTCATTCCGCTCGGCGCTCGCTGGTTTGTGGAAATGATGAATATACCGCTTGGTGATTTTACGCGCGGCAGCTTGTTGCAAGCGCCGTTTGCTGTGAAGGACCAGTGGGTGATGCCGAATATCTGCTACGAAGATTTGTTCGGGGAGGAGATCGCCGCCCAGCTGGCTGCGAGTTATTTTTCCGGCACACCGCAAGCGACGCTATTGCTGAACGTGTCCAACATCGCCTGGTTCGGCGACTCGATAGCGCTGCCGCAGCATCTGCAGATATCGCAAATGCGCGCGCTCGAAACCGGCCGCCCGATGCTGCGCTCGACCAATACGGGCGCTACGGCGATCATCAATCCGAAGGGCGAAGTTACGTCGCAATTGCCACCGTTCCAGCGGGGTGTGTTGACTGCATCGGTACAGGGTTACAAAGGATTCACACCGTATGCCTTGTATGGAAACAAGCTGATCGTCGCCCTTGCCTTCCTGGCACTCGGCGCTGCCTGGCTGCTGGGCCGCCGGAAATCGCATAACCCCCTGAAAAACCGCTAAAATCTACCGCTTCAGCGAAATTTTCCTCACAAAACCCGACACTGCCCGATGCTGATGCTTCGCGGCGGCAGGGAATAATAAGATGCTCACATTTCAACAAGTCATTCTCAAGCTGCAAGAGTATTGGGACGCGCAAGGCTGCGCACTGCTCCAGCCCTACGATATGGAAGTCGGCGCGGGAACTTCCCACACCGCCACCTTCCTGCGCGCGATCGGACCGGAGCCTTGGCGGGCAGCCTATGTGCAACCGTCGCGCCGTCCGAAAGACGGCCGCTATGGCGAGAATCCAAATCGCATGCAGCACTACTACCAGTACCAGGTGGTGTTGAAGCCGGCGCCGGAAAATATCCTCGACCTGTATCTCGGCTCGCTCGAAGCGCTTGGGCTCGACCTGAAACAGAACGATGTGCGCTTCGTCGAGGATGACTGGGAGAACCCGACGCTCGGCGCCTGGGGCCTGGGCTGGGAAGTCTGGCTCAACGGCATGGAGGTGACGCAGTTCACCTATTTCCAGCAGGTCGGCGGCCTCGATTGCAAACCGGTGCTCGGCGAAATCACTTACGGCATCGAACGCCTGGCAATGTACTTGCAGGGCGTCGAGAATGTCTATGACCTGGTGTGGACCGAGTGGCAAGAGCACGGCGTCACCAAACGCCTGACCTATGGCGACGTGTTCCACCAGAACGAAGTCGAGCAATCCACTTTCAACTTCGAGCATTCGAATACCGAATTCCTGTTTTCGCTGTTCGGCAATTACGAATCCGAAGCCAAGCGCCTGCTGGAAGTGCCGCTCGCCCTCCCCGCCTACGAAATGATTCTGAAAGCCGCGCATACGTTCAACATGCTGGATGCGCGCGGTGCGATTTCCGTCACGGAACGGGCCGCCTATATCGGCCGTATCCGTAACCTGTCGCGCACGGTCGCCCAGGCGTTCTACGAGTCGCGCGAGAAGCTCGGCTTCCCGATGTGCGGCGATGTACGCAAAGCGGCCTGAAAAGTGGGCAGAGCAAAAATAATGAAGCCGGCTCCCGGCGGAATGACGGAATAAAATGAAACAGACCCTGTTAGTCGAACTACTTACCGAAGAACTCCCGCCGAAAGCGCTGGCGAAGCTGGGCGAGGCTTTCGCCGCCGGCATCGTTCACGGCCTGAAATCACGCGACTTCCTCGAGTCCGATTCGGTTGCAACCATGTTTGCAACCCCGCGTCGGCTGGCGGTATCCATCAGCAACGTGCGCGCCACCTCCCCCGATAAAGCTATCCGCGAAAAAGTGCTGCCGGTATCGGTGGCACTGAATCCGGAAGGAGCGCCGTCAGCGCCTTTGCAGAAGAAACTTGCCGCATTGGCACAGTCGATCAAGGTGCCCGAGATCCGGATCGGCGATCTGGAACGTGCGCAGGATGGCAAGGCCGAAAGCTTTTTCTACACGTATACCGCGGCCGGTTCAGCACTGCATGCGGGCCTGCAGGCGGCGCTGGAAGAGTCGATAGTCAAGCTGCCGATACCGAAGGTGATGAGTTACCAGCGTCCCGACGGATCGACGGTTGAATTCGTGCGTCCCGCGCATAAGCTGGTGGCGCTGCATGGCGCAGAGGTAGTGCCGGTTGCACTGCTCGGCCTGGCGGCGAATCGTGTCACCCTCGGCCATCGCTTCCTGTCGAAGGGCGAACTCGCGATCCACCACGCCGACGCTTACGCCGAAATCCTGGAAGCCGAAGGAAAAGTCATCGCGGGCGTGAGTGCGCGCAAGGAAAGAATACGCTCGTCGCTGCTGGACGCAGCCGGCGGCGACACGGTGTTGATGCCGGAGTCGCTGCTGGACGAGGTGAGCGCACTGGTCGAATGGCCGGTGGTTTATGCCTGCAACTTCGAGGATAAATTCCTGTCAGTCCCACAGGAATGCCTGATCCTGACCATGCAGACCAATCAGAAATATTTTGCGCTGACAGACTCCAACAGCCGTCTGCGCTCGCGCTTCCTGATTGTGTCCAACATTGAAACCGCCGATCCGCAACACATCATCGGCGGCAATGAGCGCGTGGTGCGGCCGCGCCTGTCCGACGCGAAATTCTTCTTTGAGCAGGACAAGAAAAAGAAACTGGCTGACCGTGTGCCGGGCCTGGCCAACGTCGTCTATCACAACAAGCTTGGCACCCAGGGACAACGCACCGAACGCGTCCAGACCCTGGCCGGTAAAGTGGCGCAGTCGTTGGGCGCCGATGTGTCGTTAGCCGAACGCGGCGCGCTGCTGGCCAAGGCGGACTTGCTGACCGACATGGTGGGCGAATTCCCCGAACTGCAAGGCATCATGGGCACTTACTATGCGCGCCATGACGGCGAGCATGAAGAGGTTGCCAAAGCCGCATCCGAACACTACCAGCCGCGCTTTGCCGGCGACGCTTTGCCTTCGACACAAACCGGCACCGCGGTCGCACTGGCCGACAAACTGGAAACGCTGGTCGGCATCTGGGGCATCGGCCTGCAGCCGACCGGCGACAAAGATCCGTTCGCACTGCGCCGCCACGCACTCGGCGTGCTGCGCATGCTGATCGAAAAGCGTTTGCCTTTGTCCCTCAATGAGTTGTTGCAGCAAACGTCGCAACTGTTTGCCGGCAATGCCAGCTTCAAGGACCCTGTTGCCGATGTGACCGCATTCATGTTCGATCGCCTGCGCGGCCTGCTGCGCGAGCGCGGTTACGCGCCAAACGAGATTGAAGCGGTCGTCGCGCAAAGCCCGGATCGCCTGGACAATATCATTGAGCGTTTGAATGCGGTACAGGCGTTCGCTGCGCTGCCGGAGGCGGAATCGCTCGCTGCCGCCAACAAGCGGATCACGAACATCCTGAAGAAAACCGCGGGAGCAACCTCCGGAGTGAACAAGGGATTGCTGCAGGAATCCGCTGAAGGCGGTTTATATTCCGCCATGGTGGAATTGAAACCGAGGGTGGACGACGCGTACGCCAGGGGCGATTTCACCACCACCCTCAAAGCGTTGGCGCATCTACGCGAGAATGTCGACGCGTTTTTCAATGACGTGATGGTGATGGCCGAAGACGAACAATTGCGCAACAACCGCATTGCCTTGTTATCCGACCTCCACGGCATGATGAACCAGGTGGCCGACATTTCCAAACTGGCGGCCTGACCTGAGACATGAAACTCATCATCCTCGACCGCGACGGTGTCATCAACCATGATTCGGATGCATTCATCAAGTCACCGGACGAGTGGATTCCGATCCCTGGCTCGCTGGAAGCAATCGCTCGCCTGAACCAGGCCGGCTATCGTGTGATCGTCGCGACCAACCAGTCCGGCATTGCGCGTGGCCTGTTCAACGTGGTGACGCTTAATGCGATACACCAGAAGTTGCACACCGCCGCGCAACAGGTCGGCGCCGATATCGATGCGGTCTTTTTCTGCCCGCATGCGGCGGACGACAATTGCGACTGCCGCAAACCCAAGGCAGGCATGCTCTTCGAGATCGCCAAACGCTTCAACACCAACCTCAAGGGCGTACCCAACGTCGGTGACTCGTTGCGCGACCTGCAGGCCGGGTTCGTCGCAGGTTGCACACCCTACCTGGTGTTGACCGGCAAAGGCGAAAAGACCCGGGCCAAGGGCGGACTGCCGCCGGGGACGACCATGCACACCAACCTTGCCGCGTTCGTCGATCACCTGCTGAAAACCCCGGGTAGTGCTCAGGCAGCCGCCTGACTCACTGCTATCCGAGGCCTGTACAAATTTCTGGAGACTGGATGTCACGCATCACACTATTCCTGCGTTCGCTGCTGTTCACGCTGCTTATGGCGTTCGCAACCGTCATCTGGGCGCTGCTTTGCTTCGTCTTTGCGCCCTTCCCTTACAAGCAGCGCTATTACCTGACCACGCGCTGGAATGTGTTCGTGATATGGGCCGCGAAAACAGTTTGCGGCATCAGGTATGAGGTGAAAGGCCGGGAGAATTTGCCGGATGCGCCGGCAGTCGTGCTATCGAAGCATCAGTCGGCATGGGAAACGATTTTCCTCTGCATTAACCTGACGCGTCCGCTGGTGTTCGTCTTCAAGAAGGAACTCACCTACGTTCCGTTCTTCGGCTGGGGCATTGCGCTGCTGCGGATGATCCCGATCGATCGTCGCAGGGGCAAAGACGCTTTCGCACAAGTGGTCGAGCAGGGCACGAAGCGGTTGGTCGATGGACAGTGGATCATCATGTTCCCGGAAGGGACCCGCATTCCTGTCGGCCAAAAGGGAAAATATAAAACCGGCGGCACGAGGCTGGCTATCGAAACCAACGCCGTTGTGGTGCCGATTGCCGTGAACTCGGGCGAATGCTGGCCGAAGAATTCATTCATCAAAAAGCCGGGCCTCATCACCGTTTCGATCGGCAAACCGATTTCGCCGGAAGGCCTGGATCCCGCTGGTTTAATGCAACAAGTTGAAAATTGGATAGAATCTGAAATGCGCGTGATTTCATCGCCCGGCATTTATTCACCAGATAAGCTATCCAATACCCTTGAAGCTGCTTCGCCAGACTCCCCCTGATCCCAGTCAGCTTTCGCTGCAGCTGGATTTTTTCTCTCACGAGTATTCGTCACAGCCGGCGGTCGATCAACCTGCGCCCAAGCATATGCCGGGGTCGACTGCCGTTCAAAAGCCTGCGGAGCCGCTCGAGCTGTTTCCGCCGCAAGACACCCCCGGCAATCCGGTTGCCTCAGGCACCCGGCGCCGCGTTCATGTCCTTGACCATATCCTCGAGTACCGGTTGATGCGCTCAAAGCGTCGTTCCATCGGCTTTGTGATCGACGATGACGGCCTGCGCATCACTGCGCCGAAATGGGTAACGCTGGCCGAAATAGAAAGTGCGATCCGCGAAAAACAGCGCTGGATTTTGACTAAACTCAGCGAGCGCCGCGAACGTTCGGCGCGACGGTTGCAACCGCAAATGCAATGGCGCGACGGAGCTGCGCTGCCCTACCTCGGCGCCGATATCATCCTTCGCATCCTGTCGGCGCAATCGGCCGGTGTCGCTTTTGACGAAGCCACGCGCGAACTGTCGGTGTCGTTGCCGCCGGACGCTGGCGAACAGCAGCTGAAAGATCGCGTGCAGGGATGGCTGCAGGCACAGGCGAAGCGCGTGTTTGCCGGGCGCCTGCCGGTATATGCGGAAAAACTGGGCGTCAGCTATCGATTGTTTGCGCTATCGTCCGCGGCCACACAGTGGGGCTCTTGCACCGCGGACGGCAAGATACGCCTGAACTGGCGGCTGATTCATTTCGCGTTACCGCTGATCGACTACGTCGTCGCCCATGAGCTGGCCCATCTGCGGGAGATGAATCACAGCCCGCGCTTCTGGTCCACTGTGCAATCGATATTCCCGGAATTCGAGGCGGCGAAGAAAGCACTGCGCGATCACGGCCCGGAATCGTTGCCGGCCTTTTGAGAGGTCGAACGTAGGATTCCCCTCACTGCGCTACAATCGGGTTATCCTCTTTTCACTTTTGACCCAACCAACATGCGCATACTCCACACCATGCTTCGAGTCGGCGATCTCGACAAATCCATCGCCTTTTATACCGATGTACTGGGTATGAAACTGCTCCGGAAACACGACTATCCGGAAGGCAAATTCACACTGGCTTTCGTCGGTCACCAGCCTGAGAGCGAAGGTGCCGTGCTCGAACTCACGCACAACTGGGATACGCCGAAATACGATCTCGGAAACGGATATGGCCACATCGCCATTGAAGTCGACGATGCGTACAAGGCATGTGAAGCGGTGAAAGCCCTTGGCGGCAAAGTGACACGTGAAGCCGGCCCGATGAAGCACGGCACGACGGTCATTGCGTTTGTCGAAGATCCCGACGGCTACAAGATCGAATTCATCCAGAAGCGCGCGCGGGATACAGCGACTAAAGATTAAGTTTTAAAGTACGTCACAACCGATTCGCAAGCGCAACAAACTGCTCCACCGGCACCGTTTCCGGCCGCGCTTGCGGATCGACACCTGCATCAATCAAATCAGCCTCGGTAAACATCCCCGCCACACAGTTCCGCAATACCTTGCGCCGCTGTGAAAACGCTTTCGTCACGACCTGTTCCAGTTTGCCCGCATCGCATGCCAGCGGTTGCGCAATCGGAATCATGCGCACGATCGCGGAATCCACTTTAGGCGGCGGATCGAAAGCGGTAGGCGGGACCACGAACACCAATTCCATGCGGTAGCGCCACTGCAGCATCACCGACAATCGGCCATAGGTCTTGCTACCCGGTTCGGCAACCATGCGCTCCACCACTTCCTTCTGCAGCATGAAGTGTTGGTCTTTCACTTGCGGGGCGATCTCGGTCAGGTGAAACAACAACGGGCTGGAGATGTTGTACGGCAGGTTACCCACTACGCGCAGTTTCTCACCGGCGGCAGCGATCGATGCAAAATCGAATTGCAGCGCATCGCCCGAATGAATGATCAGCCTGGCCGGATCGAAGTTTTTTTCGAGGCGAGCCACGAGGTCGCGGTCGAGTTCAACCACATGCAATTGCTTCAGCGACTCCAGCAGCAAGCGCGTCATTGCAGCGAGGCCGGGGCCGATTTCGACCATGATGTCGTCGGGTTTCGGGTCGATCGCGCGAATGATGTCGTAAAGTACGGCCTGGTCGGTCAGGAAATTCTGGCCGAAGCGCTTGCGGGGAATATGTTTCATTGAATTTTAGCTACTTGCAAAAATAAGCGCGGCGACTATCGTCAGGCCTTCAGGTGGCAGACGCAGCCGCCATCTGCGCAGCGACCCGGATCGCTTCGATCATGCTGCCATGGTCGGCATGGCCGACGCCGGCGGCTGCGAGGTCGAGCGCGGTGCCATGGTCGACCGAGGTGCGAATGATGGGCAAACCGAGCGTGATGTTGACGCCGCGGCCGAAGCTCGCATGCTTCAAGACTGGCAGGCCCTGGTCGTGGTACATCGCGAGTACGCAGTCGGCTCGCTCGAGATACTTGGGCTGAAACAGTGTATCGGCCGGATAAGGGCCGGTGGCATCGATGCCCTTGGCCTGTGCTGCCTTCAGTACCGGCGTGATCACATCAATTTCTTCGCGGCCGAGATAACCGCCCTCGCCCGCATGCGGATTCAATCCGGTGACCAGGATGCGTGGCTGCGCCAACCCGAACTTGCGCTGCAAATCCCGGTGGACGATGTCGATCGTGCGCGCCAGGCTGTCGAATGTGATTGCCGCCGCGACGTCCTTCAGCGGCAGATGCGTAGTGGCCAACGCGACGCGCAATCTCGGTTCGCCCCCGGCCAGCATCATGACCACCTGGGGCGTGCCGGTTTTCTCGGCGAGGTATTCGGTATGTCCGGTAAACGGCACGCCGGCATCGTTGATGGTGCTCTTTTGAAGCGGTGCGGTGACGATGGCGTCAAACCATCCGGCAAGCGCGCCTTCAATCGCGATATCCAGTGTCTGCAAGACCGCGCGGCCGTTTTGCGCATTCAGCTTGCCGGCCACAACAGGCGTCGACAAAGGACAGTCCACAACCGCAATGCGATCCGTTGAGAAGTCGTGCAGCCCGCGGTTGCGCAATGCCTGCACCGAAAATGCGCTGAGCCGGATGGCCGGATCGACGTCAGCGGCGATAAGCGACAGGAACGCCGAGTCCCCGACGAGTACGCTATTGACCTCCCCGCGCAGTTCCCATGCAGCCTTGAGCGCAATCTCGGGGCCGATGCCCGCGGGCTCGCCGCAGGTGATGGCTATCGTTGGCTTCGCGCTCATGACTGTGCGATCGGGATTCAGCGCGCGTCAGCCACGTCGAAGCGGTACTCGACGTAGGCCCGGTCACGCAGTTGGCGCAGCCAGTCCTGATAGGCTTCCTCCAGCTTGCGCTCACGGATCACCTGCCGCGCGAGCAGGCGCTGGCGCTCCTGCGACACGTCGTCCGTCTTGCGTTCCATCACCTGGATCAGGTGAACGCCGAATGGCGACTCGATCGGCTCGCTGACCTCGCCCGGCTTCAGCGCATCCATCGCGCGCTCGAACTCGGGCACCGTATCACCGGGATAGATCCAGCCAAGATCGCCGCCCTTGGATGCGGACAGGTCATTTGAAAACAGTTTCGCCAGGTCTTCGAACTTCGCAGCGTTATTGTCGAGCCGCTGTTTCAGTTCCACCAGCTTGCGCCGCGCATCGGCGGCAGTAACGATCTGGTTGGTCTTGATCAGGATATGCCGCGCACGCGTCTGCTGTATCGATGGTGCCGCCGCACTACCACCTTTCATGACGCTCGCGCCGCGTTTACCGGTCACCTTAATGATGTGGAAACCGTTCGCGCTCTTGATGACAGGCGACACGTCACCCTGGTTAAGGCTGGCGACTGCAGTGACGAACAGCTCCGGCAGGCGATCCTGGTTACGCCATCCGAGCTCGCCACCGTTCAGTGCGTCGCTCGAATCGGAATAGGTTGCGGCGAGCTTCGCGAAGTCGCCGCCGGCTTTGATCTGCTGCATTACCTGTTCGGCACGCTGGCGCCGCGTCGCGATTTGCTCCGGCGACGCATTCTCCGGAATGCGCACGAGGATTTGTGACAGGTTGTATTCCTGCAGGGCTTGCGTGTTTCCGCGTTCGGCCACCAGGTAGTTCTCCACTTCGGATTCGCTGATCTGGATCTTGTTGTCGACTTCGCGTTCGCGCAGCCGCTGCATCAGGATTTCTTCACGGATCTCTTCGCGGAAGCGATTGAACGGAGTGCCTTCGCGCTCGAGCTGGTTGCGGAAATCCTGCAGCGACAACTTGTTTTGTTCGGCGATCCGGGAAACCGCGCGGTCCAGCATCGTGTCGTCGACGCGAATGCCATATTCCTTTGCCAGCTGCAGCTGTGCGCGGTCGACGATCATGCGTTCCAGCAGCTGGCGCTGGAATTCGGCCGGCGGCGGCAGCGCCACACCCTGGTTGCGCAGACGGCGTTCCACCATGCGCAGGCGCTCCTGCAATTCATGCCGTGTGATCACTTCATTATTGACGACTGCAATGATCGCGTCGGCGAGTTGGGGGCCCGCCGGGGAGGCCTTCGCGGAAGGCTGGGCGCTCAACTGGGGAGACGCTTTCATCTGTGCCGATGCCAGTGGCAACGCACCAACGGTTGCACACGTCAGGATTGCCGCAAGCTTGATGCATCGGATCGGATGGGTGTGAAAAGTTGTCATGGGTACCATGCTTTATCAAGGGTTACTCGGCCTGTTTATCAACTGGTAGCCGGGGATGCTGGTTTGCAGCGCTTCCAGCGGATTGGAGCCGAGCCGTGTCAGTCCATTCAGTTCAAGCTGGAAGAAAATTGCCGAGGTGGCTTTTCCCGTCGCAGTCGGAATGCGCTGGCTGACCAGGCGGAACACCCAGCAGTCCGCCTTATATTCCATGCCTAGCAAGCCTTCCGCGACCTTGCTGTCCTGCAGGGAGTAGTTTACACGCCCGACGCCGTACCAGCGGTCCGCCAGCGGCCATTGCGCGGAAACATCCACCTGCTCCAGCCGGTTCGGTACATCGCGTCGATAGATCAGGTTAAGCACCTTCTTCGGCGCCGGCTGCCACCTTACACCGTAATTGGCGCGCCGCGTACTTCCGAGGCTCTGGTCGTACTGGACATTGCCGTCCACCGTGACGGTCGAGGTCAGTCGTCCGGAAGCCGACAGCAGCAGGTCGGATTGACTCTCATTGCGCGGCGGCCCCTGGAGGGTCACCCGCTGGTCATTGAAATAGTAGCGCTGGCCGATGGCAAGCCGCATACGCTCCGCACCGCTGGGCTCGATGTAACGCGAAACCAGCGCCGCGGTCAACTGGTTGGCGTCGCTGATACGGTCGTTACCGACGAAGCGGTTTTCGCTGAAGAGCTGCGCGAAACTGAGGTCGGCCTCAGCCGTATCGAAGTTCGGGAAAGCGCTCTGGTCGCGATACGGCGTATGGACATAAAACAGTCGCGGCTCCAGCGTCTGTGTCATCGGCTGCTTGAAGAACTGGGCATCGCGTTCAAAGACCAGGCCGCTGTCGACCGAGAACGTCGGCAGCACGCGATTTAACTCGCCGGGCGCGCCCGGAAGCGGATTGTCAAGGTTATACCGGCTTGCGTGCAGCGATAATTTCGGCGTGACGAAATAACCCGGATGGAGCATCGGGTAGGCAATCCTCGGATTCACAAACAGGCGGTCGCCCCGGATCATGTCGCGGTGCCAGAAACGCGTCATTTCCGCTCCGGCGCCGAAGTCAAATCCATTCACGTCCTGCCGCCCGGTGTTGAACGACAGCTGGGGCAAACGATCATAGGGGCGCTGGATAGGCGCCAGCGGATCCTGCAGCACCTGGTAATTCGATGCGCGGGCCGTGGCATTCCAATACTGCCCCCCGTAATTGAGATTCACGTCACGCAGCAGCAAGCGTTGCGATGCCTGGGTGATCGTCCGCGAAAAATCTTCCGGGTAGCGGTCGTCCGAAGCCGAATTGATGTTCCACGCGTACCACAAACCAGGGGTCAGCGTCTGTGTATGGGTGGATGCCAGCGCATACCGGTCGGTCTTGGTCTGCATATCGTTCGGCAGTACTTCGACCCTGGTCTGACCGGCGTACGTCTCACCCAGGTAACGGCCCTCTGCGCCAAGCTGCACGCCCCTGCGCGCGATCAGGCGCGGGTAGAGCGTGAGATCGCGGTTGGGTGCGATGTTGAAGTAATAAGGAACGATGACGTCGAGACCACCCTTGTTGCTGGTGCCGATCGTCGGTGGCAGCCAGCCGCTCTTGCGTGCATCCGACAAGGGGAAGGACATCGCCGGTGTCGCAAGGATCGGCACGCCCTTGAAATACACGACGGTCTTGGTTGCGGTGCCGACATCGCGTCCGGAATCCAGGTTCAGCGTACTCGCCTTCAGGTACCAGTCGGGGTCCGGCCCCTCGCACGTGCTGTAGGTGCCCTCTGTCACCCTGGCGCGGTCCTCCGCTTCAAAATCAATGCGTTCAGCACCGCCCTGCGCGTTGTTTTTTTGAAGCCGGTAAGCCGGGTTCAATACGTAGCCCTTGCCTTCGTCGATCCTCAGCTTCAGCTCATCGCCGGTATAGGTATCGCCGAAGCGCTCCATGCGCACATTGCCGACCGCTTCCACTTCATCCTCGGGAATGCGGTAGGTGGCCTTGTCGGAATTGATCCTAGTGGCGCCACGCGTGACTTCCGCATCGCGCTCGAGAATGATCTCGCGGTCCGGGCGGCCGCTCATGCGTTCCGCGCTGACGGTTGCCGGTTCGTTTTTTTCGTCCGTTTTTACTTGCTGGGCGGGGGCTTGCGCCAACGCGAACGTCGGCGCCGAAGCAGCAGCGACGGCCGCAGTCAGGAGACGAAGTAAACGTTGTGAAGGTGGAAATGCTCGATACCGGATCATGAAAAGAAGGGTTGGCAGGCGCTTTTTTGAGATGAATCCCTTATTATATGGGAACTCACTGTCCTCAAACCGATTCCAGATTGTTTCATGTCTTTACACACTCCTCCCGATGTTCGCCTGACCCAGTTAAAACAATGGCTCGCTGATTTGCCCGACACGCCGGCGCAGCCCGAATCAATCAGGCCCGCGTCTGCCGATGCCAGCTTCCGCCGCTACTTCCGCGTCGACGCCTCGCAAGGTTCCGACACGTACATTGTCATGGACGCGCCGCCGCCGCAGGAAAACGTGCGCCCTTTCATTCATGTGGCCGAAGTCTTCGGCGGGACCGGGGCATCCGTGCCGCACATCCTGCATCAGGATGTCGAGCGTGGCTTCCTGCTGCTATCCGACCTGGGCTCGACCACCTACCTGAACCAGCTCAACCAGGACAGCGCGCACAAGCTGTACACGGACGCGATGGACGCGCTGATACTGATCCAGGCGCAGAGCAAGCCGGATGTATTGCCTGAATATGATCGTGCATTGTTGCTGCGCGAACTAATGCTGTTTCCCGAGTGGTACATCGGCAAACACCTCGGCGTCACGCTGAGCGAGAAGCAGACTGCGGACCTGAATAAAGTATTCGATGCACTGCTCGCCAACAATCTGGCGCAGGGCCAGGTCTATGTGCACCGCGACTACCACTCGCGCAACCTGATGGTCCTGCCGCAAGGAAATCCGGGCATCCTCGATTTCCAGGACGCAGTATATGGACCGATCACCTATGATTTGGTTTCCTTGCTGCGCGACGCATACATCCAGTGGGATGAGGAAATGGTGCTGGACTGGGTCATCCGCTACTGGGAGCGCGCCAAACGCGCGGGGCTGCCGATCAATCCTGATATCGATGCGTTCTACCGGGATTTTGAATTCATGGGCCTGCAGCGCCACATCAAGGTGCTCGGCATCTTCGCGCGCCTCTATCACCGCGATGGCAAGGATGCTTACCTGAAAGACCTGCCGCTGGTGATGGACTACACGCTCAAGGCCGCCCGCCGTTACAAGGAACTGGCGCCGCTGGTGCGATTGCTGGATGAACTGGAAGCCAAAGGCCCGCAAGTCGGCTATACCTTTTAACGCTACACTGGCATCTCCGGCAGTGACAACCGCATACTGGAACAGCAAACGATGAAAGCCCTGATTTTTGCCGCCGGCCGCGGCGAACGGATGCGCCCGTTGACCGACAACTGCCCCAAGCCCCTGCTGAAAGTGCGGGGCCGGCCATTGATCGCCTGGCATATCGTCAACCTGGTAAAAGTCGGCATCACCGATATCGTGATCAACCATGCGCATCTCGGCCACATGATCGAAGAGGCGCTGGGCGACGGCAAGCAATTCGGCGCCTCGATTGCCTACTCCGCCGAAGGAACGGCGCTCGAGACTGCGGGCGGCATCGCCAAGGCGCGGCACCTGCTGGGCGATGATCCCTTCGTCGCGATCGCGGGCGATATCTATAGTCCGTATTTCGATTTTGAGCAGGTCAAGACGGCGCTGCACGACAATGACGTGTGGGGCAATCCGCATGCGCCCGAAAAGCGCGATGTGGCCTGGCTGTACCTGGTCAAGAACCCGGCGCACAACCTCAAGGGCGATTTTGCGCTGAACAGTTTTTCGGTAGCCAATGAAGGCGAGCCGCGCCACACGTTTTCCGGCATCGGTGTCTATCGGCCGGAAATCTTCAACCATATCGAACCCGGCCAGTCGGCCCAGATCGCACCGATCCTGCGCGAGTACGCCGCGCGCGGACAAGTCGGCGGCGAACTTTTCCGCGGCGACTGGACCGACGTCGGTACGCCCGAACGACTGGCGCAGCTGAATGCGCCTATACAAGAAGGAGCAGGCTGATGAAATCCTATGCTGCCCGACGCGCAGGCCTGATGGCCCAGATGCGGGCTAAAGGCGGCGGCGTCGCCATCATCCCCACCGCGCCCGAAGTGATGCGTAATCGCGACGCGGATTATCCCTATCGCCACGACAGCTACTTCTATTACCTTTCAGGCTTTACCGAACCGGAAGCAGTGATTGTGCTGGTCGCCGGCCAGACCAACCGGTCGATACTTTTCTGCCGCGAGAAGAACCTGGAACGCGAAATCTGGGACGGCTATCGCTACGGGCCGGAAGCGGCTCGCGAAAAATTCGGCTTTGATGCAGCGTTCCCGATCGAAGCCCTGAATACCGAAATGCCCGGCCTGATCGCCAATACTCCGGCGCTGTTCTACGCGCTGGGCAGCGACGCCAAGCTCGACGCACAGGTGCAGGAATGGTTGCAAGCGGTACGCATGCAAGGACGCGCGGGCGTCAGCGCACCGGCCACCATGCATGATGTGAATGTGCTGCTGGACGAAATGCGACTGTTCAAGGATGCGGAAGAAGTCGCCATCATGAAGCGCGCCGCTGCCATCTCGGCTGAAGCGCACCGGCGCGCGATGCGCACCTCCCGCCCCGGTTTGCGCGAGTATCAGCTGGAAGCCGAACTGTTGCATGAGTTCCGTCGCCAGGGCTCGCAATTCCCGGCCTACGGCTCGATCGTCGCCACCGGCAGCAACGCCTGCGTGCTGCACTATCGCGCCAGCGACGCCGAAATCAAAGACGGCGACCTGGTGCTGATCGATGCCGGCTGCGAACTCGATGGATATGCGTCCGACATCACGCGCACATTCCCGGCCAACGGCAAATTCAGCGGACCGCAAAAAGCGCTGTATGAAATCGTGCTGGCCTCGCAAGCCGCCGCGATCGCGGAGACCAGGCCCGGCAAGCGTTTCATGGACGGCCATGATGCGGCCGTGCGCGTGCTGGCGCAAGGCATGCTCGACACCGGCCTGCTCGACAAGGACAAGGTGGGATCGCTCGAAGACGTGATCGAAAAAGGTGCGTACCGCCAGTTTTATATGCACCGTACCGGCCATTGGCTTGGCATGGATGTGCATGACGTCGGCGAGTACCGGGAATCGTTGGGTGCGGCCGACGAAAAGCCGTGGCGCAAACTCGAGCCCGGCATGGTGCTCACCGTCGAACCGGGCATTTATGTGCGCCCCGATGCAGGCGTTCCGGAACAGTTCTGGAACATCGGCATCCGCATCGAGGACGATGCGCTGGTCACGGACAACGGTTGTGAAATCATCACCATCGACGCGCCGAAAAGCGTGGCTGATGTCGAAGCGGTGATGAAACAATAAAGTCCGACCATGGCAGCAGACTTCGATATCGCCATCAGCGGCGCCGGACCGGTAGGTCTGGCGCTTGCACTGCTTCTGGTTAAACGCGGGATTCCCGCCACACGCATCGCGCTGATCGATGCGAAACCGGTCGAGCAGGCAGTCAGGGATCCACGCTCAATCGCACTCTCCTACGGCAGCCGGCAGATCCTTCAGGAAGTCGGTGTATGGCCGGTGGCTGCCGATCCCATCCACCAGATCCATGTATCGCGTCGCGGCCACTTTGGCCGCACGATGATCGACCGTGATGAGTATGAGTTGCCGGCGCTGGGCTATGTGACCCGCTACGGCCTGCTGGTCAATGCGCTGGCGGCGGCGGTGAAGCGGACCGACGTGGTATCCATGCGACCGGCGCAGCTGACCTCGTTCGCGGAGCGCGAGGACCATGTTGAGATGCACTTCTCCCAAGGCATTCCCTATGCCGCACACATCATGGTGCAAGCAGAGGGTGGACTGTTCCAGGACCAGGGCGCAAAGTCACTGCGCCGCGACTATGAGCAGACTGCCGTCGTAGCCGAAGTCAAAACCAGCGCGCCTATTCCACACCGCGCGTTCGAGCGATTCACCGATGGAGGCCCGCTTGCGTTATTGCCGCTGGATGATGGCTACGCATTGGTCTGGTGCATGCGACCCGACGACGCTTCAAGATTGCACGCGCTTACCGATACCGCTTTTCTCGCTGAACTGGGGCAGGCCTTCGGTTCCCGCGTCGGCCGCTTCACCGGTGTTACGCAGCGCAGTCTTTTCCCGTTGGGTCTCAATGCGCATCCGGCGACTTCGGCAAGAACTGTCGCCATCGGCAATGCCGCCCAGACGCTGCATCCGGTGGCAGGACAAGGGTTGAATCTCGGCTTGCGCGATGCGATGGTGTTGGCGCGCCTGCTGTCCGAGGAATTTTCACCCGCGATGCTGGAGCGCTTTGCGATCAGCCGCCGCACCGATCGCAGCCTCACCATCCGCCTGACCGATACCATGGCGCGCGTGTTTTCGAGTGCGCCGGACGGCGCGCCATCGCAAGCGATGCTCGGCCTGTCACTTGGCCTCATCGATGTGTTCAAACCGGCCAAGCGCGTGCTGGCCGAGCAGATGATGTTCGGCCGAAGATAGAGCGGATTTCATATCACTGCAGGGACTGCCCGGAGGGTTTGTCGGATCGCCGCACTGGTCAAACGCGGCTCCCTGACACTGACATGAAATCCGCGCCAGATAGAAAAAAGCCGCGCGGGTTTGCACCGGCGCGGCCTCTCTGTATCAGTAAAACTGGCGAATTACGAGACCGCCTTCACCATCTCTTCGATCACTTTCTTCGCATCGCCGAACACCATCATGGTCTTGTCCATGTAGAACAGTTCATTGTCGAGACCGGCATAACCGGACGCCATCGAACGCTTGTTGACGATCACGTTTTTGGCCTTGTAGGCTTCCAGGATCGGCATGCCGGCGATCGGCGATTTCGGATCCTTGGCCGCCGGGTTGACCACGTCGTTCGCACCCAGGATCAACGCCACGTCGGCCTGGCCGAATTCGCTGTTGATGTCTTCCATCTCGAATACCTGGTCGTAGGGCACTTCCGCTTCCGCCAGCAACACGTTCATGTGGCCGGGCATGCGGCCCGCCACCGGGTGGATCGCGAATTTCACCGTGACGCCGCGCTCGCTGAGTTTCTCGGCCAGTTCCTTTAACGCGTGCTGGGCACGCGCTACTGCGAGACCATAACCCGGCACAATGATGACGGTTTCAGCATTGCTCATCAGGAATGCCGCATCGTCGGCTGAACCGGTTTTGACATTGCGTTGCTCTTGCGAGCCGCCTGCCGCCGCGGCGGAAGTATCTCCGCCAAAGCCGCCCAGCAGCACATTGAAGAACGAACGGTTCATCGCCTTGCACATGATGTA
>JBBWZW010000479.1:0-16166 GCA_039649305.1 Burkholderiales bacterium
CTCTGCGAGAGTCAGGGCTGAATGTGTCATGCACCATTATGCGAGAGTACGCGTTCATCAGGACGACTCATACAGCTCGAACGCGGGTGGATGGAATTGAAAGCGCAACTTGCCAAGAGCATTGTCAACACTGCAATGTGCTTTAGGACCTGAGCTTCGTCATAAATGATGGCCAAGTGGTGCAGTCATTATAATTACGGCTACCGACAAATCGCGCTTTCGCTCTTGATCCTCGTACTAGAAACCAGTGATCAGAATCTTTGATCGGAATCGTGACGCCGAAGTTGCCACCTTTGCCGCCAAGCCCAACAGTACCACCCCCACGACTCGATCAAACCATACCAAGCGACCACGAAGCCATTCGAGGACTGGCCGGGAAGAAAACAGGAGCGCCACCAGGCCAAACCGTAGAAGCGATTCGCCGACTAACAGAGCCCAAAGGAAGGCCGTATCGGTGGTGCTGAGATTCGGTGCCAGAGCTTGGGACAGAATCGAGCCAAAATAAAGCATGGCCTTCGGGTTGAGCAAGTTTGTCAGGAAGCCGGTCAGAAATGCCTCTGACTTTCGATAGGTGGATGGCGCGGGAAAAAGTTGCCTAGTGCGAGCACCGCCTTGTCCACAACGAAAGATTTTGCGGCTTGCACCTGGACCGCGATTCCGTCGCGCCTCATCTGGATGTCCGTGACTTCTCCGCAGACATGCTCGAACTACGGGCCACTCGCTCGTTCGCGTTGGACCTGCTGCAGAAGAACGAGGACATAGCTTCGGTACCGCCTGCGTGGGAGAAAGTCACAGTAATCCGCACGAACTCCCATCTGCTGTGCCCATCTGAGGAAGTGCTCTGGATTGTTCGAAAACGCTCCCATACGTCCGGCCGGGACATTTAGCAGGTAGTCTTCTGGGTCGGAATAGGCAGGTCCCATGTACTGGCCGCCGCGATCCAATCATTAGAATACTGACTGCGGAGGATGCTTGCCGGCGCAGGTTGAGCGCAAGCAATCGTCCCGAAAGTCCTAATAGCCGACGTTCGCCTATTCCACGCGACTGACTGGAATTGGCCGAACGCGGTCCTTCGCAGTATTTCAAGTCAAGACCAAATCTGACAGGTATCGCCAGATCAAGTCCGGTTTACTACAGTAATCCCACCCCTCTCCTGCTCGCGGGCGAGGGGAGTCTACCGCCTACCGCTTCTGATACTGCGTACTCCCAAACAGCACTTCCTTCGCCTTGTCATCCATCACAGGTTTATGCAAATTCGCCAGCACCGCGACACCGCGCTGGACGGCCGGACGTTCAGCTATTTCTTCAAACCAGCGTTTGGTGTTCGGGTAATCGTCCAGTTCGATGCCCTGGTTCTTCCATGAGCGCAGCCACGGGAAAGTCGCGATGTCGGCGATCGTGTATTCGCCGCCGGCCAGATAGCCTTCCTTCGCGACTTGCTTGTCGATCACGCCGTAAAGGCGTTTTGCTTCATTGGTGTAGCGGTTGATCGCGTATTCGATTTTTTGCGGCGCATAGACACGAAAGTGGTGCACCTGCCCCAGCATCGGACCGACGCCTCCCATCTGGAACATCAGCCATTGCAGCGTCGTGAATTTTTCACGATCGGTTGTGCCGAGGAATTGGCCCACCTTGCCGGCGAGGTAGACCAGGATCGCGCCAGATTCAAACAAGGAAATCGGCTTGCCGTCCGGACCTTCGGCGTCGACGATCGCCGGGATCTTGTTGTTCGGCGAAATGGACAGGAAGTCGGGCTTGAACTGATCTCCTTCGCCGATGTTGATGTGATGCACGCGATACGGCAGGCCGGTTTCCTCCAGCAGGATGTGGACCTTGTGGCCATTCGGCGTGGCGGTGGAATAGACGTCGATCATTTTTTCTCCTGAACGTGCACTGATAATCGTACGGAAATGGCGCCAGTTGTTGAACTGGTCGCATATGTACATGGCGGCCACCTATAGTACGACCGCCAGGTTTTTTGGAAGGCGCTGTGGCACGGAAGTCAGGCGCCAATCTGACGCAACTGCGCCTGTTTCATGCCGGCTCAATACGCGCAAGCGCTTTGCCGCGGCGACGGGACGTGCTGGCTTTGTAAATGCGGTATGTCACGAAACCAAGGACACCAACGACGATCGTGGTCGCCATTAGCGCGAGCAGAGTCAGGATCACCAATTCATTGTAGGTGTAGGCAGGACCGTGCGGCATTTTTCTCTCCCAAGATGCATGTGTTGCTTGCCGCGGTGGGCGCGGCAAAAGAAGTTCTAAACAAACCAGCGCGCAAGCGCTGTGGCCCTGTCACTCCGTCTCAACCAGACGCTTGCGGAAAAATCAGGACCGCGTGATCGGAAGGTTCAGTTCGCTCGAAGGAATCGCGATGTGCTTCGCCAGTTCAAGCTTGGCAATCGCATTGCGATGCACTTCATCCGGACCGTCGGCCAGACGCAAAGTGCGGTTAGCGGCCCACTGGTACGCGAGCGGGAAGTCGTCCGAGACGCCGCCGCCGCCGTGAGCCTGGATCGCCCAGTCCAGTATCTGCTGCGTTACGTTCGGCGCCAGCACTTTGATCATCGCGATTTCCGCCCTGGCGTGCTTGTTGCCGACGGTGTCCATCATATGGGCGGCTTTCAGCGTCAACAAACGCGCGGTGTCGATCATGATGCGCGCCTCGGCGATGCGCTCATGCCAGATACTTTGCTCGGAAATCCTTTTGCCGAATGCGACGCGTTCATTCAGGCGTTTGCACATGTATTCGAGCGCGCGCTCCGAAACGCCGATGGCCCGCATGCAGTGATGGATGCGGCCAGGACCGAGGCGGCCCTGGGCGATCTCGAAACCGCGGCCTTCGCCGAGCAGGATATTCGAAGCCGGCACTCGGACGTTTTCAAAGAAGATCTCGCAATGGCCATGCGGCGCGTCGTCATAGCCGAACACCGGCAGCGGACGCTTGATAATGAGGCCCTTGGTATCGCGCGGCACCAGGATCATCGACTGCTGCGAATGGCGCGGGGCGTCGGGATCGGTCTTACCCATCACGATGAAGATTTTGCAGCGCGGATCGCCGGCGCCGGAGATCCACCACTTGTGCCCGTTGATCACATATTCGTCGCCCTGGCGTTCGATACGCGTGGCGATGTTGGTAGCGTCCGAAGATGCGACCGCCGGCTCCGTCATCGCGAAAGCGGAACGAATCTCGCCGCGCAGCAGCGGTTCCAGCCATAGTCGTTTGTGTTCTTCCGAGGCGTAGCGCTCGAGGGTTTCCATATTGCCGGTATCCGGCGCAGCGGAATTGAACACTTCCGGCGCCCAGGGCACGCGTCCCATGATTTCGCACAGCGGCGCGTAGTCGAGGTTGGACAATCCTTCAGGAGCGCGCGGCGACTTCGGCAGGAACAGGTTCCACAAGCCCTGCGCGCGTGCCTTCGGCTTCAGCTCTTCTATGATGCGGGTCGGGATCCAGCGGTCGCCTTTCTCCTGGCCGTTGCGGTCGACCTCCTGCTTGTAGGCTTTCTCGTTCGGATAGATGTGTTCATCCATGAATGCGAGCAGCCTTTGCTGCAGTTCCTTGCAACGGTCCGAGTATTCAAAATCCATGATGTCTCCTGTGGCTTGTTTGCTGGGTGGTCGATCAATTCTGCATGCCCGTTACGTAACGCCAGCCCATCTCTGCCATGGGCCGTGCCGCCTGGCCGGACTTGAGCGCCTGCTCGCTGGCAGCGGTGCCATCGACGTAGCGCTTCATGATCCCTTGCAAAATGCCCGCCATGCGAAACATGTTGTAAACGAGGTAGAAGTTGAAATCTGCTTTCGAAAGCGTCTTGCCGGTGCGCTGGGAATACCTGGCGATGTATTCGTCTTCGGTCGGAATGCCGAGCGCTGCATGATCGAGTCCGCCTATGCCGCGGAACTGGCCGGGAGGAATGTGCCAGCTCATACAGTGGTAGGAGAAATCGGCGAGCGGGTGACCGAGCGTAGACAGTTCCCAGTCGAGGACCGCGAGGATGCGCGGTTCGGTCGGATGAAAGATCATGTTGTCGAGGCGGTAGTCGCCATGGACGATGCTGGTTTCATCACCTGCGGGAATGTTCTTCGGCAGCCATTCGATCAGCGCATCCATCGCTTCGATCTTTTCGGTTTCCGACGCCTTGTACTGTTTCGTCCAGCGATCGATCTGGCGCGCGAGATAATTGCCGGGCTTGCCGTATTCCGCAAGCCCGATCGCCGCATAGTCGATGGTATGCAGTTGCGCGATCACGCGATTCATCTCGTCGTATATTTCGCCGCGCTGCTCATTGCTCATGCCGGGCAGCGACTGGTCCCACAATACCCGGCCATCGACGAATTCCATGATGTAGAACGCGCGGCCGATCACCGATTCATCGGTGCACAGCGCGTATTGTTTCGCTGCCGGAAAGCCCGCCTTGTTCAGCGCATCCATCACGCGGAACTCACGATCGATCGCGTGGGCCGATGGCAGCAATTTCGCCGCGGGGCCGGGCTTGGTGCGCAGTACGTAGCTGCGTCCGTTGGCATTGAGCTTGAAAGTGGGATTGGATTGGCCGCCCTTGAACTGTTCGACCGTCAGATCGCCCGAGTAGCCCTCCACGTGTTGGCGCATGTAGGCCTGCAATGCGCCGACATCGAACTTCTGACGCTCCGAAACGGGTCTGGTGCCCATGAATTCTTCGTACATCGTGTCTCCTGCCGTAGCGTGGGTCCAAGCATTCTACATCATGGAAGAGTACGGTCGTACTATTTCAGCATTTATTGTCCTCGCGACTTCCTGTACTGGTCGAGGAGGTTTTCCATCGTCGTCGTCCTCGATTCACTTTGCAATTGCGACAGCGGCGAGTAATTGACGATGCGTACCACCCAGTCCGCATGCTCGTCGCCGACATCGAGTGCATTGATGCAGCCGGCGGTCTGCGCCAGGTTGCCGAGGAACAGTCGCTGGTTGGTCAGCGCATAGGAGAGGATGGCGCGATTCACTCCGCCATGCAGCACCAGTAACACGGTGTCCCAGGACTTGTCCGCGCGCAGGCGGTCGATGCATGGATGTATCCGATCCATTAACTGACCGATCGATTCGCCGCCGAGGAATCGCTTGTCTTCCGGCACCAGTCCATCGAATGCCCCGACGAACGCTTCCTTCAACGCCTCGTCAGGGATGGCGGACAGCTTGCCGCCTTTCAGTTCGACCAGTTCGGGCCATTGCTCGAGTTCGGCCTGTTGGCCGGTTTCCGCCAACACGCATGTGGCGGTTTCCACCGTGCGGGGCAGGCCCGACACGATGACGCGGTCGAAGCGCAAGCCCTCTGCTGCGAATACCTGGCCGGCGGCGGTCGCTTGCGCGCGGCCCAGTTCATTGAGTGGCACCTGTTCGGGCAGGAATGGTTTGCCTTCGTTGTCGAAGTAGGTGACGCTGCCATGGCGCATCAGATAGACGCGCCGTCTCTTGTGTGGGGTCATTTGTATTGTGGCTTTCTCTTGTCGAGGAATGCCGTGATGCCTTCCTGGGCATCGCGATGATGCAGGCTCTCGACAAAGCTGTGCTTCTCCGCCACGAAATGCTTGGTCAGTGAATTTCCCTGCGCTTCTTGCACGAGGGACTTGATGTTCTCCACCGCATTGGGCGACAGGGCGGCAAGTTCATCGGCCCAGGCCAATGCGGTTTCAAGCGCGGTCCCATCGGCGACGACCCGGTTCACTACGCCCAGGTCATGCAGGCGCGGCGCCAGCACCGGTTTGCCTTCGATCAGGACTTCGGTTGCAATCTGACGCGGCAGTGCCTGCGTCAGGAACCAGGAGCCGCCGCCGTCGGGTGTCAGCCCGACCTTAACGTAGGCCATCACGAATTTGGCAGAGGCGCCGGCCACGATCATGTCGCATGCGAGCGCCAGTGAAAAACCGGCGCCGGCTGCGGCGCCCTCGACTGCCGCGATGATCGGCTTCGGGCAATCCCGCATCGCCTGGATCCATCCGTTCAGGTTGTCGATCGATTCCCCTTGCACCGACTTGTCCTTCGCGCGGTTTTCCAGCAAACGATTAAGGTTGCCGCCGGCACAGAAAAAATTGTCGGCGCCGGTGAGCACCACGGCGCGGATCGAGGCATCACGCTCGGCGGTCGACAGGGTTTCGATGGCAGACGCGTACATATCGGGATGCAATGCGTTCTTTGCGCCGGGATTGGACAGCGTCAGGATCAGGGTAGCGTCGCGGCGGGATGCTTGGAGTTCGGCAGACATAGGGTGTGGGGTGATTATTATCGGTGGATGGTGTCGCCCCTATTATTGCCGAAATGGCGGAAATCGGTTGTTGATGCCTCAGTCTTGACAAGGTGCCGTTCTGCGCCTGATGGTAAGCTTCGCATTGCGAAATTACACATTCAAGGAGACAACATGCTGAAGCTATGCGGCTTTTCTGCCAGCAATTACTACAACAAAGTGAAATTCGCGCTGCTTGAAAAGGGCATTCCGTTCGAAGAGAAGCTGGTATGGGCCGACCGTTCGCCTGCGCTGATCGAAAAATCCCCCTTGGGGAAAGTCCCGTTCCTGGAAACGGAGCAGGGGGTGATGTCCGAGTCGCAGGTCATCATGGAATACCTGGAAGCCACTTATCCGGAAAAGCCGCTATTGCCGGCCGACCCTTTTGCCGCGGCCAAGATCCGCGAGCTCGTGGTGTTCATCGAACTGCATCTGGAACTGGTGGCGCGCGAGTTGTACGCGGAAGCGTTCTTCGGCGGCAAGGTTTCGGATGAGGTGAAGACCCGGGCGCAAAAATTGTTGACCCGCAATGCAAAGGCGTTCGCCTCGCTGGCGAAGTTTTCGCCTTACGTCGCAGGGTCGGAATTGACGATGGCCGATTGCGCCGCGATGGTTCACCTGCCGGTGGTGGGGATGGCTACCAAGATCGTTTTTGGCGAGGATGTGCTGGGTGATTTACCGGTGCGGGAGTATACGAAGATGCTGGGTGAGCGGCCGACTGCGCAGCGTGTGAGTGCGGACCGCAAGGTGAATGCGGAAGCGATGATGAAGCTTCGGGCGGGGAAATAGGGTTTCGGCGCTAGCGCGGATCCTCCTTCTCCCTTGCAGGGGGAAGGAGCAAAACTGCGTGGCTCCGCGCTTAAAGCTTCGCCAGCCTCTCCAGCGCAGTCCTCAACGTCTCATCCTTCTTCGCAAAACAGAACCGCACAATCCCCGATTCCTTCGGCCGGTTATAAAAAGCCGACACCGGTATAGCAGCTACGCCAATCTCCGTCGTCAGCCACTTCGCGAATTCCGCTTCCTCCAGATCCGAGATGGCGGAGTATTCGACACACTGGAAATAGGTGCCGTCTGATGGCAGCAGCTTGAAGCGCGTGGAATTCAGGCCGTCGCGGAACAGGTCGCGCTTGTGCTGGTAGAACGCGGGGAGCTCGAGATAAGGCGCAGGGTTCGCCATGTACTGCGCAAGCCCATGCTGGACCGGCGTGTTCACGGTGAAGACATTGAATTGGTGCACCTTGCGGAATTCGGCGGTCAGCGCGGCGGGGGCGGCGACGTAGCCGACCTTCCAGCCGGTGACGTGATAGGTCTTGCCGAAGCTGGACACCACGAATGCGCGGCTGGCGAGTTCGGGGTGGCGGCATACCGACTCATGGCGGGCGCCGTCATACACCATGTGTTCGTACACTTCGTCCGAAAGAATCAGGATGTCGGTGCCGCGAACGATATCGGCCAACGCGCGGATATCCGCTTCGCGCAGCACCGAGCCGGTCGGGTTGTGCGGCGAGTTGATCATGATCAGGCGGGTCTTCTTCGTCACCGCCGCTTGCACCTTCGCCCACGGTACCGAATATCCATAGTCGCTTACTTCCATCTGCACGAACACCGGTGTGCCGCCGGCCAGTTCGATCGCGGGCAGGTAGCTGTCGTAAGTGGGTTCAATGACCACCACTTCGTCGCCGGCGTGCACGCAGCACAGGACGGCCGTCAGGATGGCCTGGGTGGCGCCGGCGGTGACAGTGATTTCCGATGCGGGATCGTACGAATAGCCATAGATATTCGCGACCTTTTTGGAGATTGCTTCGCGCAATGCAGGCACTCCGGTCATCGGCGGATACTGGTTCAACCCGTTTTGCATTGCCGTGGTAACAGCATTGACCAGCGCCGGATCACAGCCGAAATCGGGGAAGCCCTGGCCGAGATTGACTGCGCCTTTTTCCGTTGCGAGCGCCGACATCACGGTGAATATCGTGGTGCCTACATTCGGCAGTTTCGACTGGAATGCGGCGGGTTGAACGTCAGCTGTGGCGGTTTGCGTGGTCATGGCATCCAATATTGTTGTAATGGGCGAAAGCGGCATTGTAGCTAGAAATCGGGTACCCATGCTTCCGGCGGAATGATGCCGAACAGGCCGTCGCGGGCGGTTTTTCTCGCCAGCTTCAGCAGCGCCTTGTCTTTGGTAATCAGGGTTTGTGCATCGGCGTCGCGGGCCAGTTCGAGGAATTTCTGGTCGTCCTTGTCCTTGCAGAGAGGCAGGCGGATGTCGATGCGCGGTGTCAGGTCGCTGATACAGCTGATCAGCGAGTCGAATTCGGCCGCGACTTTCGGCCGCGAATCGGCGTCCAGCGGCAGGTGCCTGTACCCGAGCACACACAGCCATTCCATTCGGCAGTCAGCGCGAGTCACCGCCTGCACCTGGCCGCGCCTAAGCGCGGCATGCAGCGTCGCCCACCGCGGATCGCGGAAGACGAACAAATCCAGGCAAACATTGGTGTCGATCACGATGCGCTTAGGTATCATTGCGGAAATTCTTTTTAAAAAAACGTTCAAATGCTGATTGTTCTATCGCCTGCCAAAACCCTCGACTATGACACACCTGCGTCCACCGAAGTCCACACCAGGCCGGATTTCGTCAAGCATTCCGCCGAACTGATCGATGTACTGAGGGAATTGTCGCCGGCGGAAATCGGCAGCATGATGCAGATCTCGGACGCACTCTCCGTATTGAACACGGGGCGCTACGCTTCATGGTCTCCGAGATTCACCAGGAAAAATGCCAAGCAGGCCGTGCTGGCCTTCAACGGTGACGTGTACGAAGGCCTCGATGCGCCGTCGTTGACTGTCAAACAACTCGATTTTGCGCAGTCGCACATACGCATTTTATCCGGCTTGTACGGGGTGCTCCGGCCGCTCGACCTGATGCAGCCCTATCGCCTCGAAATGGGTACGAAGCTGGCCAATCCACGCGGCAAGGATCTGTATGCGTTCTGGGGCGAACTCGTCACCGACGCTCTCAACAAGCTGCTCGCCCAGGAAAAGGCGAAGGCATTGGTCAATCTCGCCTCCGAAGAATATTTCAAGGTGGTAAAGCCCAAGCTGCTGAATGCTCCCGTGATTTCGCCGGTATTCGAAGACTGGAAGAACGGCAAATACAAGATAATCTCGTTTTACGCGAAGCGAGCACGCGGGCTGATGGCGCGTTACGCCGCGGTGAACGGCATCAGGCAGGCGGAAAAGCTGAAAGCGTTTGACTGGGAGGGGTATGCGTTCGATGAGGGCGGTTCGACGGAACGCTCCTGGCTGTTTCGCCGGCGCATTGAGGATTGAGCGGATAAAAAAAGCCTCGTTACACGAGGCTTTCTGTTTGGCTGCTTTTTAGTTTTCTGTTTGGCTGCTTATTAGTTCATTATTTCCAGAATTGCCACCATGATCGGTTTTGCTGCGGTCCACCCCGGAAATACACGCTGTCCGGGAAATTCTTCCGCAATACACGTTCCGCGTCGTTGCGCAGATCGGTCAGACCCAATGCATCGTAGGCGCGCACCATGATAAACAGCGCTTCTTCCACTGCAGGCGCTTCACGATAATCGGTGACCGCTGTCTGTGCCCGATTGGCTGCCGCCACGTAGGCGCCGCGCCGTAAATAGTAGTTCGCAACGTGTACTTCGTATTGCGCCATCGCGTTCACCAGGTACTTCATCCGGGCTACCGCATCCTTGGTATAGATGCTGTCCGGGAAGCGCTCGGCCAGTTGCTTGAACGCTTCGAACGCGTCGCGGGTTGCCTTGGAGTCGCGTTCGCTCGGATCCTGTCGCGAGACGAAGTCGAAGAAGCCGGCACGATCGTTGAAGTTGACCAGGCCGCGCAGATAGTACATGTAGTCGACGTTCGGATGGTTCGGATGCAGCTTGATGAAGCGTTCCGTCGCGGCCAGCGCTTGCGGCGCATCGCCCTGACGGTAGTGCGCATAGGCGATTTCCATTTGCGCCTGTTGCGCAAACGTGCCGAACGGATAGCGCGACTCGAGCTTCTCGAAGTGCGAAATCGCTTTTTCGTAATTACCGCTCGATAGCTCGTCGCGAGCCTCCGAGTATAATTTGGGCGCTGACCATCCTGCGGTCTCATCGATTTTCTCGGGGAGCAAGCCGCAACCCGAGAGCGATACCGCCAGGAAGACGGCAGCGAATTTCATTACGAAGTTCATCAGTTTTTTATGCATGACGTTGCAAGAGTGCCCTTGGACAAGTCATCGATTATAGCCGATGGAACTTGCAACGATCTCAACAGAAGCCCCGATTTTGACCAAAACCTTACCTGATACCGATATTGAAGATGGCGACGAAGAGAGCATTGCGTTGCTCGAAGCAGCTCCCATCGTACTGAAACTGACGCCTGACGCCTGCGGCGTGCGGCTCGACAAGCTGATCTCGCAGCTGGTGCCGCAGTACTCGCGCAGCCGCCTGCAACAATGGATTGAAGCCGGACATATCACCGTGGATGGCCAGCCGGCCCGCGGGAAAACTATAGCGCTGGGAGATGAAACCGTCGTCGTCCATCCGCAGACTTCGCCGGAGGAGCAGGGGTTTACGCCTGAACCGATGGAATTGCCCATCGTGCATGAAGACCAGTCCATCCTCGTGATCGACAAGCCCGCCGGCCTGGTGGTTCATCCCGGCGCCGGCAACTGGTCCGGGACGCTGCTGAACGGCCTGCTGCATCATTTTCCCGCGATTGCAGGTGTGCCGCGCGCCGGCATCGTGCATCGCCTGGACAAGGACACCAGCGGCCTCATGGTGGTTGCCAAAACGCTGGAAGCACAGACCGACCTGGTGCGTCAGTTGCAGGCGCGCACCGTCAAGCGCGAGTATCTGGCGCTGGTTTGGGGCGCACCGCACATGACCGGCAGGGTAGATGCGGCAATCGGCAGGCATCCGCGCGATCGCATCAAGATGGCGGTATCGACGCATTCGAGCGCGAAACCCGCGGTGACGCATTACCAGCGCATCGCGACCGGATCACTGGACGACCGGCGGGTCAGCCTGATGCGCTGCCAGCTGGAAACGGGGCGCACTCACCAGATCCGGGTGCATATGCAATCGATAGGCTTCGCGCTTGTGGGTGACAACCTGTATGGAAAGTCGCATCTCGCGGGGGTGTTCGGCAGGCAGGCATTGCATGCCCACCGGCTCGGACTGGTTCACCCCAAGTCCGGCAAGGAGTGTGAGTGGAATGCGCCGGTGCCGCCGGACTTTGCGGAGTTGATTGCGCGTGCCGGCATCGACCAGGCATTGATCGACCAGGAGTAACGCCATGATGACCGGTTTCATTTCTCCCGACTGGACCGATGCGCCCGCCAACGTGGGCGCAATCTCCACCCTGCGCCTGGGGGGCGTGAGCCGCGCGCCGTACGACGACGGTGCGGGCGGCGGGGGAATGAATCTCGGCACGCATGTCGGTGACTCGCTGGAGCATGTACTGCAGAATCGCGCTTTGCTTCGCGAATTGCTGCCGGCTGATCCGGCATGGCTGACTCAGGTCCACGGGAGCAAGGTGCTCGATGCGGCGCTGGTCGAGGGGGCGCCGGAAGCGGACGGTTGCATAGCGACACAGCCGGGTGTCGTCTGCGTGATCCAGACGGCTGATTGCCTGCCAGTATTGTTTTGCGATCGGGCGGGCAGGGTGGTCGGCGCCGCACATGCGGGATGGCGTGGCTTGGCAGGGGGCGTGCTTGAAAACACGTTGGACAGCATGCGCAAAGCCGGGGCGGGCGAGATCATGGCATGGATGGGGCCGGCCATAGGCCCCGAACGTTTCGAAGTGGGGGAGGATGTGCTGGCGGCGTTTGTCGGGCGCGACGCGGATGCGCGTTCAGCATTCACTCCTGTCGCGAGCCAGCCCGGAAAGTATCTTGCCGACATCTACAACCTTGCGCGCAATGTCTTGCGCAAGGCCGGCGTGACCGCGGTTCATGGTGGAGGACTATGTACCGTCACCGACCAGCGCCGTTTTTTTTCTTATCGCCGTGACAGGACAACCGGGCGCATGGCTTCTTTGATCTGGCTCAAATAAAGCTTCACTCTTAGGCGCCTGCGCGGTGCCTTAATCGCCGGGTGCGGCTTCACCACCCGGGCCAGGCGCCTGCTCGCGTGCTAATTTTTCAGCTGCGGCTCGTTTGCGCTTGCGCAGCGGCGTTCCCATCAAGTATAAAATGACTGTGACGGGTAACACGCCATACAGGAGGAACGTCATGAGGCCGGCGATGAAAGAATGTTCGGTGATGGACATCATGACGACGACGTACATCCACGCGATGGCGACGATATGCATAAGAATCTGAGCAGCGAACAGCGGGAAAACCGTAACGATACGCCAAATGAGAGACGCCAGCATGAATCTGTTCCCACCCCAACCCGACCCCTCCGCATGGATGCTTCAGTTCATCGATCCGGCCGCATGGCAGAAATGGGCTTCGTTATCCGCGCCACCGCAGATAAACAATGAAGCACTCAGGCCGATCTCGCCAACGATCAGCGAGATGGACGCCAAGGTCGATCCGGAGCGATTTGCGGACCTGCAGCAGGACTATGTGAAGGAGCTGTCCGCGCTGTGGGAAGACGCGCTGGCCGCGAAGCCCCGCGAACTTTCGGATCGGCGTTTCGCCGCACCCGAATGGCAATCGCATACGCTGTTTTCATTCAATGCGGCGGCGTACCTGCTCAATGCCCGGTTCCTGATGGAGATGGTGGAAGCGGTGGAGGCCACGCCGAGGACGAAGCAAAGGATCCGCTTCGCGGTTCAGCAGATCGTCGACGCGATGTCTCCCGCAAATTTCCTGGTCACCAACCCGGAGGCGCAGCAAAAGCTGATGGAGACCAAAGGCGAGAGCCTGGTCAAAGGAATGGGTCACTTGCTGAACGACCTGCGCAAAGGCCAGATTTCGCAAAGCGACGAAAAGGCGTTTGAGGTCGGAAAAAATGTCGCCAACACCGAAGGCGACGTCGTATTCGAAAATGCGTTCTTCCAGTTGTTGCAGTACAAACCGCGGACCGAGACGGTGTATGAACGCCCGTTGCTGATCGTGCCTCCTTGCATCAATAAGTACTACATCCTGGACTTGCAACCAAACAATTCATTGGTGCGCTATGCGGTGGAACAGGGGAATACGGTATTCCTGGTGTCATGGCGCAATCCCGATGCGTCCATGTCGAATGTGACCTGGGACGACTATGTCGAACAAGGCGTGTTCAAGGCGCTTGAAGTCAGCTGCGATGTCTCGGGTCAGGACCAGGTCAATGCGCTCGGATTCTGCGTTGGAGGCACGCTGCTTTCCTCTGCGCTGGCGGCGCTCTACGCGCGCGGGGAAAATCCCGTTGCAAGCCTTACGTTGCTCACCACGCTGCTCGACTATTCCGACCCCGGGGTTATTGAGGTATTCATCGACGAAGCGCAGGTCGCGCTGCGCGAACATGCCATCGGCAAGGGCGGCCTGATGCCAGGGCGCGATTTCACTTCCGCGTTCTCGAGCCTGCGTCCGAACGACCTGGTGTGGAATTATGTGAAGTCGAACTACCTCAAGGGCGAAGATCCGCCGCCGTTCGATTTGCTGTACTGGAACGCCGACGCGACCAACCTGCCGGGTCCGATGTTTTGCTGGTATCTGCGAAACATGTATCTGGAAGACAAGATGAAGGTGAAGGGTGCGCTGACCGTCTGCGGAGAAAAACTCGACCTGTCAAAGATCGATACGCCGATTTTCATTTACGGCTCGCGCGAAGATCACATCGTCCCATGGACTGCCGCGTATGAATCCACGTTCCTGCTCAATCCGAAAAAGCGCAAGCGCAACCGGTTCGTGCTCGGGGCATCCGGGCATATCGCCGGTGTGATCAATCCGCCGGAAAAGAAAAAGCGCAGCTACTGGACCAACGATAAAGTCGCGCCCTCGGCCGAAGCCTGGATGAAGGACGCCAAGGAGCATCCTGGCAGCTGGTGGACTGAATGGTCGGATTTTTTGTCCGGGCACGCAGGAGAGCAGGTGAAAGCGCCGGCCAAACCCGGCAGCGCGAAATATAAACCGATCGAACCGGCCCCTGGTCGATATGTCATGGTCAAAGCCGAATAGCAGTCGTTACTGTTCGCATTTGCAAAGATTTCCGTCCAATGGTTAAATTGCCGGGAAAATTAACTGTCGGTAACACGCCGTGCATTGCAATAAAACCCGAGAGAGGGACGGAAACCATCGTAAATCTTTGTTTTTTCGCACTATAATTAAATACGCCAAGCGAACGCCTGTTCGCTTTTCTACAGAAATGGATGAGACGCGTTGCGACGCAATATATGGAATTTTCGATGAATAGTGCAAAAAAGATCTCCGAGCGCTTGATCAAGAAGTATCCGAATCGCCGTCTTTACGACACGCAGACGAGTTCTTACATTACCCTCTCCGACGTCAAGCAGCTGGTGCTCGAAAACGAAGAGTTCACTGTCATCGACGCCAAATCGGAAGAGGATCTGACCCGCGCTATCCTGCTGCAGATCATCCTGGAAGAGGAGGCGAACGGCACGCCGATGTTTTCGAGCGGCGCGCTGTCGCAGATCATCCGTTACTACGGCCATGCGATGCAGGGCATGATGGGCTCGTATATCGAAAAGAATATCCAGGCCTTCATCGATATCCAGAACAGCCTGGCCGAAAGCTCGAAGGGCTTTTACGAAGGCAAGCCGTTCAGCCCCGAAATGTGGACCCAGTTCATGAACGTCCAGGGCCCGATGATGCAGGGGATGATGAGCAACTACATCGAGCAGAGCAAGAGCCTGTTCATGCAAATGCAGGAGCAGATGCAGAGTCAGACGAAGAACATGTTCGTCACTTTCCCGTTCACCGGGACCGAAAAGCCCACGAAAAAGTAAACTTGCCGGAAAACTAACGACGGTTGTTTCCATCGCCGGACGTTCACGGAAGATACAGCCTCCGAAGGGGTACAATGGCGGATTCGTCTTTTGTACCCCTTATCACGTCATGTCCAACGATTTTCAAGCAGCTCCCAAGGTCGGTTTCGTTTCACTCGGTTGCCCCAAGGCGCTGGTCGATTCCGAGCAAATCCTCACCCAGTTGCGCGCGGAAGGTTACGAGACCGCCAAGTCGTATGACGGCGCCGACCTGGTGATCGTCAATACCTGCGGTTTCATCGATGCCGCCGTCCAGGAGTCGCTCGACGCGATCGGCGAGGCGCTCGCCGAAAACGGCAAGGTAATCGTCACCGGATGCCTCGGCGCCAAGAAGGACGCGGCCGGCAACGACATGATCCAGAGCGTGCACCCCAAGGTACTGGCAGTGACCGGCCCGCACGCGGTCGGCGAAGTCATGTTCGCGGTCCACAAGTATCTGCCGAAACCGCATGAGCCCTTCATCGACCTCGTTCCGGCGCAGGGCATCAAGCTGACGCCGAAACATTACGCGTACCTCAAAATTTCCGAGGGCTGCAATCACCGCTGCAGCTTCTGCATCATCCCGTCGATGCGTGGCGACCTGGTCTCGCGTCCGATTGCCGATGTGATGCGCGAAGCGGAAAACCTTTTCAAGGCAGGGGTGAAGGAATTGCTGGTCATTTCACAGGACACCAGCGCTTACGGCGTCGATGTGAAGTTCCGCATGGGCTTCTGGAACGGCAAACCGGTCAGGACGCACATGACGCAGCTGGTGACCGCGCTGGGTGAACTGGCGCAACAGTATGGCGCCTGGGTCCGCCTGCATTATGTTTATCCGTATCCGCACGTTGACGACGTGATTCCGCTGATGGCCGAGGGCAGGGTGGTTCCTTACCTCGACGTGCCGTTGCAGCATGCGCACCCGGATGTACTGAAGCGCATGAAGCGTCCGGCCAACGGCGAGAAGAACATCGAGCG
>JBBWZW010000521.1:0-4229 GCA_039649305.1 Burkholderiales bacterium
CCTTAAAGCATCCCGTAGGTTGGATGCTAATCCCAACATCCCAGAATGTAACGGAGCCGTCAGTCGTACAGGGTCCGGCGTGTTGGGATTTGCATCCCAACCTACGTATCCGGTATGCGAGACGTTCTGCATTTATGTAGATGCCATGCTTTGAAGGAGAAGGAGTAACGTCACACCAACTCAACCGCCATCGCCGTACCTTCGCCCCCACCGATGCACAGCGCCGCAACACCCACCTTGCCGCCGGTTTTCTTCAGCGCGCCAAGCAAGGTCACGATTATGCGAGCACCAGACGCGCCGATCGGGTGACCGAGCGCACAGGCGCCGCCGTGGATGTTGACCTTGCTGTGCGGGATGCCATGCTCTTTCATCGCAGCCATTGGCACCGCGGCAAACGCTTCATTGATTTCGAACAGGTCGACGTCGTTGGTGGTCAGCCCGACTTTTTTGTACAGCTTTTCGATCGCACCGACCGGCGCGGTGGTAAACCAGTTCGGCTCCTGCGAATGCGTAGCGTGGCCAAGGATGCGGGCGATTGGTTTGCAGCCCAGCTTCCTGGCGGTCGACTCGCGCATCAGCACCAGCGCGGCGGCGCCGTCGTTGATCGACGACGACGATGCGGCGGTGATGGTGCCGTCCTTCTTGAATGCAGGCTTCAGCGACGGGATCTTTTCAATCCTGGCCTTGAGCGGCCCTTCATCCTTGTCGACCACGACGTCGCCGCCCTTGGCAGCTACGGTCACTGGGGCAATCTCCCATTTGAAGGAGCCGTCATTAGTCGCGGCCTGTGCACGCTTGACCGATTCAATCGCGAACGCATCCTGCTCTTCGCGCGTGAACTGGTATTTCGCGGCGCAGTCTTCGGCGTAGGTGCCCATCGCGCGGCCCTTTTCATATGCATCTTCGAGGCCGTCGAGCATCATGTGGTCATACATCATGCCGTGGCCGATCCGGTAGCCGCCGCGCGCCTTCGGGATCAGGTACGGAGCGTTGGTCATCGATTCCATGCCGCCTGCCACCACCACTTCATTGGTGCCGGCCACGATCGAATCATACGCAAGCATCGTGGCTTTCATCGCCGAGCCGCACATCTTTGACAGCGTCACGGCGCCCGCGGAAACGGGAATGCCCGCCTTGATCGCAGCCTGCCGCGCCGGCGCCTGGCCCTGGCCCGCCATCAGGCAGTTACCGAACAGGACTTCTTCCACATGCTGCGGTTCGAGGTTGGCGCGCTCAACTGCCGCGCGGATCGCTGCCGCACCAAGGTCATGGGCGGACAAGGCGGAAAAGTCGCCCTGGAATGCGCCCATCGGGGTACGCGCTGCGCCGACTATGACTATGGGATCGTTCATGTTAGGTCTCCTGTAGGGGTTGCGAACTATGCGGCTTGCACCGCGGTTAAAGGTTTGAAGCTGAAACGCAATTCCTGCGGATACGGGAAAACGTCTTCGATATGGCCTGCGAGCAGGCGCTGCTTCGCGTTTTCCCAATACTGCGGCGTAAGCAGATCGCCGTGATGCTTCATGAAGTATTTTCTCACTTCCGGGTTACCGAGCAGGAAAGTGCCAAACTGCTCCGGAAACACGTCATTCTTCCCAACCGGATACCAGGGTTCGCTGGACATGAACGCTTCCTCATTCGGCGCTTCGGGAATCGTGCGAAAGTTGCAGTCGGTGATGTACTCGATCTCGTCATAGTCGTAGAACACCACCCGTCCATGTTTGGTGACACCGAAGTTCTTGTACAACATGTCGCCCGGGAAGATATTCACGCCGACGAGTTCCTTGATCGCGTTGCCATATTCGACAATGCCATGCTCGACCGCGGCGTGGTCGCCGCGTTTTTCCGCGTCGGACAGCCAGATATTGAGCGGCACCATGCGCCGTTCGATATACAGGTGCTTGATGATGATTTCATCGCCATCCTCTTCAACGATGGACGGCGCCACTTCTTTCAGCTCCGCCAGCAATTCGTCGGCGAAACGCGCGCGCGGGAAAGCCACGTTCGAATATTCGAGCGTGTCCGCCATGCGTCCGACGCGATCATGGTTTTTCACCAGCAGGTATTTTTCCTTCACCAGCGCGCGTGTGGTGTCCTTCGGGGGCGGGAAGTAGTCCTTGATCACCTTGAAGACGTACGGAAAGGATGGCTGCGCAAACACCACCATCACCAGCCCACGGATACCGGGTGCTGTTTCAAAGCAATCGGACGAGTGCCGCAGGTGATGCAGGAAATCGCGATAGAACGCCGCCTTGCCGAGCTTCTGCAAACCGAGGATGGTGTAGATCTCGCTGACCGGTTTGTTCGGCAACAGCGACCGCAGGAAATTCACATAGCCGGAAGGCACTTCCATGTCGACCATGAAATACGCCCGTGTGAATGAAAACAGCACATAGATCAGGTTCGGGTCGAACAGCACGGTGTCGAGCACCATCTCGCCCCTGCGGTTGTACAGGATCGGCACCACGAACGGATAGACGCGCGGCCCGTTGATGCCTTTGCCGACGATATACGCGCCCTTGTTGCGGTAGAACAGGTTGGCGAGCACCTGGATCTGGTGATTCGGCTCCAGCAGGTCTGTGCCGAACATCGCCTTCAGCCGCGCTTCCACAAAACCGACATCGCGGTCGAGGTCGGCGTAGTCGCCTTGAAGCTGGAAATTGGTGACGATGCGCTTGAGGGTATAGTGCAAGCCATCCTTGGCGGGATAGTAGACACGATAGGTCGGCTGCAACTCTTCCGTTTCAATATATTCGGTGGACACCGCCGGTCGCACAAAGATGAAATCGTTATGGAAATAGGTGCGATGCAGAATATTGCAGCACACCGAGTTGAAGAAGGTCTCCGCCAGTTCAGGCTGTTTATGGTCGATCAGCAAACCTATGTAGTGCAGCTTGACCTCGCGCCATACCGCGTCACTGAGATCGACCGGATCGTATTCGTCTTCGAGCACCTGCACGCATTCCTGGACGCGCTTGTCGTAGAACCCGATACGTTCCCGCGCCTTGACCTGCGCGATTCTCCAGTCGCGTTGTTCAAAATACCGGCGCGCATCCAGGCTGGCGGCGCGAAACAGGCGGTAATGCTTGTCGAAGCCGTCCAGAATCGTACGCGCGATATCGAACGCGATCTGGGAGGAAAGAAGTTTAGGGAAAGCGGCCTGCATGGTCATAGCCCGAATCGCGTCTTCCATGACTCCAGTTTAGCCAAATCCACGCCGATGCCCCCACAAACCACGACCAGCGGACGTTGAAACGCCGCAAGTTCCGGCAGGTTTTGATAAGCCACCGCCAGGGCCGCGCCGCAGGCGGGTTCCACCAGCGTGCGCATGTCGTCGGCGAAACGAAGGCAGGCGTCGACTGCTTGCTTGTCCGTCACCGTGACGCTGCGCACGTCATGGCGTTTTGTCCAGTCGAATGCGGCTTGTGCAACTCGTTTGGCGCCGAGAGATGTTGCTACTGTATCAATGCTCTCGAGCGTTACCAATTCGCCGGCACGTACCGCTGCGTGCAAGGAGGCGGCGCCTTCTGTTTCGACCGCGATTACCGGGACGTCGGGCAATCCGTTTCGATGCAAACCTTGCAACACGCCGCACATCAGTCCGCCGCCGCCCACGGCGCAAATCACCGCATCGAAACGGGTCTGCTGTGCCGCTTCGTCGATCAGGGTGGCGTTGCCGTCCCAGATGTCCGGGTGATCGAAGGGCGGCACATATACCGCGCCGGGCGCCGTGCACAAGCGCAACGCTTCTTCATTGGCTTCGTCCCATACCTTGCCGTGCACGATTACTTCGGCGCCGATATCGCGGATAGTCTGGCGGACCGATTCGAGCGTAGTGTGCGGCACGACGATCGTCGTGTGCACGCCGAGCGCCACACCGGCCACTGCCGCGGCGAAGCCGGCGTTGCCGCCCGATGGGCACACCAGGTGCGACGCGCCTTTGATGACTGCGCGCTGGCACATTTCTCCGATGCCCCGCATCTTGAATGAGCCTGACGGCTGCAGGTTTTCCATCTTGAGCGTGACGTGCCTGGCGAGCATGGCTGACAAGGGGCGGTGCGCAAGAAGGGGGGTGGGGATGTGCAGGGGTGACATGGTGTTGAATTGCTTTCGATCGCAGGTGCTCAATCAAACAGGTTACTTTACTGGATACGCGGGTGCTCTGCCGGGGGTGCGGTGAACGTCGGGGGTCGGCTATCCCGTGCCCGGTTAAGCCCCTTGCCCCTTGC
>JBBWZW010000532.1:0-3206 GCA_039649305.1 Burkholderiales bacterium
CGCTCGGCTTATCGCGTGCTGTTCGACTTCTGGCTCAAGATATTCGGCGTAGCGTTCGGGATGGGCGTCGTGTCCGGCATCGTAATGGCGTTTCAGATCGGCATGAATTGGAGCGTGTTGTCCAAGCTGTCAGGACCAATTCAAGGGCCGCTGCTTTCGTATGAAACATTCACGGCCTTCATGCTGGAGGCGACGTTTTTTGGAGTGCTCATTTTCGGCCGATCTCGCGTTGCCCCGTGGTTCTATCTCTTTTCAACCGCAATGGTTGCCTTGGGAACGACGTTCTCAGCGTTCTGGATCATGGTCAACAACAGCTGGATGCAGGCACCCGTCGGCTACGTCGTGGAGAAAGGGCTATTCGTTCCGAACGACTGGACTGCGATCAACTTCAGCCCTGTGGTGTGGGTGCGGTTCCCGCATATGTTGCTTGCGGCATACCTAACCGGAGCGTTCTGCGTCGCTGCGACCGGTGCATGGTATCTGCTGCGCGGGAGATTCATTGACGAAGCCAAGATCATGCTCCGCATGGGGCTTTGCCTGGCGGCTGTGCTGATACCGATCCAGCTCTTTATCGGACACCTGGCCGGCGACTATGTTCATGACCACCAGCCCACGAAATTTGCCGCCATCGAGGGTCGCTGGCATGACGAGCAGCCCGCAAGCGAAGTCTTGATTGCCATTCCCGATGAAGCGTCGGAGAGCAACAAATACGCAGTGTCGCTACCCGTTCTTGGCAGTCTGATCGGAAGCATGAGTTTCACTTCCAAGGAGGTCGGGTTGACCAGCTTCCCACGACAAGACCGCCCCCCTGTGCTCATTCCGTTTTTCACCTTTCGTATCATGGTCGGGTGCGGGTTGGTCATGCTGGCGCTCGCCTTCATCGGCTCGTACCTCAGTCTCACGCGACGGATCGGTCGATACCGCCTGTTCCTGTGGGCGACATTTCTGAGCTTCCCGTTGCCCTTTATCGCGACGTGGACCGGCTGGTTCACCGCCGAGGTTGGTCGGCAACCGTGGGCGGTCTACGGGTTGCTTCGAACCGCTGACGCGATGACCCCGTTCCTGACCGCCCAAGCGGCGGCGATCTCGCTCGTGATCTTTGCAATTGTCTACACGTTCATTTTTTCGTTCGGCATCTTCTACATCTATCGGCTGATGCGGACCGGCTTGGTGCGGCCAATGGTGACGCCGGCATTTGCGGCGGTGCCCAATCGGCCGCTTTCGCTTGCCGGCGAGGATGCACCTGTGCTGGCGGAAGCTGGAGAATAGCCATGGTGACCTATTGGGTATCGCTGCTTGCCATCAGCATTCTGCTGTATGTCCTGCTGGACGGCTTCGATCTCGGCATCGGGATCCTGTTTGAGCTGACACGGGATGAAGCGAGGCGGCACGCCATGTGGGGGGCTGTCGCGCCGATATGGGACGGTAACGAGACATGGCTGGTCGTCACCGCGGTTATCCTCTGGGGGGCATTTCCGGCCGTGTATGCGATACTGATGTCCGCGTTCTACCTTCCGCTCGTCATCATGCTGTCAGCTCTCATCCTTCGTGGTGTGGCGTTCGAATTTCGCTACAAGGCGGAGCGGATGCGCTGGATTTGGGACTTCAGCTTTTTCGGCGGCTCGCTGGTGGCGACCTTCGTCCAGGGCATGACCGTTGGCGCGCTGGTAGAGGGTTTGCCGATTACAAACGGTCAGTACACCGGCGGCGATTTTGGCTGGTTCAGCCCGTTCGCCGTACTTTGCGGTGTAGGGCTCTGTTTCGGCTACACGCTGCTTGGCGCCTGTTGGTTGGTCAGAAAGTGCGATGGGGACGTCAAGGCCGCTGCCTATCGCCAAATCCCCTATCTTTCGATCGGACTGCTGGTCTTCCTCGTTGTCGTCTTCGCGTTTGCACTGGCTGAGAATCTCCAGATCATGCATCGATGGGTCGAACGTCCCTATCTCTTCATCTTCCCGGCCATTGCTGCGCTGGCGGCGATCGTGCTTGCGGTCAGCGTCGAGCGCCATCGGGACGGAGTGCCGTTTTACATGGTTGCGCTGATCTTTCTGTCGGCTTTCGGAACATTGGCCATCTCGTTCTGGCCATACATGATCCCCTACGTCATCACAGTCGAGGAGGCCGCGGCGCCTCATTCCAGTCTGGCATTCATGTTCTGGGGTGAGGGGCTCTTCGTTTACCCGCTGATGCTGATCTACACGGTGATCAGCTATCGGGTATTCAGGGGAAAGGTACGCGCGACACCGATGCACTGAAGGCTCCGCTGGTAGCCCGGTTAAAATCGAATTTAGGTTCCTGAATCCCAATTTAATGGGCGAACCCGCTTTTCGCGGTCACTGTACAACAGCGACCGTCCTATCAGCTGTGTTGCCACCATTCGTCGCAATCGACTTTATTCGGCTTCCGAAAGCGGAGTTCTCATGACCGATCGCTTTGGGATACTCTCCTGTCGGATCCCATCCACTGCGGTGGCGTTCTCGCTTGCAGCAAGCCTGATCTGGATTCCCCAGTCCTTGATTCTCGCCGACACCGTTGCGGCTGTTTGCATCGGCACCGAAGCCGAGCTGACCGGACTGTCGCCGATCGTGCTCGCATCGATGTTTGCGCTGCTGCTGGTGGCCCGATCGGTCGCCGACACTGGAGCGTTTTCGATAAGCGCTCGCACTTCAACGGCGAAAAAATTGGATCTGCGGCGCAAGCTCATTCAAGCCGTTCTACCGTGGTCCCCTTTCGATGCCACCCGGCCGCCGGCCGGCGAAATCGCGTCGCTTGCTGTTGATCAGGTAGAGACGATCGACCCGGTTCTCGTCAGGTATCAGATCGCCCGATTCAGGGTGGCGGTGGTTCCGGTCGCAATTCTCGTCGCGATTCTGCCGGTCAGCTGGGCCGTAGCTTTGATGCTGGCGAGCGCTGGACCGGTGATCCCGGTTTTCATGGCGTTGATCGGGGCAACGGCGCGGGAGCGCAGCCGCCGGCAACTCAATGAAGCCGGCAACTTGACCGGGCTATTGTTCGATCGCCTGCGCGGCTTGGCGACCATCCGTCTATTGGTCGCGGAAGAGCGTGTCGCCGCGGCAATCGAGGCTTCCGGCGAACGCGTGAGACGCTCTGCCATGGAGGTGCTGGCCATCGCCTTCCTGTCTTCTGCCGTGCTCGAATTCTTTGCCACCGTCGGCGTCGCGATGGTCGCGCTCTATGTCGGCTTC
>JBBWZW010000352.1:0-4228 GCA_039649305.1 Burkholderiales bacterium
TAGCGGGCGTCGCTCGATTTTTGCCCTCCCGACACAGATAACGCGAGACTTTCCGGAGAGATCGACGCAGGTGACCTCCGATCCGGCCTGCATTTCGCTCAGATACATGGCGTTGTCGCTCGGCCCCCATATATAAGAATGCACCGCGCCTGCATTGACGCGAAACTCGCGCAAGTTCATATGCGGCAGGTAGTGCGTCTCGGAGCAGACGAAAATGCCGCCCCAGCCAGTCGAGCCGACGATCATTCCCTCTTCAGGGCTCATCATCGATGTGGCATCGACACATACACGGTGGCCGAGCCCGGTATGCCGCACTTCTACCACCCGCGCAGGAACCAGTTGCAATGCGCCTCCCTGACGGTGGGCGATATTGCGCGACAGACTTTCGATCGCGGCAATACTACGGACTCTGAAGAGCACGCCGACTCCACGTTCCATGGTCGAGAACGCGTTCAGCGACTGGTCGATGTCATCCACGACATCGCGTAGCCCGTTGATCGGGATGCTGCGCAGTACGATGGTTGGTTTGCCTTCAGTTTTCGCAAGCAGCAACTCGTAAGGGATGTAGGTTGCGTGCTGGATATTGATGACCACAAAGTCGTCGCCACGCTCGCAGACGCTTACGCAGTACGGAAAGTCCGCTTCCAGGTCGTGCGCATCAATGTACAGCCCCGCCTTCCGTCCGGCGGCGACAGCCTTGGCGCGCACTTCGTCGTTCGATGTGAACACCCAAACGCCGTCTTTCAACTGCGCGAGCTGTTCTGGATGTTCGATCCATACCACCCGCTGTTTCGCGCTGTTGATGTCGCCTTGCTGCTCAAGGTTAATGACAACATGTGTGCAGTTGCTGCGATCGACTGCCGTCAACAAATCGCGATCATGCAATCCGCGCGCGTCGAACCACCACTGTGTCTCCCCAGCGCCATGTACCGCCACGCCACTCGTCTGGCCTGCCGTTTTCGGCATAATCTTGGCTACCTTGTTCTTCACCGGGACAAAAGCCCCGTTCTCTGCTGGTGTCTCGAAGTTTTCCGTTTTCACTTGCGGTCTTCCTTAGCTGGATTTATGAATAGCTACCTATTGGCCTCCGTTGCAGCCGCAAGGCAGGAAACGAATCTCCGGAAAATTTACTTATGGCGTTGATAGACTGTTTAGTTCTGCTCAGTCTGTTTTATATTGAGCTCCGCCGGCTTCTCCCCGTACTCCGATAGCGCCGGCGCGCCGGGGAGCATCCATGCCACGAAAAAACCAATGACGGCAATCGCCGCAGCAATCCAGAAGAGCGGGTGTAGAGCAGCAGAGAAGGCCATCACGACCGCTTCGGAACCGGCAATTGCCGACGGCTGTGTCGCTGCGGAAGTCGTCGCTCCCGCGTGATCCGGCATTGAAAAATGATGCGTGAATTCATGGGTAATTCGATTCGAGAACAGCGCGCCGAGAAGCGAGACGCCGATCGCCCCTCCGACGGACCGCAGCATGATCGGAGTAGCGGTCGCAGTGCCTATGTGCTTTACAGGCACCGAGTTCTGAGCGGCCATCGTCACTACCGGAAACAGCAGACCCAAACCGAGGCCCAATACCAGCATGTAAATCGAAATCTCGATAGATCGGGGCGCATCCGGCATCGTCGCGAGCAGCGCGTAAGCAACCGAAATGAGTGCACAACCGGTAAGCGCAAACTGACGATACCGTCCGGCACGTCCCACGTGACGCCCGCAGCCGAGTGAAGCCGTCGTTATTCCCAAAGTCATCGGCAACAACTGCATGCCGGATGCGACAGGGCTGAATCCTTGGGCGATCTGAAGGTACAACGGAAGGAATACAACGGCCGTGAACATGCCTACACCAAGGATTGCGCTGAGCACGTTGGCGGCCATAAAGGTTTGTACGCGAAACAGTTCCAAAGGAAGAATAGGTTCCGGCGCGCGGGTTTCAATCCATAAGAAGGCAAAAGCAAAAACCAGCGCGAGAATCGGAAACACGACAGAAGGCGATGACGGCGCGTCAGTGGAAGCAATACTCATCTTTGTGCTGATGAGCATCAGCACAAGCGCGGCGGTCAGTGCAATGGCTCCCGGATAGTCGATGATATGTTTTCTTGGCTCGGAGCGATGACGAAAGGAATACGCGAGGACCAACATCGAGAGCAGTCCCAAAGGGAGATTGATATAGAAGATCCAGCGCCAGGAGAGATACTCCGCAAGGATGCCGCCCAAAGGCGGACCAAACAGGGCGGCGATTCCATAAGCCGCACCCAGCATCCCCAGGTATCGCCCTCTCTCGTGATCCGGGACAAGATCGCTGACGGCAGTCATGGTAAGCGTCATCAGGCCGCCGCCACCCGCGCCTTGCAGCCCTCGGTAGATGATCAGTTCGGTCATTCCGTTACTAATTCCGCACAAGGCCGAGCCAGCGAGGAACACACCAATCGCAACCTGGAGAACGACCTTTCGTCCATAGAGATCTCCGAGCTTTCCGTAGAGCGGAATCACAACTGTCGATGCGATCAGATAAGAGGAGAATACCCAGGACAAGCGCAATTTCTCGCCGAGCTCCTCGGATATCGCCGGCAACGCCGTGGAGACAATCGTTTGATCCAGCGCCGCCAGGGCCAAGACGACAATGAACGCAGAAACGATGAGCGCAACGGATCCGTTCGGTTCTTTTCTAACTGTACTTTTCGTGTGCATCGCAATCCTTGATGATTTCGCGCCATGGACAAGTGTGTGAGTAAGAGATAATTAAGTCGAGTGCAATTTTTGAAACTACACCTGCAAAAAATGAGAATCCCGGATCTCAATTTATTGATCGCGCTGGATGCGCTTCTCAGTGAGGGAAGTGTGAGTGGCGCAGCAAGGAAAATACATCTCAGCACATCGGGGATGAGCCATGTGCTGGCTCGCATCCGGGAGGCAATCGGAGACCCGATCCTGGTTCGCACAGGAAACCGGCTGGTCCCCACTGCGCGCGCACTGGAGATGCGAGAGGCGATAGCCAGGTTAGTCGCAGAGGCATCCAGTCTCTTTCTTCCCCTGAGTAATACCTGCCTGTCTGAGATGGAAAGAGAATTCGTACTGCGCACACCTGAAAGCATTCCCATCGTCTATGGCGCAGCACTGGTCACCGAACTCCATCGCGAGATGCCAAGAAGCGTGCTTCGGTTTGTGCCGGAAAGCGACGATGGTGTAGCCTCCTTGGGAGAGGGGCGTGTGCATCTCGATATCGGGACTCTCCCTCACTATGGCTTCGAAATCAGGACGGAAACGCTGTTCGAACAACGCCTGGTAGGCGTCGTCGCAGACAGCCACAGCCTCTTGCAGGATCGAATTACGCTACAACGGTTCGTCGCCGAAAAACACGTGGCCTTCTTGCATCGCGGCCGTGTCCATGAGCCGATAGACATAGTCCTGTCTGCATTGAAACTGAAACGTTCCGTGTCTCTTGTCGTGCCGAGCGCGTATGGCGCGCTCATGGCAGCGGCAAGAACGAATCTCGTGGCAACGGTGCCGGCTCGTCTTGCGCGACGCACACAGGTTCCACTTGATGTGCATATTTTCGATTTGCCGCTAGTAATACCGGCGGAATATGTTATGCAAGCCTGGCTTCCGAGATTTGATGCGGATCCTGCACACCAGTACTTGCGCAAGTGTGTCAAGTCGGTGCTGACCCGTAATAACTGGAATGTATCAGATGCCGGACAACAGGCAGTTCAGGATAGGAACGCTATTTGCCCGCTTTGAAGCTTCCTACGTATGTCGCACCGCGCATTACCCAGAGCGGTTAGTCGTGACAGTCCGCCCTCAGGGAGAACCAACGATAGCCCCATCCCTGTTCATGCTTAACGCCGCATCATGACTGTTTCAACATGAGGATGCCGAATATCGCAATAGACGTTCTTGAGCTTATGTTCGCGGGCCCCGTGCACGTGAACGAAGCCATTGGTTCCCGCCGGTGACAGTCGTTTGTATGGACGGACAAAACTTGCATGAGGACGATGTAAATCAAATCGTGCAGAGCAGTCAGCGCGGCCTATTGTGGATATAGGACGCTGCGCGCCTGTTGTTCCGACGACCTTTTTCGCAACGTGACAAACTGAAACAACCACCGCAGAGACAAACGCACAACGGCGGGAATCCGCTTATGCCTCTGCACCCTTATAGAGCCCACATCATGAAAACCGCAGTTATCAAAGGCACCGTGCCCGGTGCGTTCGATCAGGCCCTGTTAG
>JBBWZW010000569.1:0-4165 GCA_039649305.1 Burkholderiales bacterium
TGATTCCACCGATTGCGCAGGCAATCAAGAAGTGATGGCAAACAGGTCAGACCGTGGTTGGCAAAGCCCTTTAAATCCGAGGTACGAAAAGTGCGTTAGAGCGATTGCGGCGCCAACCAGCAGATCCACATCAGGGACAGTGGCAAAGCGGCCACATACAAAGTCCGAATGTACGGTGCAATCTTTACCTTCGCGTCAGCATGAATTGAGGGCTTGGCAAACCGGGGGCGCCCATGTACGGATTTCATGTCAGTGCGCGGGACATCCTCCAACTTTGCAACCTTCATCACTGCGCGTTCACCGCAACGAAAATTGCACCCGTGCAGCCGAAGCACCCGAGCCATTACCATTACCCGACGCATCCTCCCCCCCGGTCTTCGGCGCAAGCAGGAAGATCCGTTCGCCGGATACCTGGCCGAACTTCACCAGCCAGTCCTTCGCCGCCTGCGCGCGGCGATTGCCGAGCGAAACGAGGTCCTCTTCGCCGATAGCCGCATGCTCGATCATCAGCTTTTCCATTTCCTCGACGGGCAGGCTCTTCTGCAGGCCAAGCGCATTGCGTGGCTTTGGAAATTTTTCGTCGCGATAGGCGCGGGTCAGCAAGTCGGCATATTCATCCGGCTTGACAACGACGCTGCTGTATTCCGCCGCCGCACCATGTGCCTGCAGATCCTTCACCTTGAGCGCGCGCACCTTGCGGTCGATGTAGGCGCGCTTCAAGCCTTCGCGGTCCGTATGCGGATCGGTATAGCCAGTAATTTCGAGCTTGAGGGCGGGACGCTCGGTGAGTGCCCTGGCCAGTGACTTGAGTTTGTCTTCCCCGCTCTGCATGACAACGGCACGGCCCGGCGTGAATTCCATCGTCGACAGTTCTCCGCCATTGCCGCCGCCGAAGAGCTTGCCGAGCAGCGCAAACGGCTGCGTCACTGCCTTGACGATCGCATTGCCGATCACCTTGAGGATGATGCCGCCGATCGAAAATTGCGGATCGTCGAGCGAGCCTGCAATCGGCACGTTCAGGTCGATCACGCCGTCGCTGTCGCGCAGTAAGGCCACCGCAAAATTCACCGGCAGCGTCTTGGCGCCGGGATTGTCCGTCTTCTTGCCGAAGGTGAGCTGGTCGAGGATCAGGCGGTTTTCAGCGGTGAGCTTGCGGTCTTCCACTTTATAAGCCACTTCAAAGGAAAGCTTGCCCTTCTCGATGCCATACCCGATGTACTTGGTGGAATAGGCCGAAAGCGATGCCAGTTCCATGCCGCGCACCTTGGCGACGATGTCCAGCGACAGGTCACCCCTCAACGGATTGATGCGGCCGGCCACGGACAATGGCGCGCGGTTGACTTCGCCCTTCAGGTCCACCAGGGCGCTGCTCGATGCATCGGACGAGAGCCCGGTAATGACGCCGCCCAAATCGTTGAGGTTGGCAGTGTAGTTGGGCCGGATGAAGTTGTCGGTGAAGCGTACCCTGCCACCTTTCAGCGTCAGTTTGCGTATGCTGATCGGCGGCACCTTACCTTTCGATCTGGGGGGCGGCAGCTCCGCAGTCCTGACGCGCGCACGAGAGGCTGCAGGCGCGTCCTCATCCACCTCGGTCAGGCTCCTCCTCTCATCCCCAGTGTCGCGCACGACGTTCTGCACATTGATGCGGCCGTTCGGGTCGATGATCACCCGGGCAAAGAAGTCATTCAGCGCAACCTCGTTCGCACTGAGGGCGAACGGCTGCAGCCGTACATCCATGCCGCCGAAGGACAGCGATTTCCAGCGCATGAACTCGTTCGCGCTGACTTTGTCCAGCGTAGCGAGGTTATCCAGGCTCGCGTCGCCCTTGAAGCCGCCCTTCAATGCGCCGTCGTCACCGATAGCCAGTTGCAGCTTACCCTTGCCGGACAGGCTGGCGCGCGTGAGCTGCAGGTTGATCTTGTCGGTGATATAGGGTTGCAAGGGCAACATGTCAACGCCGTTCAGGTCCAGCGCAAGATCGGTATGCAGCGGTGCGAATCCGAGATTGCCATTGAGCGCCAATCGCCCGGTCTTGTTGACCGTGGCCTTCAGGTCCATGCGAATCGAGGAAGACGGGGCGGTCGAAACGTCATGCATTGCGAGGCTGAGCGCGGATACGTCTGTGACGGCCGGCTGCGAGTGGCTCTGGTCTTCCAGGCGCGCGGTCCAGTCCTGCAGCCCTACCCGGCCGACGCGAACTACGTACGGAGCCTCAGTCTTCCTGTCAGCCGGCGGCTCGGTGCGCGCCTCGGTTGTCTTGGCTTGCTGTATATCTGATTTGTCATGCCGTACACGGATATCGCCGCGACCGGACGTGACCTCGCCGATGGTGACGGTTTTCTTGCCAGACTCGACGGCAAGGTTGCGCAATAGCAGATCGAACTTGTCAACGCCGGCGCGCATGGAGCGGACCGGTTGCTCATCGACATAACGCACCGTTGCGCCACGGATGTCCAGTTCCTTCAACCCGAAACTGAACGGCCTGGCGGGGCTGGATGCCGGCTTTGCACCCGGCGTGGGAGGCGGGAGCAGGCGCGTCAGGTTGATCTGCGCGTCGCGGTCGCGGTTGATATCCGCCTCCAGGCCGTTCACCATTATGCGTGCCACTTCAAAGCGGCCGCCAAACACTTCGGTCTCACCGAGGGTTACGGCCAGCTCCGGGAGAGTGAGCATCGGTTTGCCATTCATTTCGGTGATCCGCACCGATTTGAGCGACGCGCCGCCCCCCAGCACCAATGCAGGCGCCTTATCCTTCGGCTGGCGGAAGCTGGCGGTCAGCCTCGCATCGAGCCGCGCACCCGTCAGCGTGAATCGCGGTTTAAAAGGCAGGTATTCAATGAAGCGAGTGACATCGAGCCCATCCAGGTTCAGTTCCACCAGCGCGTCCCTCGGTTCCGCGAACGGCCGCGCCTTACCCTTGACCAGCACCGGCGTACCGTTCACCTTGGCGCTGAGGAGCGGCTCGATGAACACCTCCACATCGGAGGGCAGCGACGAGACAAAAGGCACCCCGACTGTCAGGTCGGCCACGGTGTGCGTTGCCTTGGCGGGCCGGTCCTCGAACTCGATGCGGCCTTGTTCGACCTGGATGTTGTTGACCGCGAAGCGCGCAGGTTTTTCCGATGGCGGCTGTGCGGCAAGCCGTTCGACGATGTCATCGAAGTTATAGCGGTGTGCGTCCTCGCGCACCACCCGCACGTAAGGTTTCGACAAGCGCACTTCGCGCACCACCGGTGCCAGGCGCAACAACGATTGCGCCGACATGTTCACGGTCAGTGCGTCGAATGCGGCGAACACCTTGCCGCCTTGCGGTTCCATTACTTTGACGTCACGCAGTGTGACGATCCACGTATAGGGATTGACCTTAACTTCGCCCACAGTGGTCGGGCGATGCAGTTTTTCCCCGATCAGTTTTTCTGCCTGCGACTTCGCGATGAGCGGCAGGATGAAGAAACCGAACAGGGTGTACAGCAGCAGGATCGCGGCCAGTCCGATGACGGAACGCCGGACTACTGGCTTGTGTGAGAATGCGGTAAGCCGCTTGGCCGTGGAGGTGGGCATGGGAAACTGCAATGCGGGCAATTAAATGGTGAGTGCCCGGATTTTACCAGCCGGAACGGATCGGCATTTTATACCGGAACAATCTTCCTGTATCTAAAGTTGTTTCCCCTTGGAAATATATGCATAATACCCGGGGATTTCTCGACGCTGACGTACCCGGTACAGACAAACCCGGGAATAAAAGAACCATATAACTCACTCATTTGGAGCGGAAATGACCAGGCAAAACCCTGTATCGAACGTCAGTAACCCACATCGACGCAGCCTGCTTGCAGGCGGCGCAGCAGCGTTGGCCGCGGCCGGACTGGGCGCTTTCAACAAAACCGCGATTGCGCAAGCCGTCACCGGCAATGCTCCCGCGGCCAAACCCCTGCCCGCCTACGTGGCATGGAAAGACCCGGGCGCGATGATCGTCCATACGTCCGGCACACTGGAAACCAAGCGCAGCGCCTTCGGCACCAGCATCATCACGCCGAACGAACAACTATACATCCGCAATAACCTCCCGGCGCCGGACGCATCGATAGTGGCTGACCGCGACGCATGGGAAGTCTCGATCGAAGGCGTGAAGACGCCGCGCACGCTGACTGTCAAGGAACTCAAA
>JBBWZW010000572.1:0-2877 GCA_039649305.1 Burkholderiales bacterium
GTTCTGACGTTCACGAACGTCACCGCCTTCCGAGCAAGTATCAATCAGGCAATCTATGAACGCGAATACACCAAGACGATCCTCAACACCGTAGCCGATCCTCTCGTCGTCCTAGGCGAGGATTTGCACATACGGACGGCAAATAGAGCCTTCTTCCTGATGTTCCGCGTCGCCCGCGAAGCCGTCCAAGGGACTGCCCTAGGGCAGCTGAGTAACCGAGCCTTGGACCTTCCGGTTTTGCTGACGCAACTGAAGGAGACGATTGCCAACGATCGCTCACTTGAATCCTTCGAGTTCAAATGCGACCTGCCAGAGATCGGACGTCGGACCCTTCTCCTTAACGCCTGCCCATTCGCTGTACCAGGCCGTTCAGCGCGCCTTACTCTGCTGAGCTTTCACGACATTACGACGCACAAAGAGGCTGAAGAGCGTGTGCGAATGCTTGCCCATGAGGTGGACCACCGTGCCAAGAACCAGCTAGCGGTCCTCCAGGCTATGGTGCATTTCACGCGAGGCGACACACCCGAGGCCATCAAGGCAGCCATCGAGGGGCGCATTCGAGCGCTCTCAAAGGCCCATACGCTGCTTGCGGACTCGCGCTGGACCGGTGCTAACCTCCGTACTCTCGTCAATGAAGAGATTTCACCCTACTGCCTGGAGGGAACCTCAGGCGCGGTTGTCGATGGTCCTAATGTGATCCTACCGCCCCAAACGGCGCAATTGATTGCGATGGTGCTACACGAGTTGGCAACCAATGCGGCCAAGTACGGTGCTCTGTCCATTCCAGAGGGACGGGTGAAAATCGAGTGGTTGCACACTCTGCACGGAAAGCTGGTCCTTCGCTGGACCGAGACGGACGGCCCACCGGTCAAACCTCCATCGCGTCAAGGTTTTGGCACCCGCCTGCTTGATCAGGTCGTCCGCGCCCAATTGAATGGAGAGACGCGGTTTGATTGGCGGACCGAAGGACTTGCGTGCGAGATCGAAGTATCTCTGCAATAGCAAGAAGTCCGTTCCAGGCCCATCGCGACCTTGCCTCAAGAATTCGTGTCCGCAATGCCGCCGAAAGCGGACAAACCAGAACCGACGTGAATGACCCGAATGCGACATGGGCATGGTCGGAAGCGCAGCATGGGAAGTGTCAAAATTGTGGGTGGCTATCCCTTGTTCTTCGCTCTGGCTCGTTGCCCGCGAACTTCACCAGCTTAACCGGCCTTTCGGCGCCGATTGGCCAGGGCGGCACGGACAGTATCTGCCATCGGGCTCCAGGTGAACCACTGCGGAAACGCGCGTAAATCCGCTGGCGTTCCCTCCAAATGAATCTGCTTCCTGCGCGAGGCTTCAGACAATGTCGAATGTCCGAGCCAGACGCGATAAAACGCCAAGATGTCGGCAATCACGATAACATCGATCTCAAAGCCCGGGCACTTGAGACAAACCGAAACGTCCGTTGGCTCAATTAACAGCCAATATTTTTGTTTTGGTCCGCCGCGAAAATTGAACTCGATGACCACGCGGCGCCGCGGAATGGAGTCTCGTGCGACCCGCCGGCGCATCCACCACAGAAGGACGATCGGATCGAGCTCGTTTGGGCGCGGATCGCCAAACGCCCAACGCGCTCCCCATTCTCCCAAGATTTCAATGAGCCGCTGGAGTTCGCGTCCGGCTAGCGTCAGGCGATACTCGGTCTGCTTGCCCCGCGAAAGGAACCGCCGCTCCAGCACGCCGGTTCGCTCCAGCCGCCGAAGTCGCTCCACAAGCAGCGCACGCGAAATGTGGGGAAGACCGCGCTCAAGCTCGTTGAAATGATTAACATCGGCAAGAAGCTCGCGGATGACGAGCACCGTCCAACGGTCGGCGAGGATTTCCGCCGCTCTAGCCACCGGACAGTATTGCCCATAGCGGTGCATGAGTGGACCGTAGCAGACGAACGCATCGCAAGGTAGTTCATAATCTGAACTAGTCCGTCTCCTACGGAGGTGCAACTCTGCAGCTTCGATGCCGTCGGCGTCGACAGGCAACTAGGAGAGATTCATCATGCCAAACGATGAGCCTATCAGACGCGATGTTCTTCTGGCTGTCGCAGCCACACCGTTCATGACATTGCTTGCACGGGCGGGCGAAGCGCGTGCACAAGTGGGCGTAAGTCCAGTCAAAGTCGATACGAACGGCCTGGTCGCCAAGATCAAGTTCGAGGCCCCGATTGAGGGTTTCCTCAAGGAAATAAAAGGAAAGTACAATCTACGGGTCACCGAGTTGACGCTTGCCCCCGGCGGTCATGTGGGCGAGCACAATCATGAGGGCCCCGGCATCCGCCAAGTTACCTCCGGCCACATGACTTACGTCTTGCCGGATAGGACTGTGGTCTACGGTCCGGGCGATTTCTTCTTTGAATCGGGCGACATAAACCACACCGTCTTTAACAAGACGGACGCACCCATGGTGCACGTGCTCTTCGAAATACTGCCGGTCAATCTGAACGGTCCTTCGTTGATTCCGGTCAAGCATCATTAGAAGATCATTCGCCAGGACGTGGCGCGTCGCGAATGACATAGCCCCAGCGAGCGCGACATCGCCGCCGGCCGATGGCGCTCGGGGTTATTGACTGCGCCGGAGCGCTTGTTGATGGCCATAGGTGCTTCCAACTGCGCCCTTGGCCGGCGCGTCAATTCCGCTATTGTGCAGGTTTTTGGTCGCCGGGATGACGAGACTGACCACGCGCTGAAGCGGCCGGCGACCAAAAAGCGCCAAGGCACGAAGTCGCGGGCAGTTGGGCACAGGCTGGCAGCAAGCGCTATGGGGATTGCAAGTTGGGGCTGGTCTCGATGTTAGGCGCGGCCGCAGCACCGGACGATGGGCATCTCGGCGGACATGCGG
>JBBWZW010000002.1:0-6782 GCA_039649305.1 Burkholderiales bacterium
CCGCGCGCTCAACCTCTGCAATGGCAACTGAAATATCCGCGGGCTTCTTGAGACGGAACCCGAAATGGGCGATGCCGCCGGCCGCGCCGGCGGTGCGTGCGTTACGTTCGAACGCCAGCACATCGAACGGGCCTGGCCCTTGAACCTGAATCTGGTCCTCATCGCGGAAGTATTCGCGCACGCCGAACACGGTCGCATAGAAATCCAGTGACCGCTGCGGGTCGAGCACCGCAAGGCTGATATGAGTAAGACCGTGAGTTTCAACCATGGCGCCTCCGCCGGAATCGTAGGAAAGCTTTCGAACAACATTTGCTCTCACTGGCCTGTCCGCCGCGCAAGCAGGTACTACAGACGGTGTCCCCGGACGCTCAAAACAGGAGTTCACTGTTCCTGCGTCAGGCAGCTACACGTTGCAGGCAATCGAGCAAGCGCCGCGCGGCAATGTACTCGATCGATGCGAAAAATTTCGAGCCCGGAGGTTATCTGGCTTGTTCGCCTTGCCGCTACTCAATCATGGTGATCGGCGATGTTGGCTCCATTGTTTATCGTGCAGGAGTAGCGACCTGGTGATGAAGGAGTACCTCGGCGCCAGTCGCGGATGAAGCAATCGCGGCATCGCACACTTCCAGATTGGCAAGGCCCCAGCGGCCGTCATGTAACGCGGGCGCTCTTCCGGTAATTGCATCATGAAACTCGGACATCACCAGATCGCGTGGGGACTGGTCAGTGGGCAGGACGATTTCCTCGCGGCCTTGTTGGGTATGTACATACAACCCCTGGGGCGATTGTCGAATGTCACCCCGTTCACAACTGACGACGGTAAGTCCAAAGAAAGGCTGAAACGGCGCGGCCGCGGGAATCGCATTCCTGGCGCGTTCCTGTTTCGCGCGCAGCTCGGCTTCCGGCGACGTGTTCGCTGTCGGCTTGCGTGCCGTAACTCTACTCTCCGGCGGCTGAAGAAAGCCCCACTCTGAGACGTTAAAACAGAGGTCCATGCTCGACATGTTGCCGTAGCCGTTATACACAGCCGTGGCCGCGGCGCCCTCGGCAAAATCGAGATAGACAATATGCGCGCCGAGAGCCCGCCGATCGGGGTCCCAATCGAATGTCTTCGCCTTGACGCTACGTACCACACCTCCGCAGAGCAGCCTGATGATGTCAAACTGGTGTGACCCCTGTCGCAAGGTCACGCCGCCACCCATGCTGGTATCAAGTTCTTCCGGGCGGCGCGGGCGGTAGATCCAGTCGGAAAAACACCAGGTGTTAACCATACGCACGCGCCCCAGAGACCCGCCCGCGATGAGTTCCCGCATGCGTTTGATGGGAAGGTCATAACTATGCGAGTGTCCAACCAGGAGCACGACGCCGGCTTCTTCAGCGTCGGCAATCATCTTCTTTGCCTGATCGACGTGCACTGCCATCGGCTTTTCGACAAGGACATGCTTGCCGGAGGCGCATGCTTGCGCAACGTGTGGCGGATGCAGTTCGGTGGGTGTGGCGACAAAGATCGCATCCAGACCCGGATGCTGGAGCAGGGCATCGATAGTGGCATACGCGGAAACATTGAATTCGCTGGCAATGCCTGCACGAATGCTCTCTATCGGATCCGCCACGGCCACAAGCGTAAACCCGGAATGTGCCTGAATAGCCGGAATGAAGGCGCGTCCCGCCGCCCCCAGGCCCACAATCCCGACGCGGACCCGGGAATCGGCGCCTTTCTGAGCGGGGCCGCTCATGACGCAGAATCCCCGGCTTTGGCGTCCTCGTCCTCTATTCCAACAGAGTCACTTTCCCCGACTGCCATTTCATCCGCGCACAGGTTTTCAATTATGGCCAGCAAGGTCCGGCGCGTAACGGCCAGGTCGGCAGAAGGTATGTTGGCAAGCGCGATGCGGTTGACTTCCTCCGCCGCCGGGACCACCAGGTTGCGCAGACCTGTTCCTTTCGGCGTCAGGAAGATACGGACTTCCTTGCCGTTGTGCGGCATCTTCTGACGGGTCACGTAACCGAGCTTTTCCATCTGCTGCACGGCCGAAAAGGTCGTCGGTTCCATGATGCCGGCCTGCTCGCTGAGCTGACGCTGGGTAATGCCGTCGGTTTGCCACAGGACACGCAAGAGCGTCCAGTGACCATACAGCACAGAATGCTGCTTCAGGCGCATTTGCAGTCCGCGGGCGTGGCCCCGGGCTGCGATCTTGATGAGGTGGGCCATCCGTTCATTCGATGCCGCTTCGCGCCAGTCCATAGGCATGGGCGGCTCCCGGCTGATTTTGCTGTTGGGCTGGCTCATGTGGTTGGCTCCTTCAGTCGCGCTTTGTTTGATTAGGTACCTAAACAATATTATCGGGACACGAATGGATTGGCAACGTAATTTATTGTCTTCCTTCATGTAAATGGCGAAAAGTGCTCGGGTATTGCGTAAAAGATTATCTTTTCACTAATATATCGATCCATTTACAGGCATCCGAAACAGAAAGTTAGTTGTTGACAGGTTTGGTACCTAAGTTTAACCTGAGCCAAATCGCCTGAAACCTACAAAAACTGCGGCTCTCGCATTGTGAGAAGTCTGCGCAGGCAAAGGGGAAGAATTGATTAACGAGAGGAGACAGCTTCAATGTTAACTGCCGAGCAAAACGATTTACTGACTCAAGTTACGCCAGGGACCCCGATGGGCAACCTGCTGCGCCGGTACTGGCAACCTATCGGGGCCGCCGTGGAAATGGATAAGGTCTGGACCAAGCGCGTACGCCTGTTGGGCGAGGACCTGGTCCTGTTTAAGGATAGGGAAGGCCGCCTGGGCCTGATCAAAGAGCAGTGTCCACACCGCCGCGCATCATTTGCGCACGGCATCCCGACCAGGAATGGCATCCGCTGCCCCTATCACGGCTGGGAATTCAGCGCCCAGGGCCAGTGCCTGAACCAGCCTAATGAACCCGATAATCCGGCGTTCAGGGAGAAGGTGGCGACACCCGCCTATCCGGTGCAGGAATTGGGTGGCTTGGTGTTTGCGTATCTCGGCCCCTTGCCCGCCCCGGAGCTTCCGCGTTTCGACGGTTTCGTCGCGGAAGGCGCAATTCGAATGATGGGGCGCGCACTGCTGCCAGTGAATTGGTTGCAGATCATGGAGAACTCGCTGGATCCGATTCACACCGAATGGCTCCATGGCCATCACTACGAATTCCTGAAAGAACAGGAAGGCGTCAAGGTCGCCATCAGCACCCGCCACGAAAAGATCGACTTCAAGGAATTCGAATACGGCATTACCAAGCATCGCCTGCTCGCCGGGCACTCCGAGGATTCGGACGACTGGCAGATCGGCCACCCCATCGTGTTCCCGAACATGCTTGCGGTAGGTAATGGCGATGAGGCGTTGCGCTACTACTCGTTCCAGATTCGTGTTCCTGTCGATAACGAACACACTTTGCATCTCTGGTACAACGTTTACACTCCGCCGGAGGGCGCCGTGGTTCCGGCCCATCTGACCGAGAAGGTGCATATATATGATGTGCCGTTCAAGGATGAGAAGGGCGACTTCATCGTTGACAACATCGATGGCCAGGACATGATGGCGTGGATCACCCAGGGAACGATTGCCGACCGGACTACGGAAAACCTCGGCTCCTCCGACAAAGGGGTGACGATCTACCGCCGTGTGCTTAAGCGCGAAATCAAGAAGATGGAGCAGGGCGAAGACCCGATGGGCACCATCCGTCAGAAAGAGCGCAACCAGCGTATTGAACTGCCGAACGAACGCAAGAAGCATCACAACAGTGACGGCTTCGGCGCTTTCATGCTGCGTACGCATGCACGCTATTCGCCGGTCATCAGGGATGTGATCAAGGTATACGAACCTGAATCGGCGGAGGCAGGTCCCGGTTCGCCGAAAGAGACTGTGCTCGAGAGCCAGTACTGAAACCAGCGCAGATCTGCCGGCAACGGGGCGGCAACACACGATAGGGACGCATCATGAAAAACGAAGCAAAAACCATGTCCGCAGAAGAAACAAAACAGAGACTGATCGACGCAGGACGCATCCTGGAAGCCGAAGGGCAGGGTGACCTGACGCGTGGCCACGTATCCATACGTGTGCCAGGCGATCCATCCCTGTTCTTCATGAAGCCGCACAGCTTCGGCTTCGACGAAATAACAATGGAAAACATTGTTATCTGCAATCTCGACGGAGAAAAGGTCGGCGGTGGCGGACGCCGCCATAGCGAAGTCTTCATCCATTCCGAAATCTTCAAGACGCGGCCGGATGTGAACAGCGTGATTCACACGCACCCGACGCATGCGGTCGCGCTGTCCGCAACCGGGCATCAGTTGAAGCAGATCAGCCAGCCTAGCGTGGCGTTTGCCGACGGCGTGCCGTATTACACCGATACCATCGACCTGATCCGTACCAAGGAGATGGGGGCGGGTGTGGCACGCGCACTTGGTACGCATAAGGCTGTGTTCATGCGTAACCATGGCGTCGCGGTGGTAGGTGCATCGGTCGAAGAGTCGGTGATCCTTGCCATACTGCTGGACAACGCCTGTCAGATTCAGCTTCTCGCGGAAGCCGCGGGCGGGATCGGCGAGGTGTTCTCGAAGGACTATATTGATCAGCTCCATTACAACATTACACGAGCTGAGCAGTACACGATCAATTTCGAGTTCTTGCGGCGCAAGGCGTATCGCGCCAACCCAGCCTGATCAGCGAAGAATTTCCATAACTACATTCCAGGAGACAAACGTGGAAAAACTATTGAAGAGCGTTTCAGCAGTGGTGTTGATGGCTGTCGGCGCCCAGATGCCGGCACTGGTGTACGCCCAGGGCAGAGCCCCGACGTCCGCACAGGAACTGGTGTCGTACCAGGGCCCGGATCGTCACGACCGCCTGGTGGAGGCAGCCAAAAAGGAAGGTGATCTGTCGGTATATCACGCATACCCCCAGCTGACTGCTGTGACCGAGGCCTTCTCGAAAAAGTACGGTATCAAGGTCAAGACATGGCGTTCCGGTTCGGAAGCCATCTTGCGTCGCATAGGAACCGAGGCCAATGCCAAGCGGTTCGAGGTCGATATCGTCCAGAACAATGCGCCGGAAAACGAAGCGGCGCATCGCGAAAAGCTGTTGCGTCCGGTGACTTCACCGCATTTCCAGGACCTCATGCCTGCCGCGGTTCCGGCCCACAAGGAATGGGTAGGTATTACCGTTGACGTGTTCACCGCTGCCTATAACACGACCAAGGTCAGCAAGGAAGAGCTACCCAAATCGTATGAAGACCTGCTTAACCCGAAATGGAAGGGACGCCTGGGTATCGAAGCGGAAGATCATCACTGGTTCAATGCGCTGACCGAATCCATGGGCGAGCAAAAAGGGATCAATCTGTTCAAGAACATAGCTGCCACCAATGGCCTGTCGGTGCGCAAGGGACATTCCACGCTGACATCGCTGGTCGTGACAGGAGACGTGCCGCTCGCACTCACTGTATATAGCTGGAACCCGGCACAGGCAAAGGAGAAAGGCGCACCCATCGAGCGCCTTGACCTGCAGCCCATCGTCGGCCAGTTCAGCACCGTCGCCATGCTCAAGAACGCGCCCAATCCGGCTACCGCTGCGCTCTTCTATGATTTCATGCTGACCGAAGGCCAGCGCATCCTCGCCGAAAAGGACTTCGTGGCGACCAGCAAGAAGTTCCCGTCGCACTATACGAGCAACCCGCTCAAATTGATTGAGCCGGCGCGCGTATTGGACAACCATGAAAAATGGGTGAAGACGTATCAGGAAGTCATCAACGTCAAGGCGAATTAAATATCGGCGGCGTGGGGTGGGCAGGGGATGCCCGCCCTACGAGCTTCAGGCCTGCGAAACCACTTTAATCCCCGACCTCTGTCCCCTGATAACCCGGTACCGGCTTAAACGTTTGATTCCGCCGTATCACCACAGGTACCCCGCCGGCCTTCTTCTTTACCATCCATTGCGCCAATGCGGAGTCCAGATAATCCGTGTGGCCCGGGAACCATCGTTCGAGTTCCTCCGCAAGTCCCCTCGCGATCGCAGGATCGCCACCGTTTGCCAGCAGCTCGCGCACTTCGCGCACCGACTTCATTACCGCGTCATGCTCCCCGGCATGACAATCGGTACTCGGGAAATTTGTCTCCCTCATCCATGCCAGTTCCTGCGCGAAATGTGAGTCGCCGTGCACCGCAAACGCATCGAGGTGCTTGAGCAGATCCTCGGGGGGGCACACCAACATGGCATTGACGATCTCAACGAACTCCTGATGGGTTTCGTCCATCGGCGTGTAGCCCAGTTTGAAACCGTCGTTCCATTCGAAAGTGGATTGGTCCTGCATAAACTCTGTCTCCTGATTTAGCAAATTTTCGTCGGTCTAGAGAATGAGGTCTTCTGTTGCGTATGTCAATCAGGGAAGTGAGCAAGTCTTGGTTGCTGCCGTGAGGTGTGTCGTCATCTCATTGGAGGCCGTGGGCGCAAGAAGAATTCCGTTCGTCATCAAAAAAGTCCGCTAGGTACCTCTCGCATTGGCAAACATCAATCAAGAGTCTCGAATAGTAATGAACTAAACCAAGACTTGCATTTCTAACATCTTTAGAAGATGCAAGCGTTTGCAGTCAGTTTACAAGAAATGCAGACGGTCGGGACTTGCAGCCAATAAACCACCGTTGTGATTCATTAACTAGGAGTATTAGCAAGGGCAGACCAAAACGACGCTTGGAACAGCGGACCCTCATACGCCGGAAGCGGTACCGGTTCAACCGGCAGTGCGGCTGGAAGCAACAGC
>JBBWZW010000047.1:0-14236 GCA_039649305.1 Burkholderiales bacterium
GGCGGCTATACCGGCGACTGCCTCGGCGCGGTTCAGCAGGTGACGGAAGTCGGCTTCTACCTGGCGCTATCCGCCATGGCGTTTCGATAGATGCGACTCTACCTGATCCGGCATGGACGGCCCGACGTGGCGCCGGGCGTTTGTTATGGAAGTACGGACCTTGCTGTGTCACAGCAGGAGCATGCGCGTGTGGCGGCGGCGTTGGCGCCGCTGCTACCGCAACAGGCGACCGTGTTTTCCAGCACTTTGCGCCGTTGTTCTGAACTCGCGATACAGCTGGCCGCGTCCCTCCGATCAGGCAACGTCATACACGACGCGCGTCTGGCCGAAATGCATTTTGGCGATTGGGAAATGCGCGCGTGGGAAGAAATTCCCCGTGCACAGATCGACGCCTGGGCCGCGGACGTCACTGCCTATCGCCCGGGCGACGGTGAGAGCGTGCTGCAAGTCGCGCAGCGAGTGCTGTCCTTTCACGAAGAGCTGCTGTCACAGCATTGTGAGAATGCCATCGTGGTTTGCCATGCGGGCACGATACGATTGCTGTCCGAATGCCAACAGCGCGTGCCGCCGATGGCAATGGCGTTGAATGCGGCGCGAACCCGCCACGCGATCGGCTACGGCGAACTGACTGTTATCGATTATTAAATCGCTAAACTGCGGCCTTTTGTTGTCGCTTTATACCTGCAAGCCTTACAATAGCGGCGTTTTGGTGCCCGCCTGCGTGTTCTGCGCAGGCAGTTAAACGGGAAACGCGAAGCTTGAATCGAAGCCAACGCGTGCTGCCCCCGCAACGGTAAGCAAGAGTCATCGCCCTCGGGCGATGACAGACGGTCCCTTCGACACCACTGTGCTTTTTTGCATGGGAAGGTTGTGACTGTCCTGTCTTGTCAGCCCGGATACCGGCCAGGACAGGTGGAAGTGTGCGGACGGGGATCTTCGCGGCGCGAGTGGGGCATCCATGCCCATCTCTCCTGGCCGCCAATCCCAATCCGGACGCTTCTGTTCAATCCAGCCTGCGGGGAAGCCGGCTGGTTGTCTATGCTTTGGAAAAACAATAATGACCTTCTCAGTTTCACTGTCCGCGCACATTGCGGGCAAGCCGCTTGCCATTGCAATCGCTATTGGCGCTGCATTCTCCTCTCCGGTCCTGGCGCAAGCCAATCAGGGAAAGACCCTCGCACCGGTCGTTGTCACCGCGACGCGTACGCCGCAAATTGCGAAAGAAGTTCTGAGCGATAACATCGTCATCACCTCGGAAGAAATCGCGAAGTCCGGCCAGCGGTCGCTGCCCGAATTGCTGCAGCGCCAGCGCGGCATCGAAATAAGCCGCAATGGCGGCCCGGGATCGAATTCATCGGTCTTCTTGCGCGGCGCCAACAACAAGCAAAGCATCGTGCTGGTCGATGGCGTTCGCGTCAGCTCTTCGACCACCGGCGAACCCAATTGGTCGGCGATACCGTTATCGCAAGTCGATCGCGTCGAAATCGTATATGGTCCGCTCAGCAGCCTGTACGGGGCGGATGCAGTGGGCGGTGTGATCCAAATTTTCACCAAACAAGGCGATGGCGCGCCGGCCCCGACCGTGTCGGTTGGCGCAGGAAGCTATGGGACGCGCAGCGCCGATGCCGGTATATCCGGTTCGAGCGGCGGGTTCCGATATTCGTTGCGTGCCGCCCATGAAGAGGCTGAGGGCTTCTCGTCAAAGAAGCCTGGCGTGTCCCGCTTCAACCCGGATAACGATGGCTACACGAATGACAGCGCGAGCGGCCAGCTTGGCTTGCAGCTCGCGAAGGGGCATGAAGTCGGTTTCACGTTCCTGCACAGCCGTCTCGATTCGCAGTTTGACGATCGTCCGCTTGCCGACGATCGCGTGAAACAGAAGATCGCCACCTATGCGGTCTATGCGAAAAACCAGCTGCTGCCCAACTGGAACAGCCACATTCAGTTGGCGCAATCCTGGGATCAAAGTGAAAGCTTCGACTCGTTCCCGAGCCACTTTGACACGAGGCAAAACCAAATCAGCTGGCAGAACAGTTTTGCAGTGCGCGGCACGGATGTGTTCCAGGTCATTGCGGAACAGCGCAAGGAAGAGGTCGATACATCGACCGTCGCATTGAACCAGGAGCGCACCACCAATTCGATCGGTGCAGCCTACCAGCTCCGGCAAGGCGCGCATATGGCCGCTTTGAGCGTACGCCACGACAATATCTCGGCCTTCGGTTCCCAGGCCACCGGCAACATCTCCTATGGTTACCGGATCACCAGTGCGTTGCGTGCCAATGTGGGCTATGGCACCAGCTTCCGTGCACCGACGTTCAATGAACTGTACTACCCGGGCTACGGCGTACCCTCCAACCGCCCGGAGAAGGGCAGGAATGCGGAAGCCGGATTACATTACGATAACGGCACTACCCAATACAGCGCGGTGTATTACCACAACCGTTTGACCGACCTGATCGTCAGCACCAGTGTGTGCCCGGTCACCCCGTCGGCGTATCCCTTCGGTTGCGCATACAACGTGAATGAGGGGCTGCTGGAGGGCGTATCGCTGGGAGCCAGCACCAACGTAGGCATCTTCACCTTGCGCAGCAGCCTGGACCTGCAAGAGCCGAAAGACAAGACCACCAACAAGCTGCTCCCGCGGCGCGCAAAGAAACACGGTACGCTCGGAGTCGATTACAACGCCGGCGCAATGAGCAGCGGTGCGGAAGTCATCTTGTCCGGGGAGCGTTTTGACGATACGGCAAACCGCAACAAGCTGGGCGGGTACGCGCTGCTGAACCTGCATGCGAGTTACGGTTTCGCCAAAGACTGGACACTGTTTGCGCGCTGGAACAATGTGCTCGACAAGGACTACGAACTGACCAAGGGCTACAACACGGGTGGTTCGAATGTGTTTGTGGGTGTGCGGTACGGCATGAGATAAACAGGTTTTCCAGGGTGGGCGCCCCGTGCCCATGCGGATTCGCGCTTTGAGAACCCGCATGGGCAGGGGCTGCGCACCCTGCAACTCACCGAAGTAAAAAGGGTAGCTATGCAAAGCGGCGTTATCGTCAACCTGCCTTCAGTGCGCGAACGCCGCAGGGCTTTTTCTGTGTTGACCGGACTGCTGGTGCTTGCGTTCGTGACCATCTTGCTCGCGTGCGGCATCGGTTCCGTGGCACTGCCGGTCTCCGACATGTTTACCGCACTGCGCGAAATCGCCAGCGGAGAACCATCGACTCTCGCGGCCACATTGTTGCAGCTCAGGCTGGGACGGGTGCTCTCCGCGTTCGTTACGGGCTCGACGCTGGCCCTCGCGGGCGTCATGATGCAGGCATTGCTGCGCAACCCATTGGCCGATCCCTACGTGCTCGGTGTGTCCAGCGGGGCCGCAGTCGGCGCGCTCGCGGCCATGCTGTTCTTCACGGCCGCCTGGATAATCGATGTCGCCGCCTTTGCCGGTGCCATCTCGGTGGCTTTGCTGCTGTTCCTGCTGGCGCATCGCGATTTGCGCAATGGCATTGCCGAGGGCAATGCGCCTCTTCTTTTACTCACCGGTGTCATCGTGGCTTCGGGCTGCGGCGCGCTGGTGACCCTGATACTGTCTGTAGCGCCCGACAACCGCTTGCGTGGCATGGTGTTCTGGCTCATTGGCGACCTGTCCGGCACGCAGTTGCGCTGGCTGCCCTGGCTGGTATTGGCAGCCGCGCTGACTTTTTCCATCCGCGTCGCGCGCGCCATCAATGTGGTGGCATTGCATGCGGAAACGGCGGCGACCCTCGGCATCCGGGTGGGCGCTCTCAGGCAAGGTTTGTTTGTTTCCGCGGCATTGCTAACCGCCACTGCTGTCAGCAATGCGGGCAGTATCGGCTTTGTGGGGCTGATCGTCCCGCATGCGTGTCGCTTCGCACTTGGCCCGGATCATCGCCTGCTGCTGCCGGCAGCCACGCTGGTCGGCGGAACATTCCTCGTGCTGGCCGATACGCTCGCGCGTAGCATCGTCGCTCCGCAGCAGCTGCCGGTCGGTGTGATTACCGCACTCATCGGCGTGCCGGTATTCCTGCTGCAGCTGCACCAGATACGCAGGAGATGACATGATGCGAACGGTGAACCTCGATCTTCGCATCGGCAATCGCCTGCTGGTGAAGGGACTGGACTGGCAGGTTGGCCCGGGCGAATGCTGGTGCGTGATCGGCCGTAACGGCGCGGGCAAGAGCACGTTGCTACGTACTCTCGCCGGCTTGCGCGATCCGGACGGCGGCACTGTGCAGTTGGGTGGTCGACCGCTGCCAGACTGGCGATTGACCGACCTGGCACGCGAACGTGCTTTCCTTCCGCAGGGCCGCAGCGATGCGTTCGGCTATCGCGTGATCGAAACGGTGCTCACCGCGCGTCATCCGTATCAGGAAGCAAGCTACTGGGAATCCGATGCGGACTACCAGGCTGCCTATGCGGCGCTGCAGGCGCTGGATGTACGCGACCTGGCTGAGCGCGATGTGCGGACCTTATCCGGCGGTGAGCGCCAGCGCGTTGCCATTGCCGCCGTGCTCGCCCAGGACACGCCGCTATTGCTGCTGGACGAGCCCGCCAATGCGCTCGACCTGGCGCACCAGGTAAGTGTCATGGGATTGCTGGCGCGCTTGTGCAGGCAGTCAGGAAAGTCGGTGGTGATGGTCAGCCACGATCTCAATCTCGCGCATGGCGTCGCGAGTCACGCATTGCTGTTGATGGGCGACGGGCAATGGCAGGCGGGCCCGGTCGACGAAGTAATGCGTCCACCGATCCTGAGCCGCTGCCTCGGTCATCCGATTGAAATTGTCCGGCACGGCAACCGCACGATATACCTACCTGTGGAGGATCCTCGACATGAGTGAACAAGAAGGCATCAACGAACGGCATCACGCCCGCATGCAGCGCAAGAAGGAAGTCGTCGACCAGAAGACGGGTGTCGAGTGGTAACGCGGACCTTCATATTGGGTGGCGCGCGCTCCGGGAAGAGCGCGCATGCGGAGGCGCTTGCCGCGGCTTCCGGCAAGGAAGTGATTTACATCGCCACCGCGCAGCCGGGCGATGAGGAAATGACGGCGCGTATCGCCATGCATCGGCAACAGCGCAACCAGTCGTGGCAGACGATCGAACAACCGTTTGCGCTCGGCGCCGCCATCGCGCAATGGAGCTCGCCGCAGCGATTAATACTGGTCGATTGCCTGACTGTCTGGCTGTCCAATTTGCTGTTCGCTGAAGAAAAGGTTTTTCCTGAAGTAGGAAAAATTATTCCGCCCGCATGCTTCGATGAACAGCGTACGGGTTTCCTGCTCGCGCTGGAGCAAGCGGCGGGAGATGTGATCGTTGTCTCCAATGAAGTTGGCATGGGTGTGGTGCCCCAGGGAGCGATATCGCGCTGGTTCGTCGATGAAGCCGGCCGCCTGAATCAGGCAGTGGCCGCCCGTTGCGAACGTGCGGTGTGGGTCGCTGCAGGCTTGCCGATGACGCTGAAAGGCTGAGCATGCTGGCGGGACTGGACGTGACGACAATTGCGCTGCTGGCCATTGCGGGCATTGCACTCGACCTGATGCTGGGCGAGGTGCGTCGTTGGCATCCACTGGTCGGATTCGGTCGCCTGGCCGATGCGTTGGAGCGCAGGATGAATCGCGGTGAATACCGATTCGCGAAGGGTGCAGGGGCATGGCTGCTGGCTGTGATTCCTTTGGTATTGCTCTCATATTATTCTGCGGCGAGCCTGGTCCTGCATGCGGTGCTGCTATATTTCTGTATCGGGCTGCGCAGCTTGCGCGACCATACCCTTCCGATTGAACGCGCGTTGGCAGACAATGATCTGCCCGAGGCGCGCCGGCTCACTGCCCGCATCGTTAGCCGCGATACCACGCACGCCGATGAATCCAACCTGGCCAAAGCCAGCGTCGAGTCCTTGCTCGAGAATGGCAACGATGCCGTGTTCGGCACGCTGTTCTGGTTCATTGTTGCAGGCGCGCCCGGCGCCGTGTTGTTCCGTCTGGCCAATACACTCGATGCCATGTGGGGATACCGGACGCCGCGCTTTCTTGCTTTTGGCTGCGCCGCCGCGCGTATCGATGACGCACTGAACTGGATCCCCGCCCGCCTGACCGCAGCGTCGTATGCATTGCTCGGGAATACTCGGGTAGCGTGGCGATGCTGGCGCAGTCAGGCGCCGGCGTGGTCCAGTCCGAATGCGGGCCCGGTCATGTCGGCCGGCGCCGGCGCTTTAGGTCTTGCGCTTGGCGGCGCAGCTACCTATGACGGCGTAATAGAGAACCGGCCGCCGCTCGGGATAGGGCGAGGCGCGTCAGCATCCGATATCGGAAGAGCATGGCGGCTGGTAGCGGGCACGACGGCGTTGTGGGTGGGCGTATTGAGCGTGGCGGTTGTTCTTGAAAGGGTAATGCATGCTTGAGCATGGCGGCAATCTGCAGGATGCGATCGTCCAATTCGATCGGCCGCGTGACGAATGGATCGACCTGTCGACCGGTATCAATCCGCAGCCGTATCCGGTGCCGGCGTTGGCCGGCGATGTGTGGCATCGTCTTCCGGAAACCAGTGAGGCGCTGGTGACCGCCGCGCAAACGTATTACGGAGCGCCACGGTTGCTGCCGGTCGCGGGCACGCAGGCAGCGATACAGGCATTGCCGCGCCTGCGCGCGCCATCGCGGGTGGTCATCGCTGCGCCGGCATATGCCGAACACGCGCATCGCTGGGCACAGGTTGGTCATGCAATGCGCGAGGTCGCCTACGACGCGCTGGCATCTGCGGTTGACGATTGCGACGTGATGGTGATTTGCAATCCGAATAATCCCACCGGAGAGACGGTGGATCCCGGGGTGCTGCTGGACTGGGCCGAACGGCTTGGCGCGCGCGGCGGCTGGTTGGTGGTGGATGAAGCGTTCAGTGACACCACGGGGCAGATGAGCGTGGCTAGCTGGACCGGGCGTCCGGGACTGATTGTGCTGCGCTCGGTCGGAAAATTCTTCGGCCTGGCCGGTGCGCGCCTCGGATTCGTAGCGGCCGATGAAGCGCTGCTCCATGATTTGGCCGAAGCGATTGGGCCATGGGCCGTGAGCGGTCCGGCGCAAGAGATCGGCCGTGCGGCACTCTCGGATTACGCATGGCAGGAAGCGACGCGATGCCGATTGCTTGAGAGCGGGGCGCGCTTACAATCGCTGCTTGCCGCTCATGGCATAAGTTCGACCGGCAGCGCGCTGTATCAATGGTGGCCTGAGCCGCGCGCTAAAGAATTCTGGCAGCACATGGCGCAACGCGGTATATGGGTGCGCCTGTTTACAAAGGGGGCAACAGGCATACGACTTGGCTTGCCGCCCGATGAAGCGGGCTGGCATCGCCTGCAGCAGGCATTGGCCGAATGGTCCGCATCGAAAGGAACACAGTGAAACGTTTTATCCTGCTAGCCGCATGGCTGGTTACCCTCCATGCATCTGCCGCCATCACAGTACATGATGCCACCGGCAACACCATCGTTTTGCAGCGTCCGGCGCAACGCGTCGTGACGCTCGCACCGCATGTAACCGAGATGGTTTTCGCCGCCGGTGGCGGCGACCGCATCGTCGGCACTGTCGGCTATAGTGATTTCCCTCCGGCGGCAAAGGACATCCCGCGCGTAGGCGACCACCGGCAGATCGATATCGAACGCATTATTGCTCTCAAGCCCGACCTGCTGGTGGTCTGGTTGCACGGCAATTCGGAGCGGCAACTGGAACACCTGCGCAAGCTCGGCATCCCGCTCTTCTATAGCGAGCCGCATAAGCTCGATGACATTCCCGAAAATATCGTCCGCCTCGGGAAGCTGATGGGAACCGAAAAGCAGGCTGAGCAAACCGCTGCGGAGCAGCGGCTGCAACTGGCTCGCTTGAAAGCACAATATCAACAGCGGCCGCTGGTCCGCGTTTTCTACCAGGTGTGGGGCCAGCCCGTTTACACACTCAATGGAAAACATATCATCAGCGATGTATTGCGGCTGTGCGGCGGAGAAAACATCTTCGCCTCTTTGCCGGTGACTGCGCCGACGGTCAGCACCGAAGCGGTCCTGCTGGAAAATCCGGAAGCGATGATCACCGGCGACCGGCGCGATGCAACCAAAGCCGGTCTCGAAGTCTGGCACCGATACACAGGCATGCTCGCCGTACAACGCGGCAACCTGTTCGCCATCGATGCGGACCTGCTTAACCGCGCCGGTCCACGCCTGTTGCAGGGCGCGGCCGCGATATGCGAAAAGCTGGAGCTGGCGCGCAGCCGTCGTGGTGACAAGCGATGAAGCTTCCTTTCCACACGCTGATGGTGCAGGGCACGACCTCGGATGCCGGCAAGAGTACGGTGGTCGCCGCATTGTGCCGGCTGCTCGCTCGCCAAGGCGTAAAGGTCGTGCCGTTCAAGCCGCAGAACATGGCGCTCAACAGCGCAGTCACGACTGACGGCGGCGAGATCGGTCGAGCGCAGGCATTGCAGGCGCAGGCGGCGGGACTCGAGCCTCACACCGACATGAACCCGGTGCTGCTTAAACCTTCGAGCGACACTGGCGCCCAAGTCATCATCCACGGCAAGGTGCGCGCTGACATGAATGCGCGCGACTACCACCAATACAAGACGGTGGCGATGGAGGCTGTACTGGCTTCTTATCGCAGGCTGACCGACAGTTATGAAGCGGTCATCGTCGAAGGCGCCGGCAGTCCCGCCGAGATCAACTTGCGCGATCGCGATATCGCCAACATGGGATTTGCCGAAGCGGTCGATTGTCCGGTGATCCTGGTGGCCGACATCGACCGCGGCGGGGTGTTCGCGCATATTGTGGGCACGCTGTCTTGCCTGTCTGAGAGCGAGCGCAATCGCATCGTCGGTTTTGTGATCAACCGTTTTCGCGGCGACATCAGCCTGCTCGAACCGGGCCTCGAATGGCTGGAGCAGCAAACAGGCAAACCTGTCCTCGCGGTGCTGCCGTATTTGCATGGCCTCTACCTCGATGCCGAAGACGCGGTTCAGCCGGCGCAAAGCGGGCGTGGCGAGTTCAGGGTGATCGTTCCGGCGGTGCCGCGCATTAGCAACCACACCGACTTCGACGCATTGCGCGCGCATCCCGGCATCGACCTGCGCTTCATCGGTCCGGGACAACCTATCCCTGCTGCAGATCTGGTTATTCTTCCCGGAAGCAAAAACACCCGCGGCGACCTGGCATGGCTGACGGTGCAGGGCTGGCCACAGGCATTGAACAGGCACGTGCGGTATGGCGGGAAAGTGATCGGCATCTGCGGCGGCTATCAGATGCTCGGACGTACGGTTGCGGATCCCCAGGGAGTGGAAGGCCCTGCGGGCGTGTCGCAGGCGCTGGGGCTGCTCGACATCGATACCGAAATGACTGGTGACAAGCGGCTCGAGCAGGTCCGTGGAGCTTGCGCATTCGCGGAAGGCGTTCCGGTCAACGGCTATGAAATCCATATGGGGGTTTCCGATGGCCCGGCACGGGACATGCCCGCGTTTTACATCGCGGGGCGCGCTGAAGGCGCGCGTTCGGCGGACGATCTGGTGATGGGCACGTACCTGCACGGCTTGTTCGATACCCCGCAGGCGCTGTCGGCGCTCCTGCGCTGGGCCGGGCTCGATAGCGATATCCGGGTCGATCTTGGGCAACTGCGGGAGCAGAGCCTGGATCGTATTGCTGATGCGTCGGCACCGCTTCTGGACGCACTGCTACGACAGTCTGCGAAAGAGGGGAGATCAAATTAATTGGTTTTATGATAATAATTCAAAAAACCTTATTCAATTCTTGCGCCCAAGCATCATGCTATTCTTCTGAAAAATGCCCGTCACACAAGGGTGTGCGATTAAACCGGACGCAACCGGTATTCCAATCTGGGGAGAAAGCAATGCCAGTGATCGTCATCGCGAACCCGAAAGGCGGCGTCGGCAAGAGCACGCTTGCCACCAACCTCGCAGGTTATTTTTCGAAGCAGGGCCACAAGGTGATGCTCGGCGACGCCGATCTCCAGCAATCCTCCCGTAGCTGGCTCCAGTTGCGGTCCGCCGCGTTGCCGCCGATCGCGGCATGGGACATCACTAACGGCCATATCGCCAGGCCGCCGAAGGGCACCACCCATATCGTGCTCGATACACCCGCGGGTCTTGACGGTGCGCGCTTCGACGAAGTGATGAAAATTGCCCACAAGGTGATCGTTCCCCTGCAGGCATCGATGTTCGATATCCTGGCGACACAATCCTTCCTGGAAAAACTGCTGGTCCGCAAGGGCAAGCGTGGCGTTGCCGTACTCGGCATGCGCGTCAATGTCCGCACACGTTCCGCCGACCAACTGGCGCACTATGTCAACAGCCTCGGTTTGCCTGTTCTCGGCTACCTGCGCGATACGCAAAACTATGTACAGCTCGCCGCCCACGGCCTGACCATATGGGACGTCGCGCCTTCGCGCGTGGAAAAGGACCTGGAGCAATGGCAGGCGCTTGCGAACTGGGTGGACCAATGACGGTACTGCCGCATTTGCGTTAATGTATACGTGCCCTTAACGACTATTTGCCGCCCTTGCAATGATCACACCGCAGTACGCACTAACGATGGCACGTTACAACCGCTGGATGAATGAAAAAATCTATGCGGCGTGCGATCGACTGACCGATGAAGAACGCAAGGCGGATTGCGGCGCGTTTTTCAAATCGATCCACTCGACGTTGAACCACCTGATCTGGGCCGATTACATGTGGACTGGACGGTTCACCAAAGGCACGCCGCTCGAGAAGGACTATCCGAAAGCGACCCTGGGCAACGACATCTATGCCGACTGGAATGCGCTAAAGGCGGAACGCCTGGTAATGGATGCGGATATTCACGCATGGGCTGCGGCGATCGACGGGGAATGGCTACGCGCTGATTTCAGCTGGTACAGCGGGCTGAGCAAATCGACGCGCAGCAAACCGGCGTGGCTGCTGGTGACCCACTTCTTCAATCACCAGACCAATCATCGCGCGCAGGTCGCGACGCTGCTGTCACAACGTGGCATAGATGCGGGTGATACGGATTTGATGTTGATGCCGGATTGACGTAGTGCGGGGATTCGCATCCCAACCACTATTTCAGGGGCAGAGGTCTGGAGTCCGGGTATTCGTAGGTTGGGATGAAATCCCAACATTCACCCTCCGCACAACCACCGGCTCTGATTCGAGTGTGAATGTTGGAATTGGCATTCCAACCGCTGCCCGATCAGATTTCCAGGTTGTCGATCAGGCGAGTGGTGCCAAGCTTCGCCGCAGCCAGCACAACCAGCGGTTCGCCCTTCGCCAGATCGCCGGCCGAAGGAGGCTGCAGGTCGGCGCGCTTGCGGATCGAGATATAGTCCGGCTTCCACCCGCGTTCGGCGAGTCTCGCCATCGCATGGCGTTCAAGTTCGAATACGTCCAGATGGCCGTCCCGTACTTCCTGGGCCACGTCGTTCAACAATTTGTACAAGGCCGGCGCTTCAATCCGTTCCGTAGCCGACAGGTAGACGTTACGCGAAGACAGTGCAAGGCCGTCTTCCGCGCGCCAGGTTTCCGCGGCAATGATCTCGGTCGGCAACGCGAACTGCTTCGACATATTGCGGACGATCATCAGCTGCTGATAATCCTTCTTGCCGAACACCGCCACGCGCGGTTGTACGCAGGAGAACAGCTTCAGCACCACGGTGGTTACGCCGACAAAGAATCCCGGGCGGAATTCGCCTTCGAGGATATTGCCCAACTCGTCCGGCGGCCGCACGCGATATTCCTGCGGCTCCGGATAAAGATCTCTTTCGGTCGGCGCGAACAGCACATACACCCCTTCCTTTTCCAGCTTTTCGACGTCAGCCTGGAAAGTGCGCGGATACTTGTCGAAGTCCTCGTTCGGCCCGAACTGCAGGCGGTTGACGAAGATCGATGCCACCACCGGATCGCCGTGTTTGCGCGCCAGCCGCATCAGCGACAGGTGTCCCTCATGCAGGTTGCCCATCGTGGGTACAAACGCGGTCCGCAATTGTCCGCGCAGCTGATCGCGCAATTCTTCGATCGAAGAGATGATTTTCATGAAACTGCCTTGCTGTTGTTCGAACGACTAATTAGGCCGGAGAATATGCCAACCGCACATAGATTGGCGCGAAGGCCTCTGCTTGCGTGATCTCGATCAAGGTTTCCTTGGCCAGCTCGAGCAGGGCGATGAAATTGACCACAACCACCGGCACGCCGCGCGACGGCTCGAACAGGTCGGCAAATTCCACAAACCTGGCCGATTGCAGGCGGCGCAGGATGCCAGTCATGTGTTCGCGCACTGAAAGTTCTTCGCGGCTGATGGTATGGTGCGCAGTGAGTTTGGCGCGCTTGATCACGTCGGCCCATGCGGCTTGCAGCTCGGACATGTTCACATCCGGCCAGCGGGTGACCACGTTCTGTTCGATGTGTATCTGCGCGCGCACATAATCGCGCCCCAGTTGCGGCAGGGTGTCGATCTGCAGCGCCGCCACCTTCATCTGTTCGTATTCCAGCAGGCGGCGCACCAGTTCGGCGCGCGGGTCCTCCGCTTCATCGCCGCTGTCGGCCTTCCTGACCGGCAACAGCATGCGCGATTTGATTTCGATGAGCATCGCCGCCATCAGCAGGTATTCGGCCGCCAGTTCGAGGTTATTTTCCCGGATCTGGTCGACGTACTCGAGGTACTGCAGCGTGACCTGCGCCATCGGGATGTCGAGGATGTTGAAGTTCTGTTTGCGGATCAGGTACAGCAGCAGGTCAAGCGGACCCTGGAAGGCTTCGAGAAAAACCTCCAGCGCATCCGGCGGGATATACAAATCCGTCGGCATCTTGAACAGCGGCTCGCCGTACAGCTTGGCGAACGCTACGCCGTCCACCACGTTCGGCGTCGAATCCGGCTGCCCGGCGAGCGCGAGTTCGGGCGCATCGGCGGGCACGTGGGCGAGGCGGGGATCCTGCTTTGAGCTCACGATTTTCAGAGTTTGTTCTGGTAGACGTAGGGTTGCTGCTTGATGCCCGATTCCTTGGTGCGTTTGGTCGCATCGAGATCGATCGGCGCTTTATCCCATAGCAATGCGCGGCCGGCACGCTGTTCCAGTTCGATTTCAGGATTCTTCTGCTTGAGGTCCTTGATGAACTTGGTGATTTCCGACTCGTATTGCTGATATTGCTTGCTGAATTTCATGGCTTGTTTGATAACGGTGGGCGGTTGTCCGCTGCTATTTTACCTTGACTTCGCTTGCATACCGTCAAAGCGGGCAATACAAATCCAGGCCCCCATGGCTTAAGCACCCATCGGGGGTAGGGCGTTCAGTAGCCGAGCACCCGGCGCATCACGCTCGGCGCCGGCTCCTGGGGATTGGCGTGACTGTAATCCAGTTCAGGCGCCGGCTCGAAGCCGAAAGCCGCATACAGGTCGAGCAGCCGCGGCTGATCGGACCGGACCGCGAGGCGCAGTTCACTGACGTCGGCGGCCAGCGCGCGGTGGATTACCGCCTCCAGCAGATGCTGCGAAAGGCACTGGCCGCGATCGGCGGGCAGTACGCCGATCCGCATGATTTCCCATACATCGCGTTGGGAATCGACAGGCATCCAGCGCACCGAACCGACAGGCCGGTCATCGCCCAACAGGATGAAGCCGCCGCCCTGCTGCAGGTCGCGAAGCACACGTTCCACGGTTTCGTCGTGTCCGCTGGAGGTCGCGGACACCTTGCCCGCCCAGGCTGCGCGCGTCAGATCGGCGATTAACTGCGCGTCCTCGGGGGATGCCTCACGAACGACAATATTTGCGCAGGCGCGCGGGAGCAGTACGCGTTGATCCCGGGCGTTTTCTGCTGTCTGGTTCGAGGTCACTATGCTGCCCATCATCAGATTTACCGAACCCTCATTCCGGGCTCCGCACCCGGCCATGGGTTGAGCACGTAGATACCGGGGTTCGATTTTTCGTCGGCTGCCGACGCCGCCAGCACCATGCCTTCGGAGACACCGAATTTCATCTTGCGTGGCGCCAGGTTGGCCACCATCACGGTCAGCTTGCCGATCAGCTCTTCCGGCTTGTACGACGACTTGATGCCCGAGAACACATTGCGGGTACGGCCGTCGCCCACATCGAGCGTCAGGCGCAGCAATTTGTCGGAGCCTTCGACGTGTTCGCAGTTGACTATCCTGGCGATGCGCAGGTCGATCTTGGAGAAGTCATTTATTGTTATCTCAGGTGCCATCT
>JBBWZW010000059.1:0-7774 GCA_039649305.1 Burkholderiales bacterium
GTAAACAAACGCATGGGTCGCTCGACCCCGCCCGCGGTCTGCACGTAAAGGACGACCGCGCAGATAATTGCACCGACTATCCATCCCCATTGAAGGTGCTTCATCCCTTTGGCCGGCATGAGCAACATGATCCAGAACAGCAACGCAAAACACGCGAGCCGGAACGGCATGTCGTAAGTCTTCGACACGAAATGGCCGAGCGCCAGATGGTTGGCGAATATCGCGCAGGCGAGGCCGGCCATTGCGAGGTTGAGCGGCCAGTATTTCCTGAGTGTTTCGGCGAAGCCTCCCCCCATTGGTTTTAATCCCGCGGCAACGCCGGACAGACTGATGACCAGCAACAGATAGAAGCTGGTGTTCCCGCCACGCGGCACGACGAACAGGACGATGGGGAAGAGTGTGCAAATCGCGACGAGAAACCACTGCAGATAAGGCAAAGCGGAGCTCCGAAGGGATAGCCGGGAAGACTGCGAACTTACCTTATTGATATCGGCTTGTCATCCGCAGCGTCACGCTGCGTGGCAGATCAGCCGGACGCCACATAGTAAGAAACGACAATGAACAACCACAATATTTCTCAACTTACGCTACCATTGCCACAGGTCCATGCCGTGCCTGGCGGAAGTTTTCGTAATGCAAACTCTTGCGGCATTCATTGTACGGACCCGATCTTTTTGACCAGCCAGTGGATTCATCCGTGCCTATCACTCAGCCTCACCTTCTCACCACGGCGGACCTCACCGTCATCGTCGTCACCTACAACAGCGCGCATTGCGTGGCTGCGTTGGCGCAGACGCTCGGCACTTTGCCTCATGTGGTGGTAGTCGACAACGGTAGCGCGGACGACACAGTGGCCACGGTGGCACGTGAAATGCCGAACGCGAAGATCATCCGCAACGCCAGCAACCTCGGCTTCGGCGCGGCCAACAACCTGGCGTTGCGACAGGCACAGACCAGCCATGCCCTGCTGCTCAACCCGGACTGCATCGTCGAACGCGACAGCCTTGAACGACTACTGGACGTAGCAGAGCAATATCCCGAGGCAGGGATCATTGCTCCTCATCTCATCAGGAAAGGCGGCCGCATAGAAGTGAGCTACCGGTGGCCGAATACGCTCTGGACGTCACGCGGTCCGGCTGCCGAGGGCGCGTGTTGCGTCGGGTTCGTATGCGGAGCGGCTATGCTGCTCAACATGGAAATCATGCGAGAGGTCGGCTTCTTCGATGAAACCTTCTTCCTCTACTATGAAGACGAGGACTTGTGCCAGCGCACATTCATGCAAGGGCGGCAAGTCATCCTTGCACCTGAAGTCACCATCACGCATTTATCGAGAGGATCGGTTCGCGGCCCCAGCCCGTTGGGTGCGGAGTTCACACGCGGCTATCACCACGCCCAGTCCAAGCTGATATATACGGGGAAGCATGTCGGCGCCCGAGAAGCAAACGCATTGCGGTGGAAGACTTTGTTACTGGCGTTGGCGACACTGTTGCCGCGCATCCTGCTCCCTCAGCCGCGTTACCTGGCGCGGCTGGTGGGCCGCATCAGCGGACTGTGGAAATTCAAGGGCGTGCGCGCCGTAACCGGGAAGGGGCAATCCGCTGCCGCCTCCCCTGCCCGAGCGAAATAAGCCGAATCAGCCGACTTCCTTCTCGGTTTCCTTCTCAAACTGCAAGTGGTAAAGGTTGGCATACACGCCACTCCGTGCAAGGAGTTCGGCGTGCGAGCCGATTTCCACAATACCGCCGTTGGCCAGCACCACGATACGATCAGCGCGCTCAATCGTGGACAGGCGGTGCGCGATGACTAACGTGGTGCGGCCCTGCATCAACTGTTCCAGCGCCGCCTGTACCGCGCGCTCCGACTCGGAATCGAGGGCGGATGTCGCTTCATCCAGGATGAGGATAGGTGCGTCCTTGTAAATTGCGCGGGCAATCGCCAGGCGCTGGCGCTGTCCGCCGGAGAGACGCGAGCCGTTATCGCCGATCAGCGTTTCCAGCCCCTGCGGCAGGTTCGCGATCACGTCGCCGAAATGCGCAGCCTTGGCCGCCGCCTCGATGCGTGTACGGTCGGGCGCGGGATCGCCATACGCAATGTTGGCTGCCACGGTGTCGTCAAACAAGACCACGTTCTGGCTCACCATCGCGATCTGTGCGCGCAAGCTCTGCAATGAGATTTCTTCGATGGACTCGCCGTCCAGCCGGATTTCGCCACTGTTGATTGCATAAAACCCGGGGACCAGGTTGACCAGCGTGGATTTCCCGCCGCCGGACATGCCCACCAGCGCTACGGTTTCGCCAGGCATGACCGTCAGGTTGATGTCGGACAGCGCCATTTGCGTCTGCTCCGGGTAGGAGAACGAGACGTTGACGAAATCCAGCCGGCCTTGTGCGCGTCCCGGCAGCACCTTGCCGGTGGTCCGTTCCGGCTTTGCATCGATCAACCCGAAGACTGCCTCGGCCGCCGCCAGTCCACGCTGCAACGGTCCATTCACTTCTGCCAAGTGCTTCAATGGAGTAAGCAGCATCAGCATCGCGGTGATGAACGACGCAAAGCCGCCTACTGTCGCCTGTCCCTGGCTCGACTGGATCAACGCAATCACAATCACGATCGACACGGCGCATGCCGTCACGACTTGCGTAATCGGCACCGTTGCAGCGAAGGTGGTTGCCATCCGCATCGCATATCGGCGCAACCTGCCGGCTCGCTCTTCGAAGCGTGTCTGTTCGTATTGTTGTCCGCCAAAAATCTTGATTACCTGATGCGCACGCGTGGTTTCTTCGATCACCTGTGTGAGTTCTGCATTGATCGACAGATACTCCTTGTTCAGCTTCCGCAGGCGCTTACCGGTCAGGCGGACAATCACTGCAATCAACGGAATGAGCACCAGCGTGATAATGGTCAGGCGCCAGTTAACCCAAAGCAGGTAACTGAGCAACCCGATCGTCGTCAATGTGTCCCGGATCACCGAAGTCAGCACGTTCTTGATCATGTCGACGATCTGCTGGACTTCAAACATCATTGCGTTGATCACGCGTCCGACCGAATTGCTCGAATAAAAGCCGAGCGGCACATCAAGGATGCGATTGAACGCTAACTGCCTCAGTTCATTGAGCAGCCGGGTGGAAACCCAGGTCATCATGTAAGTGGTAACAAAGGTCGATATCCCCCTGGCCACGAAAATGCCGATGACGAAGACCGGCACGGTCCACAGCGCAAATGTGGGCTTGCCGGTTGCAAAGCCTTTGTCGAGCAGGATTTTCATCAGCGCCGCCAGCGCGGGTTCGGTCGCGGCGGTGAGCATCATGCCAAGGAATGCGAGCGCCAGGCGGTTCTTGTATGGCCGCAGCATCAGGAACAGACGCTTTGAGTGTCCTTGCAACTTCATTATTTTTCCTTCTCTGTCGCCGGACTGGGCGCACGAATTGCACCAGCCAACGGAATCGCTAACAGGATCATGAATGCCATTGCAAAAATGCCATCACGCAGGACTGCGTTAAACATGCCGCAGATCATCATCGCTACGGTAAGAAAGCAAAGCCACGCGCCTTCGCGCGACTTCATCGCGAGCGCAATGCGCAATTGCGTCAGCCAGATGAACAGCAATGCGCCCAGTCCGATCATGCCGCCCTCCGCTGCGTAAAGCAGGTAGTCGTTATGCGGAGTGATTGCTGCTTCCGCGATCGTGCTTCCGTATCGTTCAAGAAAGACCGGCATCCATGAGCCTATTCCGAAACCTTGCAATGGTTTTTCCGCAATCATATCCAGGGTTTGACGGTACATCTGCAGGCGTATGCCGGTGCTGGTTTGCGCGTATCCGGTCGGATTTTCGGCAAAGCGCTGCACGTCGCTAACTGTCTCGCCGATACGCGTACGGAGCGAGTCAGAATTCTGCCACGTCAAGCTGGTAAGCAGCGCCAGCACGACGATGGTTCCGCCCCAGCCACGTAACGATATACGTGCCGATTTCAGCATGGCGAGAAGAATCAGCGCCAGGAATACCAGGTAGCCGGTCCGGCCTTTCGACACAAACATCAACGCGCCGCAAATATACAGGAAGGTAGCGATGCGCCATGCCTTTGCCTTCAGGTCATGCGCGGTGTGGCGACTGAGCAGGTCGTGAAACACGAAGCCTGCGGCAATCGACATCAGCAGGCCGAGCAGGATCGACTTGTTGCCGCTATAGATGACGTAACTGGTGAACGGCAATTTCGCCGGCACTGCGCCAACGAGGGTCAGGTAGTACACGGTCGCCGCAAACACGGCACCCGCGACAAACACTTTGACGGCCTTGTGTTGCCACTCCCCGGCGCCGACACTGAGGAACAGCAGCAAAATCAGGTAGGTCTGGTAATGCGCGAATCCGGACCAGAATTCCTTACCGTGCCAGTCGGAATACAGCGCGATGATGCAGAACACCGCCGACAAAAGCAGTATCGGGCGGAACATCGGGTTGGCCTTGATGTTTTCCCAGCGGGCGCGATAGTCGCCATCGGCAACCAGCGCGAGCAGAAATGCAAGAAACCCGGCGTAAACAACGCCGATCGGGAAAAAGAGCGTGAACGGGAGATACGCAAGGACTTGCTGAGCCTTGGGTGCGGGCCTAAGGACTGTGGTCATGACATCCCTGTTTAATCTGGGGTTATTTTTTTAGAGGTGGTGCGGTTCAGCGCCTGGCGTTCGGTCAGGGAACGATCCGGGATTTCGGCAGGCGGCCACTGGCGCCTGCCAACCAGATCAATATTCGACCTCAACGCCGCCCTGCACACCGAGGCAATCTACCAGCGATTGCTTCAACGCGTCGGCCGGCGCCACACGCCATTCGTCAGCAATGCGGATTTCGCAGCCGACACCTTGCCTGACGTAGCGCATAGTCACAGGCAACCCGGCTTCGGAACGATACGGCGCCAGGATCGTTTTGATTTGTGCGGTGTCGATACGGTCGGTCAGCGAGAAAGCGAGCTGCTTGGCGAATTGAGCGCGCGCGCCGGCAATATCCATTACCTTCTCAGCGGTGATGCGCAACCCGCCCGAGAAGCGGTCCTCCATTACCTTGCCTTGCACCGCCAGGAATTCGTCCTCCTTGAACAGGTGCTTGTTGGGATCGTAAAGTTCGTTGTAGACGGTCACGTCGACCACCGCGGTCGAATCGTCGAGCGACACGATCACCATCTTGCCGCGTTGGGTCATTTGCGTACGCACCCCACTGATGACGCCTGCGATCAACCGCGGCTCGCGTGCGGGCTCGAGACTTGCAAGTTTGGTACGTGCAAACCTTCGCGCCTCCTCGGCGTATGCGTTGAACAGGTGGCCCGACAGATAAAAGCCGAGCGCCGATTTTTCCTCGGTAAGCTTTTGCTTGTCGGTCCATGGGGCGGCCTTCACATAGTCCGGCTTCATGTTTTCGTCTTCATCGCCGCCGAACAGGCTCACCTGGTTCGCGGACGCCTCGGCCTGTTCCGCGCATTCCATTGCGAAGTTGACCGTTGCCAGCAGGATCGCGCGATCGACACTGAAGCAATCGAAGGCACCGGCACGGATCAGCGATTCGATCGTGCGGCGGTTGATCTGGCGCTTGTCGACGCGCTTGACGAAGTCGAAAAGGTCGGTGAACGGTCCAGACTGCCGCGCGGCGACGATCGCTTCGATCGCGTTCTGGCCGGAACCTTTGACTGCGCCCAGGCCATAGCGGATTTGCGTGGCTTTCTTGCCCGCCTCGCCCACCGGCGTAAACCGGTAATCGGACTGATTGATATCCGGCGGCAGCAAGGTCAGCCCGCAGATATCGATCGCATCCTCGACCAGGATCTTGATCTTGTCGGTGTCGTCCATCGCCAGCGACAAGTTGGCTGCCATGAATGCGGCGGGATGGTGCGCCTTCAGATATGCGGTGTGGTACGACAGCAATGCATACGCGGCGGCGTGCGACTTGTTGAAGCCGTAGCCGGCGAACTTCTCCATCAAGTCGAAGATCTCGTCGGCCTTTTCTTTCGTCAGCCCGTTGATCGCGGCGCCTGCGCGGAACAACTCGCGATGCTCCGCCATCTCTTCGGCTTTCTTCTTGCCCATCGCGCGACGCAGCAAGTCAGCGCCGCCGAGCGAGTAGCCGCCGATCACCTGCGCCATCTGCATCACCTGCTCCTGATACACCATGATGCCGTAGGTTTCGGACAGGATGCCTTCAGTACGCGGATCCGGGTACTCGAATCTCTCGCCGTGCTTGCGTCGGCAGAAATCCGGGATCAGGTCCATCGGACCCGGGCGATACAGCGCCACCAGCGCGATAATGTCTTCGAAGCGGTCCGGCCGGGCGTCTTTCAGCATGCCCTGCATGCCGCGGCTTTCAAGCTGGAACACGGCGACGGTTTTGGCCTTGGCCAGCAACTCGTAGGACGGCCTGTCTTTCAGCGGCAGCTTCGCCAGGTCGAAATCGGCCATCGCCGGATCGAGCTGCTTGATATAGCGTACCGCCCGGTCGAGGATCGTCAGCGTGGTCAGTCCCAGAAAGTCGAACTTGACCAGGCCGACCGCCTCCACGTCGTCCTTGTCGTACTGCGAAACCACGCCGGCATCGCCACCCTGCGTATAGAGCGGGCAGAAGTCGGTCAGCTTGCCGGGCGCGATCAATACGCCGCCGGCGTGCATGCCGATGTTACGGGCAATGCCTTCGACTTGCTGCGCGAGGTCCAGCAGTTGCTTAACCTCTTCTTCATTCTCCATGCGCTCTTTGAGCAGCGGTTCTTCCTCGATCGCATCCGCGATCGTCACCAGCTTGCCGGGCTTGAAGGGGATGAGCTTGGAAATGCCGTCGCAGAAGTTGTAGCTCATATCGAGCACTCGTCCGACGTCACGCACCGCGCCTTTCGCCGCCATCGTACCGAAAGTGGCGATCTGCGAAACCGCATCCCTGCCGTAGCGATCCTTCACATACTGAATTACGCGGTCGCGGCCTTCCTGGCAAAAGTCGATGTCGAAGTCGGGCATCGATACCCGTTCCGGATTCAGGAAGCGTTCGAACAGCAGCGCGTACTCGAGCGGATCGAGATCGGTGATCTTCAGCGAATACGCGACCAGCGAACCCGCCCCGGAACCCCGGCCCGGGCCGACCGGCACGCCGTTGTTCTTGGCCCACTGGATAAAGTCCGCCACGATCAGGAAGTAACCGGGGAAACCCATCTTGATGATGGTGTCGGTCTCGAACTTCAGGCGCGCCTCGTAGCGCGACCGCTGTTTCTCGCGCTCTTCCTCGCTTGGAAACAACTGCAGGAGGCGCTGGTTCAGCCCCTCCTGCGATTGCAGTTCGAGGAATTCGTCGATCGACACGCCGTCCGGTGTCGGGAAATTCGGCAGTTTCGGCTTGCCGAGCTCCAGCTGCAGGTTGCAGCGCTTGGCGATTTCGACCGTGTTTTGCAGGGCCGCCGGCATGTCGGCAAACAGCTCTGCCATCTCGGCCTGCGTCTTGAAACATTGCTGTTCGTTGAAGCGCTTGGCACGGCGTGGGTTGGCAAGAATCTCGCCCTCGGAGATACAGGTACGCGCCTCATGGGCGGTAAATTCTTCCTGCGTCAGAAACTGTATCGGATGCGTTGCAACCACCGGCAGTTTCAGCTTTGCCGCCACTGCCACCGCATGCCGCACCTGGTTTTCCATGTTGGGCTGGCCGCAGCGCTGCACTTCGATGTAAAAATGATTCGGGAAAATACGCGCCCAGCGTTGTGCGCATCTCTCGGCGGCAGCCGGGTTGCCATTGTCGATGGCAATCCCGACATCGCCGGAA
>JBBWZW010000075.1:0-8579 GCA_039649305.1 Burkholderiales bacterium
GAGCCGATTGGCACGACGGCGCCGATGGGGCAGTGGTCGCCGATTTATGACTGGCCTCAGGTCGCTGTTCACCTCACGCTTCTGCCCGACGGCAGATTGATGAGCTGGGCCAACGACAATGATGCCGACGATCATGTCGGCAAGTGGGATTCCACCAAGGCTTACGTACTCGACCTGCCGCCCGATGGTGTGCCGCAAAGGCCGGGTTATTTCCCCAACATGAACGACAATCTGTTCTGCGGCGGTCACACCTTGCTGCCTGACGGGCGGCTGTTCGTGGCTGGCGGGGATCTCGGCGGCGGTGAGGGCATTGCATCGACCAACATCTTTGATTTCCGCACCAACACCTGGCAGAAAGTCGGCAACATGAACGGGGGCCGCTGGTATCCCACCACGGTTACGCTTGCTAACGGCGACGTACTCGTCACTACTGGCCTGATGACCCTCGCGACGGGCCATAACCTGATACCCCAGGTATGGAATCCTGACCGCGGATGGAGGGACCTGACCGGCGCAAGTCGCGACGTGACGTTCTATTCGCCCATGCATCTCGCGCCCGACGGCCGGGTGTTCATGTCGGGATCGGAAGTGATGTCGGCCTACCTGGATACAGCGGGCGCAGGGAAATGGACCAACGTCGCCGCTCACAACCATGAGATATGGCGCGACTACGCACCCTCTGTCCTGTATGGCGACGGGAAAGTGATGGTCATGGGTGGCGGCGATCCGCCGGTCACCAGTGTGGAGACCATCAATCTTATGGACACCGATCCAAAATGGAGGACGATCAGTCCGATGAGATTCGCGCGACGCCACCACAATGCCACCATCACAGCGGATGGCAAAGTGCTCGTCACCGGCGGTACCGCGTCACGTGGCTTCAACGACGCAGCAAACGCGGTGTTGGCGGCCGAGAGCTGGAATCCGAAAACGGAACAGTGGACCACCATGGCGAGCATGAAAGTGGCACGAGTCTATCATTCGACCGCGCTGCTGCTGCCGGATGGAAGGGTACTGTCGACCGGTGGCGGGCGCCCGGCTCCGGTCAATGGCGTGGAAAACTTCAATGCGGAGATCTACTCGCCTCCATATCTCTTCAACGGTCCGCGGCCGACGATCACTTCCGCACCTGCGTCAATCGTCTACAACCAAAGATTTACCGTTGGAACGCCGGAACCCACGGATATCGTGAAGGCCACTTTCATACGCCTGGGGTCAACGACGCATACGCTCAACACGAACCAGCGAATCAACCACCTATCGGTACAGCAAATACCAGGCAGCGCTGGTGTCAGCATTGTTGCACCGGAATCCAGGAACCTCACACCGCCCGGGCACTATATGTTGTTCCTGATTAATTCCAAAGGTGTGCCATCGATTGCAAAGGTCGTGCAGATACTCTGAACAGAGTACGAAAGGAGTAGCAAGAAGGGCAGGCGTAGCAGCCGGCCCTTTTTTCATTCCGTTCATCAGGACACAGTCAAAACCCCTGAAACTGTTTCCTGCGGCGCGAATCTATTGCTAGTACCTGAACGCAGGGGGCACGCATCATGCGAGTACAAGTCATACACGAAGGCGCGAACGGAGCCAAAACGGACTTTGGCATACAACAACTGGATCACATGCCGCCGGTTGGTGAGCCATTTCCGGTGGACAGCCACATCTACTACACCGCCAAGGCGTACTTCGGTCCGGATGACAGGGGCCTCTACCTGCTCCTGCTCGAAGGGAGGCCGAAGCTGGTGGAATGACGCGCAGTTGGATTTATCATCACGATAATCCGCTTCATTTCAGTTCCCTTTTCCATGGGCTCAAGCGCCACCGATATGGGAGCAATCGGTGTGCCTCCCGATGTATCTGGGTATGACGCACGCGCCGGCACACCGCTGGTTTATGGTGCGATGCACGAACAATAAAAAGACTTTTGGGTAAATCGCCGTAACGCACGGTAACGGCCTGTCCGGATTGTCCCCTTATACTTTTCCCACTGGATATTGAAAGCGCGTGTTCAGATGGTCACAGGTCAGCCAATGACACTCTTGCAACTCTCCGCTGTATTCAAACGTACAACGTGCCACGCTGCACGGCTTGCTTTCGGTTTGTGACTCAGACGGTAGCTTGATTCCGGTCGCTGCATGGACCGGAAGAAAAACAGTTCAAACAACAAATCCAATAAAGGAGATAGTCGTGGCAATCAATGTATCCCTCACCGTAAATGGCAAGGCAGTGAACGCGGAGGTGGACTCGCGCACACTGCTGGTCCAACTCATCCGCGACCGACTGATGCTGACCGGTACCCACGTAGGCTGCGACACCAGCCAGTGCGGCGCGTGCACCGTCATCGTCAACGGTCATGCTGTGAAATCCTGCTCGGCGCTGGCCGCGCAATTCCAGGGCGCCGAGGTCACCACCATCGAAGGCCTGTGCGGAGCGAATGGTGAGCTGCACCCGATGCAGGCGGCATTCAAGGAGTGCCACGGCCTCCAGTGCGGCTTCTGCACGCCGGGCATGGTCATGAGCGCGGTCGACCTGGTGACGAAGAATCCGGACGCCTCCGAAAAGACTATCCGCGAGCAGCTCGATGGCAACATCTGCCGCTGCACCGGATACCACAACATCGTCAAAGCGGTGCAGCTCGGCGCCGCCAACATGAAGGGGGCATGAGATGAATGCACCTGCTGAATTAGGATCAGGCATCGGCGCTTCGGTGCGCCGCAAGGAAGACTATCGCTTCCTGACCGGCGACGGCAACTACACCGATGATGTGCAGATTCCCGGCCAGACCTATGCCTGCTTCCTGCGTTCGCCGCATGCGCACGCAAAGATCAACAGCATCGATAAAAGCGCGGCGCTGAAACATCCTGGTGTCATCGCCATCTTTACCGGAGAAGACCTGGCGGCCGACAAGGTCGGCGGACTGCCGTGCGGCTGGCTGATAACCGACGTCAAGGGCCAGCCGATGAAAGAGCCGCCGCATCCGCTGCTGTGCCAGGGCAAGGCACTCCACGTCGGTGACCAGGTCGCGGTAGTGATTGCCGAAACCCACCTGCAAGCGAGGGACGCGGCGGAATTAATCGAGGTGGACTATGACGTGCTGCCGGCAGCTGTGGAGGCGACTGCCGCGCTCAAAAGCGGCGCACCGACGTTGCACGACATAGCGCCCGACAACAAGTGCTACACCTGGTCGATCGGCGACAAGGCGGCAGTGGATGCTGCATTCGCACGTGCCGATCATGTGACCAAACTCGAGCTCATCAACAACCGCCTCGTGCCGAATGCACTCGAACCGCGCGCCGTGGTGGCGAGCTACACCCGGTCCGATGATAGCTACACGTTGTATGTCTCCAACCAGAATCCGCATGTGGAGCGGCTGCTGCTGACCGCCTTCGTGCTGTCGCTGCCGGAACATAAAGTGCGTGTGATAGCGCCGGATGTCGGCGGCGGCTTCGGCTCGAAGATTTTCCTCTATGCGGAAGACGCGGCGCTCACGTGGGCTTCGCGGAAAATCAACCGGCCGATCAAATGGACGTCCGACCGCTCGGAAGCATTCCTGACCGATGCACATGGCCGCGATCATGCGACAGTCGCCGAAATGGCGACCGACAAGAACGGCAAGTTCCTGGCGATGCGCGTGCATACGGTAGCCAACCTCGGCGCCTATCTTTCGACGTTTGCTTCGTCGGTGCCGACCATCCTCTATGCGACGCTGCTGGCGGGCCAGTACACCACGCCCGCGATCTACTGCGAAGTCGATGGCGTGTTTACCAACACCGTTCCGGTCGACGCCTATCGCGGCGCGGGCCGGCCGGAGGCTGCTTATGTAGTCGAGCGGTTGGTGTCGGCAGTTGCGCGCGAAATGAACATCGACCAGGCGGAAATCCGGCGGCGCAATTTCATCACCACCTTCCCGTACCAGACGCCGGTCGCGCTGCAATACGACATCGGCGACTTCAATGCCTGCCTCTCAGGGGCAATGGAGCTGGCTGATGTGAACGGATTTGCGCAACGGCGTGCGGAAGCGGAAAAGCGCGGCAAGCGCCGCGGCATCGGCTACTCGACGTATATCGAAGCGTGCGGCCTGGCGCCTTCCAACATCGCCGGTGCGCTTGGTGCGCGCGCGGGGTTGTTCGAGGTCGGCGAGATCCGCGTCCACCCGACCGGCAGTGTGACGGTATTCACCGGTTCGCACAGTCATGGCCAGGGACATGAAACCACCTTCGCGCAGATCGTCGCATCGAGGCTTGGGGTAGCGTTTGAACAGGTCGATGTGGTGCATGGCGATACCGGCCGCGTTCCGTTCGGCATGGGGACCTACGGTTCACGCTCGCTGTCAGTGGGTGGGTCGGCGATCATGAAAGCGCTCGACAAGATCGAAGCCAAAGGCAAGAAGATCGCTGCGCACCTGCTGGAGGCTTCGGCCAGCGACATCGAGTTCAAGGACGGAAAATTTACCGTCATCGGCACCGACAAAAGCGTGCCTTTCGGCGCGGTCGCATTCTCCGCATATGTGCCGCACAACTATCCACTCGACAAGCTTGAGCCGGGCCTGAACGAAACCGCTTTCTACGATCCAACCAACTTCACTTTTCCGGGTGGCGCCCACATCTGTGAAGTGGAAGTGGATCCGGACACCGGCATGGTCGAAATCGTCGGCATGACGGCGGTGGACGACTTCGGCAACATCATCAATCCGATGATAGTGGAGGGCCAGGTGCACGGCGGACTGGCGCAGGGGATCGGCCAGGCGCTGCTGGAAAACTGCGTCTATGACAAGGAAAGCGGTCAATTGCTGACGGGCAGCTTCATGGATTACGCGATGCCGCGTGCAGTCGACATGCCTAACTTCAAGGTGGGCAACCGCGTTACGCCGTGCACCCATAATCCGCTGGGGGCGAAGGGATGCGGCGAAGCCGGCGCGATCGGTTCGCCGCCGGCGGTCATCAACGCCGTGATCGATGCGCTTGCGCCGCTGGGTGTGACGCATATCGACATGCCGGCATCGCCCGAGCGTGTCTGGCGCGCCATCCAATCCGCTAAAAAAACATCCTGAGGAGAGCAGCATGTATGGATTTGAACTGCACCGGCCCAAGAGCCTGAATGAAGCGGTCACGCTGCTTGCAAAATCGGACAGCAGACCGCTTGCCGGCGGCCAGACCCTGGTCGCCGCGATGAAGTTGCGTCTCACTGCATCGGAAAACCTGGTCGACCTGGGCGGCATCGCCGAGCTGCGTGGCATCCGCCGCGAAGCAGATACGCTCGTGATCGGCGCGATGACCAAGCATGCCGAAGTCGCCGAGTCGACAGAGGTACGGAGGGAGATCCCCGCGCTGGCGCTGCTGGCCGGCGGCATAGGCGATCGGCAGGTAAGGAACATGGGCACGCTGGGCGGCTCCATCGCCAACAGCGACCCGGCCGCCTGCTATCCGGCCGCGGTGCTCGGGCTGGGTGCGACCATACACACCAACACCCGCAAGATCGCTGCGGACGACTTCTTCAAGGGGTTGTACGAAACCGCGCTGGAAGAGAATGAAATCATCACCGCGGTGAGTTTCCCGATTCCGAAGAGAGCTGCCTATGTGAAGTTTCGCAACGCGGCGTCGCGCTTCGCTACTGCCGGTGTGTTCGTCAGCCAAGGTGCCAATGGCGTCAGGCTGGCGGTGACCGGCTGTGCGAGTTGCGTCTATCGGGCGACGGATATGGAGAAGGCGTTGTCGGCGAATTTTTCTGCGGACGCGGTGAAGTTGATCAAGGTATCGCCGGATGGGCTGAACTCTGATCTGCACGCGAGTGCGGAGTACCGGGCGCATCTCATCCCGGTGCTCGCAGGTCGTGCAGTAGCGCAAGCGCTGGAGTAGCCAGACCACTCCCCTCTCTCCCGCAAGCGTCGAAGTTCCCTCCCCTTCAAGGGGAGGGTCAGGGTGGGGAGCGCCGTCGCGTACTGATCGATAAACCTCTTCCCTACCATCCGATGTCCAGCCTCCCTTCCTCAGTCGACCAAGTACTGCAACTCCTCGCATCAGAACAATATGTCGCCGAACGCCACCTGGCGACCACCCTGTACCTTGCCATGACCATGCAGCGCCCGTTATTCCTCGAGGGCGAAGCAGGTGTCGGCAAAACCGAAATCGCCAAGGTGCTCGCTACGGGCCTGGGCCGCAAGCTGGTGCGGCTGCAGTGTTACGAAGGCCTGGACATCTCCAGCGCGGTGTATGAATGGAATTACCCGCGCCAGATGATAGAAATCCGCCTGGCCGAAGCGGCGGGGCAAACCTCGAAAGACCAGCTCGCCACCGATATCTTCACCGACCGCTTTCTGATCAAGCGGCCGCTGTTGCAGGCGCTGGAAAGTTCATCCGGAGAGGCGCCCATCCTGCTGATAGACGAGCTCGACCGCACCGATGAACCGTTCGAAGCGTACCTGCTCGAAATGTTGGCGGAATACCAGGTAAGCATTCCGGAAATCGGCACCATTAAGGCGGAGCAACCGCCGCTGGTCATCATCACCTCCAATCGCACACGCGAAATCCACGATGCGGTGAAGCGTCGCTGCTTTTATCACTGGGTGGACTATCCCGACAAGGCGCGGGAACTCGAGATCATCCGTCGGAAAGTGCCGCACGCCGCCGAAACACTGAGTCGCCAGGTCGTTGCCTTCATCGCGCGCCTGCGCCAGATGGAGCTCTATAAACTGCCCGGTGTTGCCGAGACCATCGACTGGACCGCATCGCTCACCGCACTCGACAAGACCAGCCTCGATCCGGAAGCCGTCACTTCGACCCTGGGCGTGGTGCTCAAGTATCAGGATGACATTGGCCGGATGGACACTGCCACCGTGTCGCAAATGGTTGAAGACGTACGCAACGAAGGGCCTGCTCCGAAATGACGGAAAGCACTGGCAAGCTGGCGGAAAACATCATTCATTTTGCACGCGTACTGCGTCGGGCCGGACTGCCGATAGGTCCGGCCAAGGTGATCGATGCGCTGCAGGCCGTGCAGACCGTCGGCGTCGAGCGGCAGGACGATCTTTACTTCGCGCTGTCGGCGGTGCTGGTCAACCGACGCGAACATCAGGCCCTGTTCGACGAGGCATTCAGACTGTTCTGGCGCGACCCGGAACGCGTCGGCCGCCAATTGCAGGAGCTGCTGAACCTGTTGAGCGGCCTGCGTACCGCGGCCGCAGACAAGCCCGCGATATCGCAACGGGTCACTCAGGCGATGATGCCAAACGCGCCGCGCCCTTCGCCGCCATCGGAAGAGCTTCCGCCGGACGTGACGATCGACGCAACGTTCACGATATCGGCACGCGAACTGCTACAGAAAAAAGATTTTGCGAGCATGACGCCGCAAGAACTGCGCGAGGCCAAAGAAATGATTGCGGCTATGCGCCTGCCGCTGCCTGAACTGCAGAGCCGGCGCTTCCGCCCGAGCCTGCATTCGGGTCGCGTGGATCTGCGCAACACGATGAAGCAGATGATGAAGGAGGCAGGCGGCATTGTGGAATTGCGACGCCATACGCCGTACCGGCGTCCGCCGACGCTGGTGATCCTGTGCGATATCTCCGGCTCGATGGAGAGCTATACGCGCATGTTGCTGCACTTCACGCATGCCGTGACGAACGACCGCGATCGCGTGCACACGTTTTTGTTCGGTACGCGCCTGACCAACATCACCCGCTCGTTGCGCAATCGGGATGTCGATGTCGCGCTTAACGAAGTATCGCAGCGCGTGTCGGACTGGGCGGGCGGCACACGCATCGGGCCCTGCCTGAAGGACTTCAACCAACGTTGGGCGCGGCGCTTGATGGGGCAGGGCGCGGTAGTGCTGTTGATCAGCGACGGCCTCGATAGCGAGACCGCCGATGGCCTGGCGAAGGAGATGGAGCGGCTCAAACTCGCGAGCCGCTGGCTGATCTGGCTCAATCCGCTGCTGCGCTATAAACGGTTCGAAGCGCGGCCGGCAGGCATACGGGCTATGCTGCCGCATGCTGATCTTTTCCTGCCGGTGCATAATCTGGTGAGCCTGGCCCAGCTCGGGAAGACGCTGGCCGGACTGGATGTCCGGCGCACCGCAACAACAAATTCACCTCAAGGAGAACACTATGGAAATGTCCAGCTCGCAGCTGGTGCCCGCGCCGCAGGATAAGGTGTGGGCGGCCCTCAATGACCCGGAACTGCTCAAGGCCTGCATTCCCGGTTGCGAGAACATCGACGCGATCGGCGAAAATTCGTACAAGATCGTCATGCTCGCGAAGGTGGGCCCGGTGCGCGCCAGGTTCTCCGGCAAAATGCATCTCGCCGACATGAACGCGCCCGATTCCTACACGCTGCGGTTCGAGGGCGAAGGCGGCATGGCCGGTTTCGCCAAGGGTGGGGCGGAGGTCACATTGACACCCGACGGCGCCGGCACATTGCTTACCTATGTGGTGAAAGCGCAGATCGGCGGCAAGCTGGCGCAGATCGGGTCACGGTTGGTCGATGGCGCGGCGAAGAAAACGGCGGATGATTTCTTTGCGGCGTTTGTGGAAAAGGTGGGAAGCCAAGCTGCGGACGCCGCCTGATATTATTCTTTTGCCAATCGCA
>JBBWZW010000076.1:0-2966 GCA_039649305.1 Burkholderiales bacterium
TACATGGGCGCACTGGATTGAAAATACCGACGAAGCCCGGGCGGCCCGGCCGATCTCCTACGCGGAACTGGTGCGGCGTACAGGGATTGAGTTTTTACCAGGGGTGTTGATTCGACCTCAGTCCGGATCGCCGGAATAAATCCGGACAATGAAGTAAAAATGCGGGGCCAGTGGATAGTTCACCGATGCGTTTGCAAACGCCTATGACGATAAGGCGTTCCGCCCGTCAGCCCCGTCAAATAATTTTTGGTTTATGTCCAACTTGTTGGCAATCGACTTTTTGATCGATTGTGCTCGCGATGTCACGCGACCTCTTGCGGGGGATTCGTCCCATTGCTTGGCGACCTCGCTCATCAGGTACTTTTTCACCTCCTCGCTACATTGGGGCTTAAAGCCTTGTATGCCGCTCGTCCAGGCGGCGACGCACCTGCAGACTTGGGCATGAAATGAGTGGCATTGACCTGCACAAGTGTTCCATTGGATGCGCGCGGCGTGCAACCAAAGCCAGTGAAACGCGAAGGAATCCTGCTGGCGCGGTACAGCGGAGGTTCTGCAATAAAGCCGATTCACCCGCGTTATACGTCTTTCGCACGTTCAGACCCGCCAGAACTTCTTTAATTGACAGTCAATTTATTAGCCCGTAGGGCATATATATGGGGTAGACTGGTTTTACATCACGTTTCGATGGTTGTCCTGCGAGGGGCTAAACCATGGAGCCCGCGCCAAACAACAATGCAGCCGAGCATTTAAATCAGAAGATATTCATCTGGCTGCCCTCGACGACAAACCAGCCACCCGATCGCATGTGAGCTAGTGTCTACCGTTTGTGGTTAAGAATAACGAGAGCAGGTAAGCCCGGTAAGCAGCATGCAGGGCCAGGATTTGTCGTGGCAATTACGCCAATTAAGAGGAGTTGATTATGAACGCACCATTAAAGCCAGTAGCAGAGTCCTTCAAAAGACAAGCATGGGGAGTCATGGACGGCCGCGAAAAGACAATGTTCACGGCAAAAGTCTGCGTAATGCTTGCCACCTTCGGCTGGATTTATGGAAACACACTTGCCCCTGAGGGGAGCAAGATGACACGCTAGTGTCTAGCAGGGTGGCGGTCATGCAGGTGCGCATGGCCGCAATCAATGCAATGCTGTCACGGTTGTACCGCTTCCCGCTCGTAGGACGGAACCGTGTTCCGCCCGGTTCAGACCGCGAGCCCATCCCGTCCCTCGGCACTACTCCACGGCGGGACTGACCTACCCCAATCCCTTCGATCCTGGCGACGCGATAGTCGAATCGCCAGTGCTCCTGTTCAGTAAATCAGTAGAACGGCGTGGACACGGCAGTTTCGCGCATCACTGCTTCGGGCGTGCGGTAACGCTCTGCCATTTCTCGCTCGGCCTGGTTCTTGAGCTGTGCCTGCATGTAGGCGCCAAGATGGCGCGCATGATTGACGACGGCATCCCCGAACGCAATACGGCTGGATTCATATTCCATCAGTGCGGCCTGCACGTCGCCGGTGCGGTCCAATGCGTCTGCGAGGGCGAGTGCATCTCCGGCGGCCTTGGTCACGCCCATCCCGCAGTGAGGACGAGCGACATAAGCAGCGTCGCCCAGCAACGCTATATGTCCGAATGCGAGTTGCGGTGATTGCAGGTCAAAGATCGGCTGGAAAAAAGGTTGCGGGGTCTTGCGGATGATTTCTGCAAATTGCGGTGCAAGCACCTCTCGCGCTGCGGCGTGCATTGCCTCGAGAATATCCGGACGGATACAGTGCGGAGGGATGCCGCCTTCGAAGCGCTTGCCGGTGACGTCGGTGAGCAGGTCGGGGAGGGCGGTTTGTTCATCGGCAGGCCGGTACCAGACGAAATTGAAGCGGCGCTCGCCGGCTGCAACCGCATTGTTTAATCCGGCGACCGGATAGCCAAGCATCTGCTCCTGGGGCGGGAGGCAGAATGCAAATTTTTCGAGGAGCGCGTCGCGTGTTGGCTGTGACAGGTCGCGCTCGTCAACCAGCCCGCGCCAGGCGATATACCCGGCATATTCCGGCTTCACCGTCGGAAGCAATCGTTGTCGAATCGTTGACCGGATGCCGTCCGCTGCGATGACCAAGTCGCCGTGTTCAGTCGAGCCATCCGCAAAGGTAATGACGGCGCCATCGCTGCTGTTATCCGCAGCGACGACGTTGACGCCATTGCGGTAAATGCCGTCTGGCAGACCGCTGTGCAGCAGACGGAACAAACAGCTCCATGCCGTCAGAATCTGCGGCATGTCGACTTCACCCAATACCGAGCCGTCCGATGCGAGAGTGACCCTTGAGTCTACCTTTACGCCAATGGAGTCATCGACCTCGATGCCGGCACAAGCCAATGCGCGAAACAGTTCAGGGTGGGTGACGATTCCGGCGCCGCGGCCGGATAGTTCTTCCGCGACGCGCTCGAAGACCCGCACTTCCCAGCCTGCCCGATGCAAGATGTTTGCGGCGAAAAGTCCCCCGAGTGAACCACCCACGATGAGTGCGCGTGGACGCGTGCTGCCTGCTTTATTCATGGTGTTTCCCTTTCATGCCCGGCTTAAGCCTTGGCCTGATTATTCAGATACTCCGCCTCTTCAGCCGGATAGTTCAGTTCGATCGTGACGCCGGAAGGGTCTTCGATGAAGACTTGATGCAAACCGAGGCTGGGCACCGTTCGGTCTTTCCACTGATATCCCGCTCGCTTCAGGCGGGCATGCGTGCCTTGCAGGTCGGTCGCGAGAAATGCAATGTGGTCGACTGTGCCGGTACCCGCCTCCTCGGCGGCGGACTTGTCCCCCAGGTAAGCGAGCAGTCCCTCCGGGTCGTTTGGGTCGATCCCGATGATGTGGACGATGCCGTAATCCGACTAGTCTTCACTGTTGTAAAGCCAGATGCCGGGGAATTTAAAGGGCGGACGGTAGCCTTCGCGGAAACCGAGAATCTCGGGATAGAACAGT
>JBBWZW010000088.1:0-3593 GCA_039649305.1 Burkholderiales bacterium
AGATGAAATCATGCTTCTCTCCTTAGCGAAACTCGTGGGGAATGGTGGATTGCTTGGGGTCAAACGGCGGAGTACGTATCAGCAGCAGCAAGGCGAGACCGACCGCCAGCACGGCGACGCCTATCCATGCGGCATTCAGGCCGCCCAGAGACTGACTGTAAACATACGAAAGGCTGGACCACAGCATGTACGCGCACATGGCGCAAAACAGCAGTGGCAGGAACGGATACAGCGGTACTTTGTACGGCCTGTGGGTGTCCGGTTCTCGCACGCGCAACACAAACAGGGACACGCCGGAGAGCAGGAAAAACAGCCAGAATACCGGTGCGGTAAATTCCACCATGGACTTGAAGCCGCCGCCGGCCACGGTGCCCACGACCACCAGCAGCAACGCAGCAGCGCACTGGATGAGGAGCGCATTGGTCGGTGAACTGCGCACCTCGTCCCATTCGCCAAGCCTGGACAGGATGCGCCAGTCGCGTCCGGCGGCGTAACTGGTGCGGGCGCCGACGATGATGGTCGCATTGATCGACGTTAGCGCAGCGATCGCGATCAGTACCGCGATGATTTTTTCACCGACTGTGCCGAAGGCCAGGCGCATGAGATCGGCTGCGACTGCATCAGACTTGGCCATGCCGGACAGGCCGAGGCCTTTCCAGTAGGCCCATGTAACAAGCATGTAGAGCGCGGTAATGGCCACCAGGGATACGACCAGCGCCTTGACCATGTTCCGTTGTACATCTTTCAGTTCGGCGCTGATGTACGCCGCTTCATTCCAGCCGCCGTAGGTCAGCAGCACGAACACCATCGCCAGGCCAAACGATGCAACTGTCGGCGCAGGCGCGCTCGCGGACGATGCCGGCGGCGCGACGGCCCCGGTGCCGTTCCCGACCAGAAACAGTGCGGCGATGACGATGAGCAGCAATCCGCCGACCTCGACGGCGGTAAGCCAGGTTTGCGTGGCTGAGCCGGCCTTGATGCCCTGCACATTTACCACGGTAAGCACGACGATCACCGCGGCCGCGTAAAGCGCTGAACTCCATGCCTGGCCAAAGGCGGGCAGGGGCAGGACCTGGCTAAGGTAATCGCCGAACACAAACGAGAGCAGGGCGATCGAGCCGGTCGTGATGACGGAGAAGCGCGCCCATGCAAACAGAAAAGAGACCGAGCGGCCGTAGGCGCGGCGCAGGAAATGATAATCGCCGCCGGCGTGCGCGTAGGCGGTTGCCAATTCCGCATAGCAAAGCGCGCCGATGATCGACATGACGCCGCCCAGTGCCCATGCGCCAAACATCCACCCGACGCTTTCAGTCATGCCGGCCACCATCGACGGCGCCTTGAATATGCCGGCGCCTATGACGACGCCGACGATCAGGGCGATCGCCTCGCGTAGTTTCAACACCGGGTGCGGCTCGGGCCGGGCACTGGTGAGCGCACAGCGCCCTGGCTTGGGAATGACCGCTCTGGATCGGTTCATTGCGCGGTACCCCGCGAACACGCCTGCGATGAGTCGGACACTGTGTTCTCCTTCTGAAGCGAAAAAGAAAACTTCCATGCTGATGCCGGCGGCCGTAGGGACGGTGGCGCACAGATGCGACGTGGCCTTGCCGGGAAAAGTTTCGGGATTCCCCGGGTGTGGTGCGCTTGATCAAGAACAGTCAGGTCCGCAGCGCCGGGAAAAAGGGCGGCGCGGATAGAGCTTGCACAACAGCGATATTCGGCGCGCGTGTTCTAATAGCGAGTTATCTACGGCAAAATTTCACTATGTCAGAAAGACTGGCGAGTATTCCGGGTCGGTTCGGGTTCCACCGCGCGCGCTTCCGATTGTATCGGAACCCGCTGATGCTCGCCGTCGCGCTCATGTTGATGCTCGGCGCGTGCCTGTCAGCGGCCGCCCAGACCGCACGCAAGTACACGGTCGAAATTACCGGCGCAGGTCCGGTTGCGCCGGTGCTGGACGAACACCTCGAGATACGACGCCACGAATCCGATCCACAGCTTACCCCGGAAGAGCTGGAACGACTGGTGGAGATCACGCCGCAGCAGATCCGTGAATTGCTGGCCACCGAAGGATATTTCTCCCCGGTAGTCAACGCGACGCTGGTCAAGGAAGGGGCGCTCCCGATCGCGCGCTTCCAGATCACGCTTGGCGAGCCCACACGCGTAGGTTCGGTCGATATACGCTTTACCGGGGATATTGCCGCTGGTCCGCGCCGGGATGAACCAAGGATGAACCGCCTGCGGCGTCAATGGGCGCTGGAGTCCGGAGAGAGGTTCCGTCAGGCCGACTGGAATAGTGCAAAAGGCGCCTTGTTGAAGAACCTGCTGGTGCGTGATTTTGCAGCGGCGACGATCGGCTCCAGCGAAGCGCGGGTCGATCCGGAGAAACGCATCGCCGACCTGACGGTCGAAGTCGATTCCGGGCCGTTCTTTACGTTCGGCGAGGTGCAGGTCGAAGGTTTGCAGCGTTATTCGCGCAACACCGTCGATGAGCTCAATCCGATCCGTCCGGGCGATCCGTATTCGCAGGAAAAGCTGAACGAGTTGCAGGCGCGCCTGCAGGACAGCGGGTATTTCCGGTCGGCGTTCGCCTCCGTCGAAATCAACCCGGCCCGCCCGGGCAACGTGCCGGTCAGGGTCGACGTCGTGGAAAACGAGCGCAAGCGACTGGGCCTGGGTATCGGCTTTTCGACCGACGTCGGTCCGCGCTTCCAGGTGAAATGGCTGGACCGTAATTTCCTGCAACGGAACTGGCGGCTCGAGTCGGATTTGTTGCTCGACCGCGAGACCAGCCGCGTGTCGTCAAGGGTGCTGCTTCCGGCGTTGCACAACGGCTGGCGCCCGAGTGTCGACGGCCGGTTCGAACGGACCGATATCGCCGGCGAACTGACCGACACCATCCGGTTCGGCGCCCGCGTCACGAGTCCGGTGAAGACCGACGAGCACGTCTGGGGCGTATCGTTCCTGGCGGACCGGCAGCGCGTCGGCGACGCCTTCGTCAACAATCGCCAGGCTTTGATCGGGACCTACGTCTACACCAGGCGCCGGGTCGACAATCCGATTTCGCCGCGGCGCGGTTATGTCGCCTCCCTCGAACTTGATGGCGGACTGCGCGGGATCATCAACAACACCAACATCGTGCGCATGGTCGGCAATGCGACCTGGCTTTCACCTATGGTGAACCGATGGCAGGCTGTGCTGCGTGCACAGGCAGGCCAGGTACATGGCGCCACCCGGCTCGATGTCCCGGGTGATTTGCTGTTCCGTACCGGCGGCGACCAGAGCGTCCGCGGCTATGGATACAACACCATCGGCGTGCCGGAAGCGGGCGCAGTGGTGGGCGGGACCGTGCTTACGGTGCTGAGCGCGGAACTGGTTTATTGGGTTACACCGCAATGGGGCGCGGCGCTGTTCACCGATGCCGGGGATGCGGCCGATTCCTGGGGTGATATGAGCCTCAAGCGCGGCACCGGCGCCGGCGCGCGCTGGCGCAGCCCGATCGGGCCCGTCAATGTCGACGTCGCTTATGGCCACCAGACGCGCAAGATGCGACTTCACTTTACTATCGGCTATGGCTTCTGAGACCCCGCACC
>JBBWZW010000092.1:0-2909 GCA_039649305.1 Burkholderiales bacterium
ACCTGGAAGAGGCACTCTGTGCCCATGCGGCGATTCAGTGTCGCGCGTGAAATGTAGTGCGTTGGTTGGGATGAAAACTCAACATTGTCCTTCGTCGCATCTACGCCGTGGGCCTTGTGACACGCGGACCTGCGCCGCCAAAACGGCAATGAGGTAGGGCGGGTCAGTTCAGATCCGCCCTACATCCAGCGGAGAATCATGCCGCCGCTGCAACCTTCTCTTCCGCAGGCGCCGAAGTACGGATGAGGTGATCAAACGCACTCAGTGCAGCTTTCGAGCCTTCGCCCATGGCGATGACGATCTGCTTGTACGGCACAGTCGTCACGTCGCCGGCTGCGAACACGCCAGGCACCGAAGTCTGGCCGCGCGCATCGACTTCGATCTCGCCACGGTTGCTGAGGGCGACGGTGCCTTTCAGCCAGTCGGTATTCGGCAACAGGCCGATCTGCACGAAGATGCCTTCGAGCTCGATGCTGCGCGCTTCGCCGGTCTTGCGGTCGGTGTAGCGCAGGCCATTGACCTTGTTGCTGTCGCCGGTCACTTCGGTGGTTTGGGCCTGGGTAATCACCGTCACGTTCGGCAGGCTGTGGAGCTTGCGCTGCAGGACCGCGTCGGCGCGCAGTTGGGTATCAAACTCCAGCAGCGTGACATGCGCCACGATGCCGGCGAGGTCGATCGCTGCTTCCACGCCAGAGTTACCGCCGCCGACGACCGCCACACGCTTGCCTTTGAACAGCGGGCCATCGCAGTGCGGGCAGTAGGCAACGCCGCGGTTGCGGTATTCCTTCTCGCCCGGCACATTCATTTCGCGCCAGCGTGCGCCGGTGGCGAGCACGACCGTCTTTGCCTTCAGGGTTGCGCCGCTGGCGAGCTTCACTTCGATCGCGTCAACGCCCGGCACCAGTGCTTCAGCACGCTGCAGGTTCATGATATCGACGTCATACGTCTTCACGTGCTGTTCCAGCGCCATCGCGAGTTTGGGTCCTTCGGTTTCCTGCACCGAGATGAAGTTTTCAATGCCCATCGTATCGAGCACCTGGCCACCGAAACGCTCGGCGACCACGCCGGTGCGGATGCCTTTGCGTGCCGAGTAAATCGCGGCCGAGGCGCCGGCCGGGCCACCGCCCACCACCAGCATGTCGAACACTTCTTTCTGCGCGATCTTCGCAGCTTCGCGCTGCGCTGCGCCGGTGTCGAGCTTGGCGAGGATCTCTTCGAGGCCCATGCGGCCCTGGCCGAAGGTCTGGCCGTTCAGGAAGGTGGTCGGCACAGCCATGATCTGGCGTGCGTTGACTTCGTCCTGGTACAACGCGCCGTCGATCATCACGTGGCGGATGTTCGGATTGATCACGGCCATCAGGTTCAGCGCCTGCACGACTTCCGGGCAGTTCTGGCACGACAGCGAGATATAGGTTTCGAACAGGTATTCGCCTTCGAGATTGCGGATCTGTTCCAGCACATCGGCGTCGGCTTTCGGCGGGTGGCCGCCCACCTGCAACAGCGCCAGCACCAGCGAAGTGAACTCATGACCCATCGGGATGCCGGCAAAGCGGATACCCATGTTGCTGCCTGTGCGGTTGAGGGCGAACGAGGGCGCACGTTCACCGTCGTCGCGGCGTTCGGTGAGCGTGATGCGATTCGACAGTTCGGTGATCTCTTTCAGCAGAGCGAGCATTTCGCTCGATTTGTCGCCGTCATCCAGCGACGCGATGATCTCGATCGGCTGGGTGACTTTTTCGAGATAGGCTTTCAGTTGGGTCTTGAGGTTGGCGTCTAGCATGATGTTCTCGCTTTTAAAGTTATTGAGGGCGCAATGCCACCGCCGGATCAGCCTGGGGCTTGCCGGATCGGACAGGTTGATCGGGGAGTGGTACCGCGGGACGCGGTAAATTGCGTCCCGGAGACCGCGCCGTTGCCGACGCGGCCGGATGCAGATTTAGATCTTGCCGACGAGGTCGAGCGAAGGAGACAGAGTCTCAGCGCCTGGAGTCCACTTGGCTGGGCAAACTTCACCCGGGTGCGATGCTACGTACTGGGCTGCCTGCACTTTGCGCAGCAGTTCTTGCGCGTCGCGGCCGATGCCGTTGTCGTGGATTTCGCACAGCTTGATCTGGCCTTCCGGATTGATCACGAAGGTGCCGCGCAGTGCGAGGCCTTCTTCTTCGATCATCACGTCGAAGTTACGGGTGATCGCGCCGGTCGGGTCGCCGATCAGCGGGTAAGTGATCTTGCCGATTGTTTCCGATGTGTCGTGCCATGCCTTGTGGGTGAAGTGGGTGTCTGTCGACACGCCGTAGACTTCCACGCCCAGGGACTTGAAGGTGTCATAGTTGTCAGCCAGGTCACCCAGCTCAGTCGGGCAGACGAATGTGAAGTCGGCCGGATAGAAAACCACTACGGACCATTTGCCTTTCAGGTCGGCATCGGAAACCGGGACGAACTTGCCATTGTGATATGCGGTTGCGTTAAACGGTTTTACTTGGGTATTGATAATCGACATTGATAGCTCTCTTGTTGGTGGGTTTAAAGGAAGGTTCGATGGGTTGAATAATAGCTCGCAACTATCATAAAGTGAAATTGATAGTCTGCATCGATATGATAGCTTAAACCAATTGCTTAGTTGGGATTTTCTTAACGAGGTTCAATGGGGGGCGCGCCTCTCCCGCACGCGGGAGAGGGGCCGGGGGTGCGGGCGCGCGCATACCGCAGATGTATTACGTGTCGAGACCTTTAATTCAAACGTGTCTTTGATGCGTCTTCCTCGGCGGGCCTCCCTCATCCCCAGCGCCTCTCCCGCTTCGGGAGAGGGGAGTCAGGCAAATTGCGTGTTTTAGCTTTGATAAGCTTCCACGGGCACACAAGCGCAAAACAGGTTGCGATCCCCATAACTATTATCCGCACGGCTGACA
>JBBWZW010000102.1:0-6488 GCA_039649305.1 Burkholderiales bacterium
GTCAGCCGATATCGCGCGAAGCCGCCATCGCCGCCGAGCTGGGAGACCGCCGCGACATAACCGGTGCGTGTGCCCTGCGTGCCGTCGGCCAGGCGAGTGCGCAAAGTGACTTGTTGGCCCAGCAGGCGTTTGAGCTCAATGTGCGTGTCGCTGGAAAGGCAATTGACGTGGTACTCATACAGGGCCGACAGCTCTTCCTTGCCGACAAAGCTTTCGACCAGCAGCGTGTGTGGGAGGGGCGTATCAAGCTCATACAGACGTGTCTCCGAAGAGAAGCCTGAGGCCTGATTCATGATGCCGACGGTTTCCTGGCACAGGTCTGACATGTGGCGCCTACCCCAATTAGGTTGCAATTTAGTTAACTAAAGCAACGATAATATAGGCTTGTCTGAATTGCAATTATTTAAGGTTTCGAAGGAATCCAGTACGGGAGACGGCGTTATCCATCGCGGTCGGGGAAATATGGCATTGCATCCAAACCGCGATGCCGAATGCGGAGTTAAACCGCGAGATCCTTGACCAGGTGGTTGAGGTCGTCGCGTTGTGCCTCATGTATGAGCCGGCGGCACGTCAAAGGATCGAAGCGATGCAGATGCATGACGACTTCCTTCACCCGGTCCGGCACGTTCGCATGATGGGAGGCCATGCCGAGCGCATACCAGACATCGGCGCTCATCGGCTGCAGCTTGCCGGCCTCTTCCAGGGCATGCGCCGCCTCGCTATGCCGGCCGAGGCCAGCGTATGTCATTCCCAGCCCGTACCACGCGCGATCGATTCCAGGTTTGAGGCGGACTGCTTCCCTGAACGCGGCAATGGCCTGCTCAGGCTTGCGCTGCCGGTCATAAATAAAGCCGAGATTGAAATGCATCTCGCCATTGGCCGGGTCCAGTCGCAATGTCTCGAGAAAATAGCGCTCGGCATTATCCAATTGCCCGAGCGACGCATACAGGTGCGCAGTGCATGCCGCGGCCCTGACAAATTGCGGTTCATGGAGCAGCGCGAGCTTGTAAGCGTCGATTGATTTCAGGGGGCGCGCCTGAATGCTTCGAACAGGCAGCCCTGATAGTGGTGGCGATACTTTTCGTAGTTCATGCGTGTCCCCATGTAATTATTGGTTTTAAGCGCGCGTCGTAATCTTTGTAAAACGCGTCATATACAATACGTTGTCCGCACGGACTGATCCGTCATCACCAACGAGAAAAACACATGACGTCACCGGAACTGTTTTTGATCAGCATGATGCGCGTATTGGTTGAAATCGCCGGATATACACTGCTAGGGCAGGGCCTCCTCGCGGTCCTCGCCGGCAAGTCGCGCGACAGCAATGTCGTGTACCCGTTGATGCAGATTATCAGCAGCCCGGCGGTAAAGCTGGTGCGCCGGGTCACTCCGCGCCAGATCATTGATCGGCACGTCCCGTTCGTCACCTTCTTCCTGCTGTTCTGGTTGTGGATTGGCCTTACTTTTGCAAAGGGTTATGTCTGCGTCACCAACGGCCTGCAATGTGGTGCGTAGAAGAGCAGGTGCCCGCGCATGCGACGCTGAACTTTCGCGACTGGCGGTCCGCGGCGGAAGGGACGCCTCCGCACAAGGCAATCACCTTGTTGCTGTCGTACAAATCCATCAAACAGGGCTACCGACTCCTTGGGTTGGCCAACATAAATATGCTATCCTCGCGTCTGAAACACTTCAGGTCACCGTAGCCCTTCCCCCACAACTTGATGTGCGATCCGCTAACCGGTCAGGCCGTGTCGCGGAAGGTTATTTAAACCCATCTAATCTCGCGAAACGCGAAAGAAAGGTGAGCAAGATGATGCAGCAGTACTTCTCCAACTCCTATTTGTTTGGAGGTAACGCGCCGTACGTTGAAGAACTGTACGAAGCGTATCTGAACAATCCCGGCTCCGTACCTGACAACTGGCGCGCGTATTTCGACGCCATGCAGCACGTTCCCGCTGTCGATGGCTCCGCCAAACCTGACGTCGCCCACGCGCCCGTCATTGCGTCATTCGCAGAGCGTGCCAAGCAAGGTCCGATTCGCACCGTAACGGCATCACCTGACGTCGAAATGGGTCGCAAGCGCGTCGCTGCCACCCAGCTCATCTCAGCCTACCGTTTCCTCGGCAACCGCTGGGCGAATCTCGATCCGCTGCAGCGCCAGGAGCGTCCGAATATCCCCGAGCTGGAGCCAAGCTTCTACGGCTTCAGCGATGCCGATATGGACACCGTGTTCAATATCAGCAATACGTATTTTGGTCCTGAAACCGCATCCCTGCGCGAAATGCTGAATGCGCTGCGCGACACGTACTGCCGCTCAATCGGTGCGGAATTCATGTATGTGACCGACCCGGCGCAAAAACGCTGGATCCAGGAGCGCCTCGAGTCGTCACGTTCGACCCCCCAATTCTCCCCGGAGAAGAAGAAACATATCCTCGACCGCCTGACCGCGGCCGAAGGCCTCGAGCGTTACCTGCACACGAAATACGTCGGCCAGAAGCGCTTCTCGCTCGAAGGCGGCGAAAGCTTCATCGCCTCGCTGGATGAAACTATCCAGCGCGCCGGCGAAAAGGGCGTACAGGAAATCGTGATCGGCATGGCCCATCGCGGCCGCCTCAACGTGCTGGTCAACACCCTCGGCAAAATGCCGCAAGACCTGTTTGCCGAATTCGAAGGCAAGCACGCTGAAGACCTGCCGGCCGGCGACGTGAAATACCACCAGGGCTTCTCGTCCGACATCAGCACCCCGGGCGGTCCGGTCCACCTGTCGCTGGCGTTCAACCCGTCGCACCTTGAAATCGTCAACCCCGTGGTTGAAGGTTCGGTCAAGGCGCGTATGGAGCGTCGCGGCGACAAGGAGGGTTCGCAGGTGCTGCCGATCCTGGTGCATGGCGATGCCGCGTTTGCAGGACAGGGTGTTGTGATGGAAACCCTGAACCTGGCGCAAACCCGTGGTTACCACACCGGCGGCACGGTGCACATCGTGATCAACAACCAGATCGGCTTTACCACTTCCGACCCGCGCGATTCGCGTTCGACGCTGTATTGCTCGGACGTGGTCAAGATGATCGAAGCGCCGGTACTGCACGTCAACGGCGATGATCCGGAAGCAGTCGTGTTCGCGACGCAAATCGCGCTCGACTACCGGATGGAGTTCAAGAAGGATATCGTTGTCGACATCATCTGCTTCCGCAAACTGGGCCACAACGAGCAGGACACACCGGCGCTGACCCAGCCGCTGATGTACAAGAAGATCGCCCAGCACCCGGGCACCCGCAAAGTGTATGCGGACAAACTCGCTACCCAGAACACCATCCCCGCCGATGGCGGCGATGCGATGGTTAAGGCGTATCGCGATGCAATGGATGCCGGCCGCCACACGGTGGATCCGGTCATTTCGAACTTCAAGAGCAAGTACGCAGTTGACTGGATGCCGTTCCTCAACCGCAAGTGGACCGATGCGGCTGATACCGCAGTGCCGTTGGCGGAATTGAAACGCCTGGCATCGCGCATCACAGTGGTTCCAGACAACATCAAGGCGCACCCGCTGGTCGAGAAGGTGTTGGGCGACCGTGCAGCAATGGGCCGCGGCGAAATAAACCTCGACTGGGGCATGGGCGAACACCTCGCCTACGCATCCCTGGTGGCCTCCGGCTACGCAGTGCGGCTGACCGGCCAGGATGCGGGTCGCGGTACATTCGTACACCGTCACGCTGTCGTGCACGACCAGAATCGTGAACGTTGGGATGCGGGCAGCTATATCCCGCTGCAGAATGTCGCCGACAACCAGGCACCGTTCGCGGTGATCGATTCAGTGTTGTCGGAAGAAGCGGTGCTCGGATTCGAATACGGCTACTCGACGGCAGAACCGAACACACTGACGATCTGGGAAGCGCAGTTCGGCGATTTCGCCAACGGTGCGCAAGTTGTGATTGACCAGTTCATCAGCTCCGGCGAAGTGAAGTGGGGCCGCGCATCGGGTCTCGTAATGATGCTGCCACACGGTTATGAAGGCCAGGGTCCGGAGCACTCATCCGCCCGCCTCGAGCGCTATTTGCAACTGTGCGCCGACAACAACATGCAAGTGGTGCAGCCGACCACTGCTGCGCAGATTTTCCACCTGCTGCGCCGCCAGATGATCCGTCTGTTCCGCAAGCCGCTGGTCATCATGACGCCGAAGTCGCTGCTGCGTAACAAGGATGCCGGTTCGCCGCTGTCCGAGTTGGCCAAGGGTTCGTTCCAGACCGTGATCGGCGAGGTCGACGAGAAGATTGATCCGAAGAAGGTCAAGCGCGTCGTGGCTTGCTCCGGCAAGGTGTATTACGACCTGGTGAATGCCCGCAAGGAGCGTGGACAGTCCGATACGGCCATCGTCCGTGTCGAACAACTGTATCCGTTCCCGCACAAGGCTTTCGCAGCAGAGTTGAAGAAATTCCCGAACTTCACGGAACTGGTGTGGGCGCAGGACGAGCCGCAAAACCAGGGCCCGTGGTTCCAGATTCAGCACAATATTTTCGAGAATCTGGAAGAGGGGCAGAAGCTGGCCTACGCAGGTCGTCCTGCCAGCGCGTCGCCCGCAGTCGGCTATTACGACAAGCACTACGCGCAGCAGAAGGCGCTGATCGATACGGCGTTTTCCAAGCTCAAGGGTTTTGTCCTTACGAAGTAAATCCCCGGCTTCACGCCACAGGCTGGCGTGAAGCTAGTGCCCTGAGTGAAGGATTCGTCGGAACAGTGAATTGATGGGATGCCAGGCGCGGCGCCAAACGGCGCAAGGGTCTGCCCTTGCGCGTATTTGTAGCCATGCGCGGCCATGCATGTGGACGCGTATTCCATCCATTTCCTTCTGCGAATTCCTGACTCATGGTGCTCTCACTTACCGAAACGGAGAGTTAGATGGCCATTCTTGAAGTCAAAGTTCCGCAACTGTCGGAGTCCGTCGCCGAAGCGACATTGCTGCAGTGGCATAAGAAAGTCGGCGAGGCTGTTGCCCGCGACGAAAACCTGATCGATATCGAGACCGACAAGGTCGTGCTCGAATTGCCCGCGCCGAACGCCGGCGTCATCACCGAAATCCTCAAGGGTGACGGCAGCACCGTCGTTGCCGGCGAAGTGATCGCCAAGATTGATACCGAAGCGAAAGCCGCCGCTGTGGCGCCTGTTGCCACAGCCGCGCCGGCCGAGGCTAAAGCTCCGGTGGCCGCCGCCGCAGTTGCTTCCAGCGCATCCAGCAGTGTCGCGATGCCTGCCGCAGCAAAGATCATGGCTGACAACAATATGTCCGCCGACCAGGTCTCCGGCACCGGCAAAGGCGGTCGCGTTACTAAAGGCGACGTGCTCAACGTCATTGAAAACAAGGCGACACCTGCTGCACCTTCAACACCCGCCGCTCCGGCCAAACCTGCATTGCAGGCAGTCGCAGCGCCGGTGAGCGTGAATCTCGCAGGCCGTCCGGAAGAACGTGTGCCTATGAGCCGCCTGCGCGCACGTATTGCCGAGCGCCTGCTGCAATCGCAATCGACCAACGCCATCCTGACCACTTTCAACGAAGTGAACATGGCGCCGGTCATGGAGCTGCGCAACAAGTACAAGGACAAGTTCGAGAAAGAGCATGGCGTCAAGCTCGGCTTCATGTCGTTCTTCGTCAAGGCAGCTGTAGCGGCCCTGAAAAAGTATCCGATTCTTAACGCATCGGTGGACGGCAACGATATCGTCTATCACGGCTATTTCGACATCGGTATCGCTGTCGGATCCCCGCGCGGCCTGGTTGTGCCGATCCTGCGCGATGCCGACCAGTTGTCGATCGCCGATATCGAAAGAAAGATCGCCGAATTTGGCCAGAAGGCCAAGGACGGCAAGCTGACGCTGGACGATCTCTCGGGCGGCACCTTCTCGATTTCCAACGGCGGTGTGTTCGGTTCGATGCTGTCCACCCCGATCATCAACCCGCCGCAGTCCGCCATCCTTGGCGTGCACGCGACCAAAGACCGTCCGGTTGTTGAAAACGGCCAGATTGTGATTCGCCCGATCAATTTCCTTGCGATGTCCTACGATCACCGCATCATTGACGGCCGCGAAGCTGTGCTCGGCCTGGTGGCGATGAAGGAAGCTCTGGAAGATCCGGCCCGCTTGTTGCTGGACCTGTAAAACTTATGCATGGATAGCGCGAGGATCGCGGGGCAGGGGATTGGTGTTACCACTGCCCCGCCCCCTGGTCCTTGTCTGTTTGCGGCTAACTAGGTTAGAAAAATATGGCAAAAAATTTTGATGTGGTGGTCATCGGCGGTGGGCCCGGCGGTTATATAGCGGCTATCCGCGCCGCACAATTGGGTTTCTCCACGGCGTGTATCGACGAATGGAAAAACGAAAAAGGCGGCCCGGCACCGGGTGGCACGTGCACCAACATCGGTTGCATTCCCTCGAAGGCGCTGCTGCAATCGTCCGAAAACTACGAGCATGCCGGCCATGCATTCGCGGATCACGGGATTGAA
>JBBWZW010000117.1:0-3447 GCA_039649305.1 Burkholderiales bacterium
GCCGACGAATGGCAGGCGCGCGGGGAACCACTCGGGCCGCTGCACGGGCTCCCGATCGCACACAAGGACCTGATGCTGACCAAGGGCATGCGCACCACCTTCGGTTCCAAAGTCCACGAGAATTACATTCCAACCAAAAGCGCACTGATCGTCGAGCGACAGCAGCAGGCCGGTGCGATCAGCATCGGCAAAACCAATACGCCGGAATATGGCGCCGGCGCGCAGACTTTCAATGCGGTGTTCGGCGCCACGCGCAACCCGTACGACCTGGCCAAAACCTGCGGCGGCTCCAGCGGCGGTTCCGCGGTTGCGATAGCCACCGGCATGGTGGCGCTGGCTGACGGCACCGACATGGGCGGTTCGTTGCGTTGCCCGGCCAGTTTCAACAACATAGTCGGTCTGCGGCCATCGGTCGGGCGCGTGCCGGATGTCCCCGCACTCGGCGGCTGGGGCAACCTGTCGGTCTGCGGGCCGATGGCGCGCACCGTCGAGGACGTCGCGCTGTACCTGTCGGTGATGGCCGGACCGAGTCCGCGCGACCCGATGTCGCTCAGCGAAGACGGCAGCCGTTTCCGCGCGCCGCTGGCACGCGACTTCAAGGGCGTACGCATCGCCTGGAGCCCGGACATTGGCGGCCTGCCGGTCGACAAGCGCGTCACGCGCGTGATTGAAGCGCAGCGTAAGGTGTTCGAGCAAATGGGCTGCATCGTCGAAGATGCGTGTCCCGACCTGCGCGACGCGCAAGAGATCTTCATGACGCTGCGCGCCTATGTTTTTGAATTGCAGCTGGGCGTGGTGATGGATCAGCACCCCGGCGTGCTCAAGGATGCCGTGGTCTGGAATATCGAAGCAGGCCGTAAGCTCACCGGTACGCAACTTGCGCGCGCCGAGAAGCTGCGCACCGCGCTGTTCGAGCGCATGAACCGCTTCATGCAAACCTACGATTTCATCGTGTTTCCGGTCAACCAGGTGCCGCCGTTCCCCGTCGAGCAGCAATACGTGACCGAGATCGACGGCGTAAAAATGGATAGCTACATCGACTGGATGCGTTCCTGTTTCCTGGTCACGTCGACCACCCATCCGGCGATCTCGGTACCGGCGGGCTTCACTGAAGAAGGCCTCCCGGTCGGCATGCAAATCGTCGGGCGCCATCGCGGCGAATTCGAATTGCTGCAGGTAGCACATGCATTCGAGCAGGCGACCGGGTTCGGACGCACGCGGCCGGCGATCATTTAAGGCACCCATGCCCATCACTGTTGCGATCATCGAAGACAACCCCGAGTTCCTCGGCCGTTTTGCGCAAATCATCCAATCCGACACCGACTTTTCATTCGCCGGATCGGCTGCCACCGGCGCCGAGGGCATGGACCTGATCAATAGCGGCCCGGCCGATGTGTATCTCATCGATCTCGGTCTTCCCGACATCAGCGGCATGGAGCTGATCAGGCACGCAGCACAAGTACATCCCGCCTGCTCGGTCATGGTCATTACCGTGTTCGGCGATGATGCGCATGTGATCGCCAGCATCGAGGCGGGCGCGACGGGATACATACTGAAGGACAGCCCGGCCCCTGAAATCGCCGACTGCATCCGTATGTTGCATGACGGCGGCTCACCGATGAGCCCGGTCATCGCCCGTCGGATCCTGCAACGATTTCGCGTCGAGAAACCCGCGCCGGCGTCCGCTGCGCCTGTTGCCGTCAAAGCTGTTCCCGCACCTCCTGCAGAGCCGGCGCAGGCATCCAGCGATACGCTGACAGAACGCGAAATCGGCGTTTTGCGAGCGCTGGCCAAAGGGCTGACGTACAAGGAGATCGGCGGCGAGCAGTCCATTTCCGCGCACACCGTCGCGCAGCATGTCAAAAACATTTACCGCAAGCTCACGGTGCACTCCCGGGGAGAAGCTGTCCATGAAGCCACGAAACGCGGGCTTATCAAATTATAGAAGCGGGGTGATGTACCTGCTGTGCCTGCTCTGTTGGTGGCTGGCGCTCCTTGCATCGCCGTCCTCCGCCGCTTCCGATGCCGGTGTCGTCAACATCAGGCAGGCTGAATTCGTCTATTCCAACAACAGGACGGTACCCGGCAACGAGGCCGGCTGGCAGAAGGTTGGCCTTCCGCACCGCATACCCAAACCGGCTGACCGCGACCTGGTGCACTACTGGTATCGCACCGCTTTCACCTCCACTGACGCAAGCCAGCCGCTATGGCTGTATTTTTCCAAGCTGCGTAGCGGCGGCGCAATCTTCGTGAACGATATACAAGTCGGCGAGATACGCGGGGCCGATGAGTTGAACCAGGTTCGCTGGTTTCGTCCGCATCTGTTTTTCCTGCCGCCGCTGGTGCTGAGAGACGGGCACAACGACGTTGCCATCCGCTTTGCGATTCGGGAACCGCTGACCAGCTTCGGCGAGTTTTCGATAGGGCCGGAGTACCCATTGCGGGACGACTTCGATGAGCGCATGTTCTGGGAAAACACGAGCACTGAAATCTCCAGCATCATTTGCCTGGTTTCCGGAATGTTCATCGTGGTTTTCTGGCTGCGCCGCAGACAGGAAGGCCTGTACGGAATTTTCGGCATCTGCGTGCTGTTCTGGGGCCTGCGGACGCTGATCTTCCGGATGCCGGTGGTTCCGATGGACTGGTGGACGCTCTGGCGCTTCTCCTATTACCTCACTACCTCCGGGTTCATCACCTGCATCACGATTTTCCTGCTGAACTTCACCGGCAACAGAAAGCCGATGGTGAACCGGTTCCTGGTCTGCTACTGGCTCGGGGGCTCATTCCTGTTCCTGCTGATCGGTCCGTCCATACGCATGTACATGGACACCTGGTGGACGCTTGGCTTCCTGCCATTCACCATCTACGCGGTGATACGGTTAATGTTCTTCGCGTTAAGCCAGCGTACGCCATCCGGCAAGGCGATGAGCGTGGCGATTTCCCTCGCGCTTGGACTGGCATTGCATGACTATGCGGTGCAGCACGGGATGTTCGGCCTGGCGGAGTTTTACCTTCTGCACCTCGGTATCCCGGCATTCCTGTTTGTGATGGCCTGCGTGCTGACCGACCGTTTCATCGATTCATTGAAGCAGGCGGACTCTGTCAAGGAGCAACTCGCGTGGCGCGTTGCGGCGCGCGAAAATGAGCTCGCCGCAAGCTACGGGCAGTTGCGCAAACTCGAGCGCGAACACGCCGCGACCGAGGAGCGTCAGCGCATCATGCAGGACATGCACGACGGCGTCGGCTCGCAATTGCTGTCGACGTTGGTGATGGTGCAACGTGGCGCGTTGACGCAAAACGATACGGCGGCGCTGCTGCAGGAATGCATCGACGACATGCGGCTGGCGATTGACAGCCTGTCGCCGAATGATCCGGACCTGTTGTCGGTGCTCGGCAATTTCCGCTTCCGCATGGAGTCCCGCTTCAAAGGCATGGGCCTGTCGCTGA
>JBBWZW010000119.1:0-3632 GCA_039649305.1 Burkholderiales bacterium
GAGCCGATCGTCTTCGTTATCGACGACGATGCATCCATGCGCAGGGCACTAACCAATCTTTTTGAATCGGTGGGGTTGCGGGTCGAGGTGTTCGGTTCGGCGCCCGAAATGCTGCAAAGCAAGCTTCCAGATGTTGCCAGCTGCCTGGTCCTCGATATCAGGTTGCCAGGATTGAGCGGTCTGGACTTTCAAACCGAACTAGCCAAGGCGAACATTCACATTCCAATCATCTTTATGACCGGCCATGGCGATATTCCGATGACCGTCAGGGCCATGAAGGGCGGAGCGGTCGATTTCCTGACCAAGCCGTTTCGCGACCAGGACATGCTGGATGCTGTGGTGACGGCGATTGAACGGGATCGAAAGAGGCGCGAAGCTGAGAAGATCGTCGCGGAGTTGAAGGCCCTTTTCGAGACCCTGACCTCTCGCGAGCGGGAGGTATTGGCCTTAGTCGCTTCCGGCCTCATGAACAAACAGATAGCAGCCGAGCTTGGACTTGCTGAGATTACCGTGAAGATCCATCGCGGGCACATCATGAAAAAAATGGGTGCAAGGTCAATGGCCGACTTGGTGAGAAAGGCCGAAACGCTCGGAATTCATCACATCAAGCCCTAGCGCGTACAAACCTAAGTATAATTTTACAACCTTGATTGGTGGGCCACTTTCCCAGTGGGAGGCTGTGCTCCGGCAAGCGCTTTGTTCCCGTGTCAGGAAGGACCGCCTTGTCAACACTTTCGGTTATCTCGGTCATCGACGATGATCCATCTGTGCGCGCCGCGACTAACAATCTTCTGAGGTCGCATGGGTACGCAGTCCATACATTTGCGTCGGCCGAGGAGTTCTTGCGGTCGACCCACTTGAATGACACGTCGTGTGTGATTGCGGATGTGCAGATGCCGGTTATGAGTGGCGTGGAGTTGCTAACGTTTATGCGCACCCAGGGTCACCGTGTGCCGTTCATTTTCATCACGGCCTTCCCCGATGAGAGCGTCCGCGCCCGAGTGCTGAAGGCGGGAGGAATTTGCTTTCTGGCGAAGCCCTTCGCGGGACCCACCTTGATCAACTGCCTCGCCAATGCCCTGGAGGGACATCGCGGCGGAGCCGGCAAATGACACGGTGAGCGTCCGCGCAGCATCACGTACGCCGCCTGTTTTGATCGGCTTCGCGCGAGAGACCGGCTGGTCCGACATCGACTTAAATCGGTCGCCGCGGCGCGCTCAGCGATATTTTTTTCCAATGCCATCACCGAGTCCGGAACGAGTGTGCCCCCACCGCTAAACAAAGGTATCGGGCGCCCTAAACCTATACGGCATTCGAATCAACCTCCGTAGGATCGAGTTGTTGGTCTTGGTCAGATTAGGGTGAGACCAGGTGCGGAGCCAGCAGTCGGCCGGGCGAGCGCGAGCCAAGCGAGTCAAACGCCAAGGGTGGAACGCATGGTGGCAAAAGCCCGATGTACCAAGGTAGCGTCGCATGGTCGCTTCGATCGGAATACCCAAAAGCCGCGCCGGGCTGCCGTGTTGCTGTCACTGAACGGGCGCGCTCACGAAGGACATGATGAACGCGCCGATCCGCAGATTCATCGACTGCACGATCGGTCGACGCACCACGGGACAAATGCCGTGGAGGTTTATCCGCCCGATATCGTGAAGCGTCGTACCGTCGCCTGGGACGGCATGGCAGCCGAGATCGTGCAAGCTACCAGACGTGAAAAGATAGAGTTTCGGTTTCGCGCCCCGCTTCACCTTCTTGCGGTGTATGACCGGGGGATACGAAGCGATGGGGAGACGTTTGTCGACGGTCTGCCCCGATCGAAGTTGCGAGACGTAAGGCGAAAGCTGACGCTCGTGCCCGCCGGTCACGTGTATCACGAGTGGCAGGAGCCCCGCGTTCCTGCGCGCATTGTGTATTTCTATTTTGATCCCGCCAAGATGCCCACGCATCATGAAACAAACCTCGTGCCTGCGCCTCTGGCGGCGCGGCTTTTCTTCGACAATGCGACACTGTCGGACACTGCGCTCAAGCTCGGGAGGTTGATCGAGAATGCAGGCTCCAATAGCAGCCCTTATCTTGCAGCACTCGGCACCGTCCTGGCGCATGAACTTGTTCGCCTTAATGCAGGGGCGCTCCGCATCGAAGGCCCCGTGCGAGGCGGCCTCGCAACCTGGCAGCAGCGCGCGGTCGCCACCTACATTGAGGAACAGCTTGCCGAGCAAATATCGCTCGCGACTCTGGCGCGGCTGGTTTGCCTGAGCCCGTATCATTTTTGTCGGGCGTTCCGGCAATCGTTCGGTACGCCGCCGCATCGATACCATAACAGCTGTCGCATAGAACGCGCCAAGACATTGTTGGTGGAGGCTGCGTCTTCGGTGACGGAGATCGGATTGGCGGTAGGTTTCCGCGAGACAAGCTCATTCACCACAGCATTTCGCAAGGCAACCGGCCAGACTCCAACCGCGTACCGTCGAAGTCTCGCAAGCATTCCCTAAAGCAAGCAGAAACGTAGAACGCCTCCCTGATCCTTCGGCGGAAGTAATCTTATGCAACTACCTGAGTTCACGCGCTCAACCACGCTGCGCTGGACCTTTTTGGTGGCCAGCATATTTGCGGCCTTTATTGTTGCGTTGCTCGGGTTTGTTTACTTGAAAACGAAAGGTGACCTGACGATGCGATCCGACCGTGTGATCGCCTCGCAAATGGGCGTCTTTGCGGACTTATCGCCCGAGCGGAGGCTGGACGCGATCAACGAGCATCTGAGGCAGGATCCGGGCCGCGTTCAGTTCGCAGGATTGTTTGGCTCAAACGGCCGCAGGATCGCGGGTAACGTGGAAAGCCTGCCACCCGATCTTAAGACCGATAATACGGTGCAGAGCGCCGTCGTCGACAGGATCGACGAAAGTGGTCGGGAGAAACAGGCGGTCCGTCTGATCGCGCGAAGTTTGCCGAACGGCGACAGGCTGGTGATCGGACGAAATGTCGATGAAGTCGGCGAGGTCGCAAGCGTCGTTGGTCGGGCGCTAGCGCTCGGTCTGATTCCCGCTGTGCTTCTTTGTCTTGCGGTCGGTGTGCTGATGAGCGCTCGTGCCCAGAGGCGTATCGTCGAGGTCAACCAGCGAGTTCAGCGCATTGTTGCCGGCGATTTGCGGGAACGACTCCCGCATCGGAAGATCGACGATGCCTTCTCCAGACTTGCGCTGATAGTCAATGGCATGCTCGACGAGATGGAAACTCTCATCCACTCCCTTGCAGGCGTCGGCAATAACATAGCGCATGACCTGCGCACGCCACTCACCCGTGCGCGGCTGACGCTGGAGCGCGGCCGCACCGGCGCCAAGACGCTGGAGCAGCTCCAGATGGTTGCAGACAAAACGATGGATGGAATCGATCAATCGCTATCGATCATCACCGCCATTTTGCGGCTTGCGGCGATCGAGAATAGTCAGCGATCGGCCGGCTTTGGCAAAGTCGCGCTTGCGGATCTGGTACGCGAAGTGGGTGACATGTACGAGCCGATAGCGGAAGACAAAGACATTGCTCTTCTCATCCACACACAGCACGAATTAATCGTACATGGAGACCGGGATTTGCTGATCGAGGCGGTCGCCAACCTCGTTGACAACGCCGTCAAATTT
>JBBWZW010000152.1:0-7326 GCA_039649305.1 Burkholderiales bacterium
GGGTCCGAACTAAACCTTCGGTCGGAACATCCGGAAGCGGGCTTCCGGACCGACCTCGAAATAATCCGCAGGACCTCCCCCTCTCAAAATCGGTTGCGCACGCGCCGTGTCGTAGATACCGTCGACCAGCAGCGAACGTGAAATGTGCACGGCGACAACCTCTCCGAGAACCAGCCACGTATCAATACTCTCGCCATTGGCACGCTGCAACTGGATGACCTGTGTCAGCTTGCATTCGAACGACACTGGGCTTTCTGCCACGCGGGGGGTGGCAATGATGCGCGAAGGCGCGGGTGTGAGCCCGGCAAGCTTGAATTCATCGACGTTTGCGGTGACCGGCGCTGACGTGGCATTCATTGCTTCGGCGATCGGCCGGGTCGCCAGATTCCATCCGAACTCTCCGGTGCGCTCGATATTGTTTAATGTATCTTTGCGCCCGACACTGGAAAACCCGATGATCGGCGGCGTGTAGTTGAAGCCATTGAAAAAACTGTACGGCGCAAGGTTGAGCCGGCCTTCGGCATCCTGCGATGAGATCCATCCGATCGGACGCGGTCCGACGATGGCGTTGAACGGGTCGTGCGGCAACCCATGGCCGAGGGCGGGCTCGTAATAGTGGAACTGTTCCGTCAATTGGTGCTCCGGGATATCGGTTGTTGTGGTGAATCGGGGACACGCACTGTACACCAGTCGTGCGTATTGATGCCACGGCTAGTCCAAGGATTGACTTCTTGTTACGTCTTAACGATAATGATTCTCATTCTAGGAAAGTGAGCCGAGGCTGCTTTCCTGCTTTGTCATCCCTAGCCAGCCACCGGTAAGTCCGTCAGCCAGCCACTATCCCTTTTATCAGGAGAAGTTCGCATGACCCGACTGACTACCCGGCGCGCCCGGCCGTTTAGTATCCAACCTGCTGCATCCATCCCTCGCCTGCGACCCGCGGCTGCATTCACACTGGCGGCCCTCGCGCAGTTATCCGCACCCGTCATGGCGCAAAGTACACAGGAAGCCGCCTTGCCGGCTGTCACGGTACGCGCCCAGGCAGAACGGGCTGACGGCCCGGTAACCGGCTATCGCGCCACGCGATCTTCCACCTTCACCAAGACCGACACGCCGCTCAAGGATGTGCCTGCATCAATCACCGTTGTTCCCGCAGAACTGATGAAAGACCAGGCAATGGGCAGCATCTCGGACGTGGTGCGCTATGTTCCCGGCGTCACTGCCGCGCAAGGCGAAGGCAACCGCGACCAGATGGTCCTGCGAGGCATCAATACCACAGCCGACTTCTTTGTCGACGGCGTCCGCGACGACGCACAGATCTACCGCGACCTGTACAACCTGGAGCGGGTTGAAGTGCTGAAAGGGCCGGGCGGCATGATGTTCGGACGGGGCGGGGCGGGTGGCGTAATCAACCGCGTCACCAAGCGCCCGACCTTCGGCCGCATCGCCGAAGCCGGTGTCACTGCCGGCAGCTACAATCAGTTGCGCACTACTGCGGACCTCGGCAACAAAATCAACGAGTCGGCGGCATGGCGCCTGAACGCGATGGCGGAAAAGGCTGACAGCTTCCGCGATGGCGTCGAATTAAAACGTTACGGAGTCAATCCAACCGTGACGCTGGCTCCAAGCAACGCGACGATGGTCACCCTCGGCTATGAGTATCTGCAGGACGAGCGCACCGCCGACCGCGGCATCCCGTCCCAGGGCAGCGCTCCCTTCAATACTGCCCGTAGCCTTTTCTTTGGCAACGCCGACCAGAGCGAATCACGCGCCACGGTCAATGCCCTGTCGGCCGTGGTGGACCATGATTTCGGCGGCGGCGTACAACTCCGGAACAGCTTCCGGGTGACGGACTACGACAAGTTCTACCAGAACGTGTTTGCAGGCAGCGCTGTCGACAGCGCCGGCAACCTGAGACTGTCCGCCTACAACAACGACAACCAGCGCACCAACATCTTCAACCAGACCGATGTGACCACCAAGCTGCAAACCGGCGGCCTCGAGCATACGTTGCTGGCCGGCGTGGAATTCGGGCACCAGGTCAGCAAGAGCAAGCGCAACACCGGGTTCTTTGGCAGCAGCACTAACGTTACGGTGTCCGCCGCTAATCCTTTCGCGACCGCGACCCGGTTCCAGGCCACAGGCACCGATGCAGACAACGAGGTCAAGGCAGATGTAGCCGCTGCTTATATCCAGGACCAGATCGCGCTTTCCCCGCAATGGAAGGTGCTTGCCGGCGTGCGTTACGACCACTTCAAGGTGAAGCTTGACGACCGCCGCACGACGACCGCTCCGATTGACCTGTCCCGCACCGACACCGCGGTCAGCCCTCGCCTCGGCCTGATCTGGCAGCCGGGCGAGCGATCGACCTATTACGCGAGCTACAGCTACGCCACCCTGCCCTCCGGCGAGCAGTTAAGCCTCGCGCCCAATACCGCCGATATCGCGCCGGAAAAGGCGATCAATTATGAACTTGGTGCGCGCTGGGATGTATTGCCGAAGCTCACATTGTCGGCCGCGGTGTTCCGCCTTGATCGCGATAACGTCAAGGCGGCAGATCCGGCGAACCCGGGTTTCTTCGTCAGGACCGGCCAGCAACGCACCGAAGGTGCGGAACTCGGCCTGCAAGGCGACGTGACACGCGGCTGGCAAGTGTTTGCCGGCTATGCCTGGCTCGACGGCCGCACCACCAAGCCTACCGGCTCACCGGCTGTACCGGCCGGCAGCAAGATCGGCCTGGTGCCGGAGAACTCTGCATCAATCTGGAACAAGTTTGCGTTGGGCGGAGGCTGGAGCGCAGGGCTGGGCGTGATTCGCCAAGGCGACTCTTACACGTCCATCAGCAACACTGTGAAGCTGCCTGCTTTCACGCGGACGGACGGAGCAATCTATTACGCGTTCGCCGATGGCAAGACCCGACTGGCACTCAATGTGGAGAACCTGCTTGATAAGGTGTATTACCCGACCGCCCACAGCGACTCCAACATCAGCCCGGGTGCGCCGCGCAATGCACGGCTGACGCTGACGACGACGTTCTGAAGCGATTCAACCGAGGGCGGGTTGCATAGACCGCAACCCGCCCGGTCCTTTCCGGGTTATCTACGCACTCGCGCCCGGCGACTCAGCAGGAACCAGATCGAACCACCTAACAGGAAAGCGCCCGCCAACCAGAGCTGGTAGTAAGCGAGGTTCGCCAGCACCTGCTCCATCGCATGCCCGAACACATAACCGGCACCGACAACGCCGAGCGCCCATATGGCAGACGTGATGAGGCTGACGGTGAAAAACCGGAGCGTCGATATGTTGCACATTCCCATTGCAATCAGCCCGGGGGTGCGCAGGCCGTACATCAGCCTGAGAGAGAACATCAGCGGAAGATGATGCCGATGCAGCAATGTTTTTGCGCGCTCTGCACGCGATTGCATTGATGGAAAACGCGCGAGCATGCTGCTCCCGTACCGTCGTCCGAGGTGAAAATAAAGCTGATCGCCCAAAAAAGTGGCAATAGTAGCAATCATGATAACTTCCGGCAACGCGAGATGTCCGCGATAGGCTGCGAAGCCGCCGAGGACAAGGCTGGCCTCACCTTCCAGGAAGGCGCCGGCGGCTATGGCTATGTAGCCATAAGTTTGAATCAGCTCGACTATATTCATTTGGATAATCCTCCGTTCTTCCATAGAACAGCATTCACCAAAAAAGTTGCCGAAGAGATGAAATAAGGAAAGAACCGCGAGTATGTTGTTTTTGCTCCCGCGGACGTGCGAAATGGAACCAAGCAACAATTCTAATCCACGATCGGAAATTGGTGACGGTTCGCGGTGCCTTTCCTCAAACCGCCGGCTCCAATCGAAGTATTGTCACCAAGAGGTTAGAGGAGCGCTGTCATGTTCAACGGTATCAAAACACCTTTCCTGAATTTCGCGAACAGAGTAACGGGAAAATTGACACAGAACAACAATAAATAAACGAACCGAATTTTTCCGCGGAACCAGAACCCGGGAAGCACCTCTTCCTTGATACCACGGGGTAAAGGAGTGAGTTTGCGATTCCGCAACCAATACAAGGAGGATGCGCAAGTATCAAATTTTCTAAAGCAGAATACCCGGGCACAGTCCGGAATGTCTATCAAGGCTTTCTGGCCAAATACCTCAATAGTAATAACCGACGGTTAGGGAGAATGCCCCCACCCTCGCTACGCGGAAATTTTCGATCGAAATGGCACCGCCCCGTAAAAGAGGCCGCACGTAAAACTGCACTCAGGCCGACTACCCGACGAAGCGGTTCAGCACGTTGCGCGACATCTGCTGAACCGCCGGATTCACTCGGTCGCCCCACGGCCCGAAATTGTCCAGCCCCCAGTTCCATTGCATGGATCCCGCGGCGAACACGCCCGCGCGGTTCTGATGGGAATACCAGCTCATGTTGGCATATCGGATCTCAGCGGTGCATGCGCCTTCAGGACAAACCTGGTAAGGCGATGAGGCCAGTATCTGGAGGCCGGCCGGCGACGAGGCCCGATCCACGCGGTCAACTTCGTAGCCAAGCATGCCCCGCAATACGGATCCCTTCGCAAGGTTAGTTCCGGCCGCCAGCCACGCGGGAAGGTCATCGATGACGATGTCGAGGTCTACGGTGTTGTAGTCGTACTGTACGCCGACCAACGCCGCCTCCGGTCGGTTGGCCGGAACATCCCGCCAGAGACAGGTGGTGCGGGATGGGTCGCTTGAGTAGGCAGGATCCATTTCGGTGGCATGCTGTTTATACGCGACCACGGTCCGGTTCGGCTGCCCCCTCGCACCCGGCTCAAGACGAACTTGCCAGTAACTGGTATTGGAGCCAAAGAACCCGAGATTGACGCCGCCGTTGTGCGCGCCCTCGACTGCTTCGCGCATCGCCCATGTCCAGTATTCATCATGCCCGACAGAGAGAAAGCCGCGGCTCTTCAACAAGCGATTCGGCGCAACATGGGTGTCGATATTGGTCGTATAGGCGACATCAAAACCTTCGCGCTCGAGGAACCGCAGCATATGGATTTCCCAGCTCAGGAAGTCACCCGCGCCTTTGCCGGAGGACGGTCGTTGCGGATTTCGATAGGGCCGATTGAAAGAGACCTTGAAAGCCTGCTTGCCGCCTGTCGAGTCAACGCTATATAAGCTGTGCCCGCCCCAGTTGTTGTAAGCAGCGTAGGTGATGACACTCGACTGGAACAACAGGGCTGAATTGCGCGCGTCATCACGCACGGCAAAGATGACGTAGCTTTGCTTGCCGCTTGAGCCGGTCAGCTTGGCGAGATAAATTCCGCTCGCCCAATCAGTCGGGTCCGAGGGATCCGCAGCAATGCTGAGCACATAGGGGTCGTCCCAATCGCATTCGACCAGGCCAGTAGTGGCATCGGCCGTCGGAATCGGTTGCCTGACTCCGTTGCGCCGTATCGGACCGGCTACCTGGCGCCCTCCCTGTCCCCCATACCAGCCGATGCGATAAACAGAGATGGTGTAGTTGGGGTCGGTCGTATTCACATAGAGACTGATCGAGTCGCCGCGATTGACGCTGGTCGCCGACGCATAGCCTTCGATTTCCCGGTTGGCCGCATAGTCCTGGTCCGCAATGAGCCAATCGGCTGTGACACCCTGGGTCTTTGCGTTCTCACGCCGGATCACATCGACAACCGCGCCGCGTGGCGAGTTGCCGCCACCAGGGCCCGCTCCTCCGCCGCAGGCGGTCGTCAATATCGCGGTTGAAAATGAAAGGAATCTACGGCGTGAAACTCGGCCCATCGACAGTTCTCCCTTTGGTTTGCGACAGGCGAATCTAACTTTCCGACTTTGGCGTGGCATTGAGTTTGAGCACGGCGCGTGCGCTCTCGTGCGCACGCATCAAATAAATGGCGTGGCATGCTGCTCATCGATCGAATTCATTGATGGTTTGCGCGCGCCGGATGCATCAACAAGATTCGGCGCGACATCAAATGGTGAGTGCGGGTAAAATTTTGTGATGAATAAAACGACGATGACCGCCCTCTCGCGGTCGCATATCCGGCCCCTGGCCGGTTCACACTTCCACTTTCTCGATCTACTCAAGGCATTCGCCGCACAACTGATCGTGCTGCATCATCTGGCGTTATACGGGCCGATGACCGACCACGCCAGGCCAATCGCACCAGCGCTTTTCGACTGGCTGGAGTCGCATGCGCGGATCGCTGTGCAGGTCTTTCTGGTAATCGGCGGCTTCCTCGCAGCGAAGGCGTTGGCTCCGCGCGGGTTGTCGGTAGTTGAGAATCCGTTGCTTGCGACGGTGCGACGCTTCTTCAAACTGGTGCCGCCGTTCCTGGCTGCCATCGCGCTCTCCGTCGCCGCGTCGGCCCTCGCCAGAAGCTGGATGACGGACGATTCAATCTCCGCACCACCAACGCTTGAGCAACTGGCGGCACACGCGCTTTTACTTCACAGCGTGCTCGGTTATGAGTCCCTGTCGGCCGGCGTCTGGTATGTTGCGGTCGACTTCCAGTTGTATGCGCTACTGGCGCTGCTGCTGTGGCTGGCCGGATACCTGACGCGAGGCCGGCCCGCTCCATGGCTCGGACCGGCTCTGGTCACCGCAGGTATAGTCGCCTCGCTGCTTTACTTTAACCGCGATCCCGAATGGGACGACTGGGCGCCGTACTTCCTCGGAAGTTATGGGCTGGGCGCCCTCGCATGGTGGGCGTCCGACAAGACGCGTCCGCTTATGGCTACCGCACTCCTGCTGATTGCGATGCTAGCGCCGGTGCTCGCCGGATCGGTACTCGATTTTCGCGTTCGCATCGCTGTGGCACTCGTGACCGCACTAGTGCTGGTCGCCGTTTACCGATGGGGGCTGCTGTTTCCCGACCGGCGGTCCTCCGTGATCGCATTCATGGGCCGAATCTCCTATGCGGTCTTTTTAGTCCACTTTTCGGTGTGCCTGGTCGTGAACGCCGCCTTCACCCGCTTTGCAACTGCGGAGCCGTTGATGCAGGCGCTGGGGGTGCTCGTCGCGTGGGCAGCAAGCATCGCCACGGGTGCACTTTTCTATCGTTGGGTAGAGGTCCCTCTGAACCGGCTCACAACGTCCATGCGTGCGCCGGCGGCTGCGTCATGAAAGTTCTCGCTTCAACGCTCAAAAAATCTATATATCCGCCGGCCGACATCGATTGTTGAATCCAATGCGGCAGATTAGGTGCATGCACCAATGGGGTGCGCATCCGCATACCAGGCATGTACCAACCATTCATAAAAAAAATAGCCGAAGTCGCATTGCCCGCGGCGGGGTCCGATACTCTTTAACTGATATTTCGCGGCGAAATAG
>JBBWZW010000156.1:0-7414 GCA_039649305.1 Burkholderiales bacterium
CTCATCACCAGCACGGCCAGCAACTGCGGGTCGAAGCCGAACAGCAGTCCGTAGTAGAACGGTGCGAATACACTGGCGACCAGCGCAGCCAGTGATGAATAGCGGAACGCATAAGCAACGATCAGCCAGGTTGCCATTGTCGCCAGCCCAAGCCATGGATTCAGGCCGAGCAGCACGCCTAATGCAGTAGCGACGCCCTTGCCGCCGACAAAGCGGAAGAATACCGGCCACAAGTGACCGAGGAATACCGCCAGCGCCACCAGTGCAATTCCGCTGTCTTCCAGTCCGTATTGCGGGCCGTACTTCTGGGCCAGCCAGACCGCGAGCCATCCTTTGAAGCCGTCGCCAAGCAGCGTCAATACCGCCGCTGCCTTATTTCCGCTGCGCAGGACATTGGTCGCACCGGGATTTTTCGATCCATAAGTACGCGGATCGTCGAGGCCGAATACTTTGCTGACGACGACAGCAAATGAAATCGAGCCGATCAGGTAAGCGGCAATCGTAAACAGGACGGTATTCATCATCTCCCTTTTTAAAACCTTTAACTTCTTATTGAGAACTCATTCTTCGAGTGCGCAGTGGACCGCCTTGATGGGCAGCACATTAACCAGCACCTGCGGATCGATCCCGACCAGATAACCGCGGCGTCCGCCGTTGATATAAATTTTATCGAGGTCGAGTACGCTTTGTTCGACGTAGACCGGCATCGCTTTCTTTGTCCCGAATGGAGATGTACCTCCCACCAGGAAACCGGAGTGTCGATTGGCCACTTCGGGCTTGCATGGTTCCACCGATTTGCAGCCGATCTGGCGCGCCAGGTTTTTGGTCGATACTTTGCGGTCGCCATGCATCAATACGATGAGCGGCTTGGATGATTCGTCCTGCATGACCAGGGTCTTGACGACAGCATGCTCGTCCACGCCCAGTTCACGCGCGGACACCGCGGTGCCGCCGTGCTCTTCGTATTCATAAGGATGCTCGGTAAAGCCGATGCCGTGCTTACGCAGAAATTGCGTCGCCGGCGTCTCCGAAATGTGCTCCTTCTTTGCCATGCGCACTATGCTTATTTTGTCTAAAAATTGGACCACATTATGCAACAAGAAAGCGGCTTTGCGATGCCCGGGCGTCATCGTTCCACTCGCATGACGCGGGTATCCTCGGAACTCAGCAGAGATGCGTCAAACAGATTTCAATCGGGACCAGGAAACGCCGCACTGAGGCAGAACTTTTCGCAGTCCGCCTATCTAAGCGGTAGGCGAAGCATATTCACTTTCAGTTACCTGGTTCCCCCAGGCAGTCAATAAGTGACTGTTCGCCGGCAGCAAGGCCGGTGGTTTCGCGACCTTGGCAGTCCTCTCCCGCCTCACGCGAATTCGACAAGCATTGCATACATGACAACAAGCTATTTTTTGTGCGATGCACAAAAAATAGCTTGACTTCCGTAGTTCAATCCTTACAATTGGAATTGTTGCGGTGCACAATGCACGATATTTTCTGCTTCCCCTAACGTATTACCAAAGGAGAATTGTATGTTTCCGATAAATGAACAAATAACCAACGCTGCCAAAGCGAACCTCGATTCGCAGTTGTCGATCCTGACCACGCTCACCGCCAAGGCCTTTGAAAGCATGGAAAAAGTCGTCGACCTGAACCTGAATGCCGCCAAGGCCACGCTGGAAGATTCCGCGGTCGCTGCGAGGCAATTGCTGGCCGCGAAAGACCCACAGGAATTCCTTTCGCTGACCGCAGCGCAGGCACAGCCGACCGCCGCCAAGGCAATCGCATATAGCCGCCACCTGGCTGGCATCGCCTCGACCGCACAGGCTGAATTTACCCGTGCCGCCGAAGAGCAGATCGCCGAAACCGGACGCAAAGTCTCGGCACTGGTCGACGACGTATCGAAGAACGCGCCGGCCGGTTCGGAAAACGTGATTGCGATCATGAAGTCCGCCATCGGCAACGCCAGCGCCGGCTACGAACAATTCACGAAGACCACCAAACAGGCGGTCGAGGTGATGGAAGCAAATCTGAACACGGCAGTGAACCAGTTTTCGCATGCCGCCGAACAGACTGCAAGCAGCGCGGCCAGCCGCCCACGCAAGCAGTAATCGTTCCGACAACATGAAAACGGGCCGCAACCGCGGCCCGTTTGCTTTTCCCGGATAAATTTGTCACCCGCGCGGGTGATGTTCTGCGTGCAGTTTCTTCAGGCGTTCACGCGCGACGTGCGTATAAATCTGCGTGGTCGAAATATCGGCATGTCCGAGCAACAGCTGCACGACGCGCAAGTCGGCGCCATGATTCAACAGGTGCGTAGCAAATGCATGGCGCATGGTATGCGGCGATAACGGCGCATTGATATCGGCTTTGAGCGCGTGTTTTTTGATCAGCGTCCAGAACATCTGTCGCGTCATCGCGCCACCACGCGCAGTGACAAAGAGAGCGTCGGCTATCTGTCCATTCAGGATCACCGGGCGTCCCTCCTTCAGGTAGCGCTCGATCCACGCACGCGCCTCTTCGCCGAAGGGCACCAGCCGGGTTTTGTTGCCCTTGCCGGTGACGCGTAGCACGCCTTCGTTCATCCCGAGCTCGATCGTTTTCAACAACACCAGTTCCGACACGCGCAACCCGCTCGCGTACATCAATTCCACCATGGTGCGGTCGCGCAGGCCCAGCGGCGTATTCACGTCGGGCGCGGCCAGCAGCGCCTCGACCTGCGTCTCCGACAAGGTCTTCGGCAACCGTGGCGCCTGCTTTGCCGATTTCATTTTCAGGCAGGGGTCGACGCTGATCCTGTTTTGCCTGAGCAAGAGTTGATAGAAACGCTTCAGTACCGCGAGGCGCCGGTTGGCGGACGCCGGCTTGGTACTCTCGTGCCTGGCCGCAAAGTAGGCATCCAGGTCTACCTTCGCGGCGGCGTACAGGGTCTTGCCCCGTTGGCTCTGCAGCCAGTTTGCAAACAGGGTCATGTCGCGCCGGTAGGCGTCCAGTGAGTTTTTTGCAAGGCCGTCTTCCAGCCATAAGGTATCGCAGAATTCATCGATAGCCGATTGGCTGCCGGCGTCAGCCATGGTTGGATCACTTCCTTGCCGGGAGGCTGCAGTCTTCATCGATAAACCGTCACACCTTCGTGAGCGAGCAGCCAGCGTTTTACGCCGAGATGAAAGCCTGTTTCATCATCGTTATTGGAAAAACCGCCGAGGCCTCCGCTGGCGGTCACCCGGTGGCACGGTATCACCAGCGGGAACCAGTTGGCGCCACATGCCTGTCCCACAGCGCGTGGCGCCGACTGGATAAGCCTGGCGACCTCGCCATAGGTAAGGACGTCACCGCGGGGAATGCCGGCGATGGCGCCCCACACCTTGCGCTGGAACACTGTGCCCACCTCCGCCAGGGGCAGGTCAAAACGGAAATCAGGGTCGGAGAAGTAGCGCTCGACTTGCCTTGCGCATTGCTCTGACAGTTGGTCCACCGGTGCTTTTTCAGCGAACGAGGACGGCAGGTAAACCAGTTCGCGCACCAGCCCGGGCTCGACGCGAATGCCGATGGCGCCAAATGGCGCTTCAACGATCGCGGAGAACAACTGACTGCTCGCCTTGCTACTGCTCATTTGATTATCTGGTGAGTTGCGCATGCCACAAGGATAAAGCAAAACATACACAAAAAAAATCGGCGCGCCCCATTTAAGGAGCGCGCCGATTTCAGGATCGCGTTGCCGCCCGTCCGAAGACGGCGGCCGGGAAGATGATCACTCTTCCACGAATGCTTCTTCGCGTTTCTTGCGCAGGGCCGGCAGCAGCACGACGGTCAACGCCAGGGCTGCCATGATCAGCATGGTGGCGCTGATCGGACGCTGCAGGAAGACCAACGGATCGCTGCGGGACAGCAGCAGCGCACGACGCAGGTACTCTTCCATCATCGGTCCGATGATGAAGCCGAGCATCATCGGTGCCGGTTCTGCTTCCAGCTTGGCGCAGATGTAACCGAACAGTCCGAACAATGCCATGAGCCCGACATCGAACTCACTGTTGGAAAGGCTGAATACACCGATCGCACAGAACAACAGGATGGCCGGGTACAGCATACGGTACGGCACCATGATCATGCGGACCCACAAGCCGATCATCGGCAGGTTGAGCACGATCAGGAAGAAGTTACCGATCCACATGGAAGCGATGATGCCCCAGAACAGCTGTGGCTGTTCGGTCATCACTGCCGGTCCTGGCTGGATACCCTGGATGATCATTGCACCGATCATCAGCGCCATCACCGGGTTGGACGGAATACCAAGCGTGAGCATCGGGATGAAGGATGTCTGCGCACCAGCGTTGTTAGCCGCCTCTGGCGCCGCGACGCCTTCAATCGCGCCCTTGCCGAAGTTCGCCGAGTTAGGCGAAATCTTCTTCTCGATCGAGTAGGCTGCAAACGACGACAGCATCGCACCACCGCCCGGGAGAATACCCAGAATCGCGCCGAGACCAGTCCCGCGAAGGATCGGACCAACAATACGCTTCAGGTCTTCCTTGGTCGGCATCAGGCCTTCGACCTTCTTGATCGTCATCACACGCGTCTCTTCATGCTCGAGATTGCGGATGATTTCGCCTATGCCGAACATGCCCATCGCAACCACGACGAAGTTGATACCGTCAGCCAGCTGCGGCAGGTCAAACGTGTAACGCGGCGTACCGGAGTTAACGTCGGTGCCGATCAGGCCAAGCAGCAGGCCGAGTACGACCATGCCGATGGCTTTCAACAGCGAGCCGTGCGCCAACACCACTGAAGCGACCAGGCCGAGAACCATCAGCGAGAAGTATTCGGCAGGACCGAACTTCAGTGCCAGTTCAGCCAGCGGAGGTGCGAACCATGCGAGCAGGAAGGTAGCGACGGTACCGGCAAAGAACGAACCGATTGCAGCTGTCGCCAGTGCGCGACCGGCCTGACCGTTACGCGCCATCTTGTAGCCGTCGATTGCGGTTACGACTGACGATGACTCACCCGGCAGGTTGACCAGGATCGCAGTGGTGGAACCGCCATACTGCGCGCCGTAGTAAATACCGGCCAGCATGATCAGCGAGGAGATCGGTGGCAGCGCAAACGTCGCCGGCAACAACATGGCGATGGTTGCAACCGGGCCGAGGCCTGGCAGCACGCCAACCGCGGTACCTACGAAGACGCCGATCAGGCAATAAAGCAGATTGCTGAACGTCAGGGCTGTTTCAAACCCCATTGCCAGATTACTTAAAATTTCCATCTCGATTTCCCCTTAAACGCCGAACCACGGACCAAAGACCGGCATCGGCAAACCGAGAGCCTTGACGAATAGCAACACACTGAAGAGAGTCAGGCCAACAGCCAGGGCGACCGAGGCCTTCCAGGTGAATTTGGCGCTGGCATATGCGCTCAGCAAAATGATTGCCGGAACGGCGACGACCAGACCGGCGCCGCGCACGACGAAGCCAAACAAAAGAACAGCGCCCAGGATGAGGGCCAGTTCCTTGATGGCGAATTTTTCAATCGCTTCGCCGTTGCTACCGAAGAATGAACGCGCTGAGAGGGCTCCCCCGATCAGGACGAGAATCCAGCCCAGCGCCGTCGGAAAATAGGCCGGGCCCATCCTGCCTGCGCTACCCATCGCATACTCGCGAGCGATAACGATGGCGGCAAGGCCAAACAATAGGAACATAATCCCGGACCAGAAGTCCTTGGGATTCCGGATGAATGAAGGCAAGGTATATCTCCTTTTAGTTTTTAAAATCTATGGTGTCAGCACTTACTCCGTTAAGGAGACTTGCGCGACCCAGCGCCCCAGGTAGGAAGACGTGCATCTTATCTCATTTGAGATATGGAAACAAATTGTTACTGTCATTTCCCAAGCAGTGGGTTTCCCCACTGCCGGTCCTGCTTTGCTGCAAAATCGATTAGTCGGCGCTCGGTCGGCGGTCAGTCGGCATATACACCGGCTTTCTTGATGATCGGACTCCACTTATCAATTTCCGCTTTCAGGAAAGTACGCAGCGCTTCCGGCGTAGCTTTATCCTGCGCCACCGGTTCGGTGCCCAGTTCGGCAAAACGGGTTTTCACGGTCGGATCCTTCAGCGCCTGCTGCAGCGCGCCGGCCAGTGAGTCGACGACCGGCTTAGGCGTGCCCTTCGGTGCGTAGAGGCCGTGCCAGACCGCGACTTCGAAGTTCGGCAAGCCGGCTTCATTCAGCGTCGGAACTTCTTTCAGCGACGGCACGCGGGTTTTGGTCGTCACGCCGTACACCTTGATCTTGCCGGATTTGATCTGGCTGGTGGTGTTGGTGGTCTGGTCGCACATGAAGTCCACCTGGCCGCCCAGCAGGTCGTTCATCGCCGGGCCGGTGCCCTTGTAAGGAACAGTGGTGAGTTCAGTGCCGATCGCCGACATGAACAGCATGCCGCACAAGTGGGATGCCGAACCGACGCCCGCATTCGCGTAAGTGACTTTATCCTTGTTCGCCTTGACGTAGGTGAGCAGTTCCTTGAAGTCCTTGGCCGGGAAATTGCCGCGGGCCACGAAAGTCATAGGCACATCGGTGACCAGGCCAATGGGCTCAAAGCTGTCGATGGCGTTGTAGGGCAGCTTGCGGTACAGGGAGGGAGCGGTCGACTGTCCGATATGGTGCAGGAACACCGTGTACCCGTCAGGAGTCGCCTTCGCCGCACGCGTTGCACCGATGGTGCCGCCTGCGCCGCCGACGTTTTCCACAACGATCGTCTGCTTGAGTGTATTGCCCATCGACTGTGCCACCAGGCGCGCCACCGTATCGGTAGGACCGCCGGCGGCAAATGGAACGATCATCGTAATCGTCCGGGTGGGGTACGCGGACTGGGCATAGGCGATGCCACTCGCCATAAGCGCCACACCGGCGACCACACGCAGTGTCTTGATTTTCATGTGCTCTCTCCTCGAATAATAGTTAGTTAGTTAGTACAAAAACAAGGGAACAGCCTAAAACGACGCTGGCTTACAGGCCGACCGCTCGATGCTTTGTGCGTAAGGCATTATTCGCGACAGCAAGCTGTCGGAACAACTGTGGAAAGCCACAATGCCGCCCCGATGGCGTCTGACGCAATGACAAAAATCAAGGAACCGTCTTTTGCCTATAGCATTGCATTTCCAGACCGGCGGCAATTATTGGTTCTGGGAATCCGTCTGACAATTGTGGAAAGCCGCAAGCGGATCGCCGCAAAAAAATACCCCCGGCGAGCGCCAGGGGCATTTCTACTGATACCAACTATCGCTTTAGGTAAGGCTGTGCTTCGCCGCTCAAGCTCCGTCGAACTTGATGCCCTGCTTTTTCACCAGGTTTTTCATCTTCTCGAGCTCGACCTTGATTTCCTGCGCATGCTCGGTCGGTGTATTCCCCACGGGTTCGGCACCGCTCTGCTTC
>JBBWZW010000174.1:0-7623 GCA_039649305.1 Burkholderiales bacterium
GGACCAGGGTAAGCTGTTGATTGAAGATGCGATGCACCGCATCGAGCACGATCCGGTCGATCTTCTCCGTTCCGGAAAATACGGCGTCCGCGAACCGCCGCGACGCCTCCAGCTGCGTCTGATAAACATTAACCAAAGGATTGAGTACCGTTTGCATGATTGCCCTCCTAGAAAGCGTGACGTCAGGGGACAGAGGTCGGGTTGCACGGATCAGTTCAAACACTGGACCTCTGATTCCTGTCCTCTGATGTCCCCTGGTATGGCGGCCGCTCAGTACATGTGCTGGCCGCCGTTGATGGCGATATTCGCTCCCGTGACAAATCCGCCCTCGTCCGAACAGAGGTAGGTGATGAGCGCAGCGACTTCGTCCGGTTCTCCCAGCCGGCCGACCGGGATCTCGGGAAGGATTTTTTTCTCGAGCACGTCCTTCGGCACCTTGGTCACCATTTTCGTCCGCAGGTAGCCGGGCGAAACCGTGTTGACGGTGATGCCTTTGGTGGCCACTTCCAACGCCAGTGACTTGGTAAAGCCATGCACGCCTGCCTTCGCGGCCGCGTAATTGCTCTGGCCGAAAGCGCCCTTCTGTCCGTTAACCGATGAAATGTTGACGATGCGTCCCCACTGACTTTCCAGCATCCCGTGCAATACCGGCTTGGTCATGTTGAACACGCTGTCGAGGTTCGTTTGCATTACCGTGCGCCAGTCCTCAAGTGTCATTTTCTTGAAACTCGCGTCGCGTGTAACCCCGGCATTGTTGATCAGCACGTCGATGTGGCCCGTGTCGGCAATGATCTGCATCACGCCTTTCTCACACGAGTCATAATCGGACACGTCGACCTTGTACGCCGAAAATTTGAAACCGTCCTTTTCCTGCGCCTCCAACCAGGCCGGCGCCTGGTCATTGTTAGGAGAATACGTGGCCACCGTACGGTAACCGGCCCTGAAAAGTTTGTGACAGATCGCTTCCCCAAGTCCACCCATGCCGCCCGTTACAAGCGCTACTTTTTGTGGTTCCATCTCTTCCCCCACACTCTCTCGCACACCCTGTTAAAACTCGCACCTGAATGATCTGCAATAGTACTGACGATGCGAGGCCATTACTGCTACGGCGAGTTCTCCGTCACGTCTCCTGCGACCGGAAAAACACCGATCAAATTGGATAAATGTAGGCTGGATTAGTTCGGGAGTGCGCGCGGGAGTATGGCGACATGCATGCCGCTGCAAGCGCATCGATATTTGGAATCAGGTAATACGTGCCGGAGGCAAACGGCGATGCATCCGAAGTGCCTCAACCTCCTATGTACGGACCGCCCGTGAAAGGAAGTATCGTTATTTTTCGGGGGCATTTTTCGGCGAGTGAATGCGCTCGTGCGCGTTCCATGTTTCGACATGCCAGCCGCAGTCGATGCGACCGGTCACCCGGCCTTCTTCATCCAGGCCCTCCACCGGGCCGTGAAATACCGCGAACATGATCGCGCCCGTGGGACTCACCGGCTGATGCACAGCGCCGTCAGCCTCGTGCAGGTAGCAGCCCGCGGTGAAGCTTCGGCCGGGATCGTCCAGGTAATGAAAGCCGCCTTCGAGTACGAGTCCCTCCACCGCACGCACATGCCGGTGCATCGGCCCCGCGATGCCTTTGTCGAGTTTGATCAGCAGTGTAAAACGTCCGCTCGCCGGATCGGCGTTCAACAACTTGAAGTACGCGCCCTTCATGGCCCATGGGAGCCACGGCAGCTGCTCGTACCTGCATGCATGCAGCGTTTCGGGTGTACTGTCTGAAGAGGTAGTCATGGATGGTTGAATGAATGGTTAAATGAATGGCGCTATCCGCGAAAAGTTAGAGATATTCTAATTCGCGGAGCATACTCATTCAATTTCGTCATCATCCTGATTGATCGGGCGACTGCGCTTGAGGCTATCCCGCCGACAGAGGGTATAATTAGCCCGCTTAAAATCGCGAGTGAATGAGCGACGTTCGAAGAAGTTATTCAACTCACACGTGCTTTCGGGCCGCACTGAAGCGGCCCGTTTTTCATTTTTTCGGTATCGCGGCATGTGATTTTTACTTACAATGCATGCGCGACCAACAGTATCAGGGAATAAGGCCAGCGCTCTGCACCGCGTTCAGCTGCTTCACGTTGCCCGATTTACCAGTTAGCGCTTATGTCAAAGACCCAAATAAAAAAGCCGATCGAGATCAAGATTTCAACCGTGGTAGCGGTAGCCGCGATCCTGCGCGAGCCGGATCTCGCCGTGCTCGACGCCGAGATGAAGAAAATGACGGGCGGGACGTCCGACTATTTCGACAATGAATTCACGGTCATCGACGTCGGTGCCTGTGAGTTCAACGGCCATACGATCGACTGGGCAGCACTGATTGCGCTGTTCAAGTCGTACAGCCTCAACCCGGTCGCCGTGCGTAACGCACCGCCCGAGATGGAAGCAGAGATCGTCGCCCACGGGCTCAGCATCGATATCGTCGCCAAGCCGCGCGCGGATATGGAAGAACAGCCGGTTGCTGACGCTCCTGCTCCGGCCCCCGCTCCTGCTCCGGTCGCCTCTGCTCCGGCGCCAACTATCGCGGCGGTTGTGACCATCGTCGACACCCCGGTTCGCGCCGGGCAGCGCATCTATGCACGCGGCGGCGATCTGGTTGTCACGGCAGTGGTCAACAGCGGCGCAGAATTAATTGCGGACGGCAGCATCCATGTGTATGCGCCGCTGCGGGGACGCGCGCTGGCAGGAGCAAGCGGCAATGCCGACGCGCGCATTTTCGCGCTCTCGATGGAAGCCGAGCTGGTCTCCATCGCCGGCACGTATCGCACATTTGAAAATGGATTATCTAAGGACCTGATGCAGAAACCTGCGCAGGTCCGCCTGGTCGGGGACCGCCTCGACGTGCTCGCGATCCAGGCGAAATTCTGAAATTTGTATTATCTGAAAGGAGTTTGTTTGTGGCGAAAATCGTTGTTGTAACGTCAGGTAAAGGCGGCGTAGGCAAGACCACTTCCAGCGCCAGTTTTGCATCGGGCCTGGCTATGCGCGGACACAAGACTGTCGTGATCGATTTCGACGTCGGCCTGCGTAACCTCGACCTGATCATGGGTTGTGAACGGCGCGTGGTGTATGACCTGATCAATGTCGTCAATGGTGAGGCAACGCTGAACCAGGGGCTGATCAAGGACAAGCATTGCGAAAACCTGTTTGTGCTGCCGGCATCGCAAACACGCGACAAGGACGCATTGACCGAAGACGGCATAGAGCGTGTGTTGAACGACCTCGCCAAGATGGATTTCGAATACATCGTCTGCGATTCACCCGCGGGCATCGAGCGCGGCGCAGTGATGGCGCTGACTTTTGCCGATGAAGCGATCATCGTCACCAACCCGGAAGTGTCATCGGTACGCGACTCGGACCGCATCCTCGGCATCATCCAGGCGAAATCGCGTCGTGCGCAAAACGGCGGCGACCCGGTCAAGGAACACCTGCTGATTACCCGCTACGTGCCCAAGCGCGTCGAAGCCGGCGAGATGCTGTCCTATACCGACGTACAGGAAATCCTGCGCATTCCGCTGATCGGCATCATCCCTGAATCGGAGCAGGTGCTGCATGCATCCAACCAGGGCAACCCGGCGATTCACATGACCGGCTCGGATGTCGCGGAAGCATACAAGGACGTGGTTGCACGCTTTCTCGGAAACGAAGTAGCGCTGCGCTTCACGACGTATGAAAAGCCTGGCCTGTTCCAGCGATTTTTCAAGGGCAAGTAAATATGGCGCTACTCTCATTCCTGTTTAACACGAAACCGAAGAGCGCCAGCGCCGCCAAGGAGCGCCTGCAGGTGATCATTGCGCGCGAGCGCAACGGCCGCGACGGCCCCGATTTCCTGCCGGCGCTGCACAAGGAACTGATCGCGGTCATCTCCAAGTATGCGAACGTCAACGCGGACGATATCAAGATCTCGCTAGACCGCCAGGGCAACCTGGAAGTGCTGGATGTGAACGTGGTGCTTCCTGATGCGGTTGAAAAGTAACTCGCTTCGACCTCTCAACGTCATCGACGATTCAAAAAAATGGGCATTGATCTGCAAGGATCAATGCCCGTTTTGCGTGCGGAACGGCACAGGCTTGCAAGCCTGTGCTCCGTCATGTGGATGGGGGTAGAGTGCTCGCCCTGAGACGGCTTATCCCTTCGGCACGAACCTAATGCAACTGATGCTTCAAATCCGATAGCTGGCGATGTGCCTGCATGACGGCATCCTTGACACTGGTGTCGACATTCTGGCTCCGCTCGCAAGCAGTCTTGGCCTGGTCGCCTATACCTTCCAACTGATCTATGCACTGGCGCACCTGGTTCTCATCCTGGGTCTTCCCCATCAGATCGCGCGCCTTCTCGGTTTGCTGTTCGAGCCGTTGGAGACTGTCTTTCAGGTCCATGGGCAGATTGTCGAAGCGTTCACAGGCCTGCGCAGCCTGATGAACGGCCTGGTCGATTTGCTGGAAACGTTTCTGGATCTCATTCGCTTGCATGATGGCCTCCTTGTGACACCGTTTAAAAAACGGCAAGGCAGAGTTTGATAACCATCCGGCAATGAAGTTCCGGATCTTCCGGCTACAGAAGTTGCCTGCCGGTCTATACGAATGAACATCTTCCCTGTTAAAAACCACAGGCCCGACCAAAGCTGTCATACTATCGCCCTTCCCCTGAATTAACGCCCCCGTGCCCGTCGCCCTCCGCAGCGAGAGGCGGCCAGACCCCACTATGGAATCTCCGAAAAACCTGTTCTCCTATCCACGTCACCGGCCAGACTACGTCAAGCCTGTCCCCTTCCTGCCGATGTCGCGCGCGGAAATGGACAAGCTGGGCTGGGATACATGCGACGTGATCCTCGTCACCGGCGATGCCTATATCGACCATCCGAGTTTCGGCATGGCGCTGATCGGACGGTTGTTGGAGAAGCAAGGGTTCCGGGTCGGCATAATCAGCCAGCCGGACTGGCTTTCGGCCGAACCCTTCCGGGCGCTGGGCAAGCCGAATCTCTATTTCGGCATTACGGCGGGCAACATGGATTCGATGGTGAATCGCTACACCTCGGACCGCAAGATCCGCTCCGAGGATGCGTACACCGCGAGCGGCGATCCGAACAAGCGGCCTGATCGCGCGTTGACGGTCTATGCGCAACGCGCGCGTGAAGCATTTCCCGATGCAAATATCGTAATCGGCAGTATCGAGGCCAGCTTGCGCCGGATCGCGCATTACGATTATTGGTCGGATAAGGTCCGGCGCTCAGTGATGCCGGATTCGAAGGCCGACATCCTGCTGTTCGGCAATGCCGAACGCGCATTGGTGACGCTGACACACCGACTCGCGGCAGGTGAACCAATCAAGTCCATCCGCGATCTGCGCGGCACCGCCTTCATGGTGCCGTCGGGCTGGAAACCGGCCGATGACTGGGCCGAAGCGAACTCGACACGCGTCGATACGCCGGGCCGCATCGAGCCGCATCCCGATCCGTACGAGATGAAGATGAAGGAGCCGACCGCGTGCGGCACGGACGCGAAGGCGAGCGAGAAGGTGAACGAGAAGCCGGTCGAACAACCGGTGCTGATCCTGAGCCGTGAAGAACGGCAGGCGGCATTGAAAGAACAACGCAACAAGACCGTGGTGCGTCTGCCGTCGTATGATGTGATCAAGGATGATCCGGTCATGTATGCGCACGCCTCGCGTGTATTCCACCTCGAATCGAATCCCGGTAATGCGCGTGCATTGGTGCAGGGGCACGGCGAGCGCGACGTCTGGCTGAATCCTCCGCCGCTGCCGCTGGCAATGGATGAGATGGATGGCGTATATGACCTGGAGTACGCGCGTGCGCCGCATCCCGCTTACGGCAAGGCGCGCATTCCCGCATGGGAAATGATCCGCTTCTCCGTCAATATCATGCGTGGTTGTTTCGGCGGTTGCACCTTCTGTTCCATCACTGAGCATGAAGGCCGCATCATCCAGAGTCGCTCTGAGCCTTCGATCCTGCGGGAGATCGAACTGATCCGCGACAAGACCAAGGGCTTCACCGGCACCATCTCCGACCTCGGCGGACCGACCGCCAACATGTACCGGCTGGCGTGCAAGGAAAAGAGTATTGAAGAGTCATGCCGCCGCCTGTCGTGCGTGTATCCGACCATCTGCTCCAACCTCAACACCGATCACAGCAAACTGATCCGCCTGTACCGCAAGGCGCGCGAAATCCCCGGCGTGAAGAAGATCCTGATCAGCTCCGGCCTGCGCTACGATCTCGCGGTGCGTTCGCCCGAGTATGTGAAGGAACTGGTGACGCACCATGTCGGCGGCCTGCTGAAAATCGCGCCGGAGCATTCGGAAGAAGGCCCGCTGTCGAAGATGATGAAGCCCGGCATGGGCGCATACGACGAGTTCAAGAAATTGTTCGACCGCTTTTCGAAGGAGGCCGGCAAGGAGCAATACCTGATCCCCTACTTCATCGCGGCCCATCCGGGCACGACCGATCAGGACATGCTGAACCTTGCGCTCTGGCTGAAGAAGAACAACTTCCGCCTGGACCAGGTGCAGACCTTCATGCCGACGCCGATGGCCCTGGCCACCACGATGTACCACACGCGCAAGAACCCGCTGCGCAAGGTGACGGAAGATTCGGAAGCAGTCGAGACTGTCCGCACCGGCAAGATCCGCAAACTGCATAAAGCCTTCTTGCGTTATCACGATCCTGCGAACTGGGAGATCATACGAGAGGCTTTGCAACGCATGGGCCGCTCGGACCTGATCGGCAGCGGCGAGAAATGCCTGGTGCCGCGCAATTCTGGCCCGGCTGCGGCGATGGCGATGGCGGAGCTGAAGCGGGAAACACCGAACCCGAACAAGCTGGCGAAGAAGTTTGGGCAGATGAAGCCAAGGCCGGGTGGTGCGGTGGAGCGCAAGCCGGTGGTGGGACAACCGGCGCGGGGCAAGACTGCTATGGCTTCGAAGACGGGGCGGAAGTAAGCCTCAGCTAGCCAAGCGAGACACATCAAGAAACGGGACAGCCGTAGGTTGGGATGCAATCCCAACACACCGAACCGAATGCGGCTGACGACTCCCTTGCGTGCTCAGCCGCCGGATGTATGGCATCTCGTTTTTTTGCCTGGAGCGCGAGCTTTTAAACATCCGGCGGGTCATGACCCGCCCTACGTCCTCTCCGCACGCCTCTCCCTCCCGATACCACCGAAGTTCCTCCGGCAAGCGTGGCATTGGCCCACCTACCTCAATCGATCGACGCCCCCGTAGCCTTCACCACCGGCGCCCAGCGCTTCAACTCGGCAGAGAGAAACTCCGAGAACTGCTTCGGGTCAAGATCCCCCGGTTCAATCCCTTCAGGCTTCAGCTTCTCGCGTAGATCCGGCATCTTCATAATGCGACGCACTTCGCTATTCAGCCGCTGCACGATTTCCTGCGGCATGCCGGCAGGACCAGACAGCGAGAACCAGATCACCGCGTTTAACTCGGGATAGCCAAGTTCATTAAACGTCGGCACATCAGGAAAATCAGGCACACGCTCGGTGGACGAAACGGCGAGTGCGCGGATCTTTCCTGCTTTTACCTGCCCGGCAGTCGTAG
>JBBWZW010000187.1:0-19840 GCA_039649305.1 Burkholderiales bacterium
CGCTGGGCGTCAAGCAACTGGGCGACGATCCGTGGACCGGTCTGTCCCGTCGTTATCCGCAAGGCACCCGCCTGTTCGGCAAGGTTACCAACCTGACCGACTACGGCGCATTCGTTGAAGTCGAGCAAGGCATCGAAGGCCTGGTCCACGTGTCCGAAATGGACTGGACCAACAAGAACGTGGCTCCGAACAAAGTCGTCCAGTTGGGCGATGAAGTGGAAGTCATGGTCCTGGAAATCGATGAAGAGCGTCGTCGTATCTCCCTCGGCATGAAACAGTGCAAGCCGAACCCATGGGATGACTTCGCAATGAGCCACAAGAAGGGCGACAAGGTCCGTGGCGCAATCAAGTCGATCACCGACTTCGGCGTGTTCATCGGCCTGGCCGGCAACATCGACGGCCTGGTTCACCTGTCCGACCTGTCCTGGACGGAAGCGGGCGAAGAGGCTGTTCGCCGCTTCAAGAAAGGCGATGAGCTGGAAGCAATTGTGCTGGCAATCGACGTCGAGCGCGAGCGTGTTTCCCTGGGCGTCAAGCAGCTGGAAGGCGATCCGTTCAACAACTTCGCTGCAATGAACGACAAGGGCGCCGTTGTCAACGGTACCGTCAAGTCGGTCGAGCCGAAGGGCGCCGTGATCCAGTTGTCGGACGAAGTTGAAGGCTACCTGCGCGCTTCCGAAATCTCCCGCGATCGCGTGGAAGATGCCGGTACGCACATGAAAGTCGGCGACAAGGTCGAAGCCATGGTCATCAACATTGACCGCAAGGCACGCAGCATTCAGCTGTCGATCAAGGCGAAGGACAATGTCGAAACTCAGGAAGCCATGCAGAAGATGTCGTCTGACTCCAATGCTGCTTCCGGCACGACCAGCCTCGGCGCGCTGCTGAAAGCTAAACTCGACAACAAGCAATAAGCGAGTCGACCTGTAAATGACAAAGTCGGAGCTGATTGCCCGCTTGGCTGAGCGTTATCCGCAACTGGTAGCTAAAGATGCGGATTACGCGGTCAAAACTATCCTCGATGCGATGGCCGATGCCCTGGCAACCGGTCAACGCATTGAGATCCGTGGTTTCGGCAGCTTTGCACTCAATAGCCGTCCACCCCGGATCGGTCGCAATCCCAAGTCGGGTGACAAAGTGATGGTGCCGGAAAAGCGGGTGCCGCACTTCAAACCGGGCAAGGAATTGCGCGAGCGCGTAGACGCCATGGTCGGTCAACCGATCAAGGAAGAATAAGTCGTTTGCGGTGAACTAAAGAATTAAAAAACGGCATCTTCGGATGCCGTTTTTTTTACATAGAGGGGATTTCACGTCAGTGCGGCCCGTACACTGACATGAAATCCCCTCTGAGGGACGCCGTTTTTGCTCGGCATTCGAGGGCCGCGTTTTTTTTCACGTACAATTTCGTTTTGCCTCGCATCCATAGTCGATGGATCCATGCCCTTTAAAGCTTTTAACAAGAACAATAAGGAAATTGCGCCATGAAAATCCTTACTCGCATTATCGCGGCCATTCTCTTTATTGTTTTTTTCGGCTTCGCCCTGAAGAACACCCAGGAAGCCGCGCTCCGATTCTTTTTCGAATATGAAATACGCGGTCCGCTGGTGCTGCTGCTACTCGCCTTTTTTGGCGCGGGCGCGGTGCTCGGGGTACTGGCAATGACGCCCACGGTGTTTCGGCATAAGCGTGACCTGGCCAGGCACAAAAAGACGATCGACAGCATGGTGAGAGAGGGCGAAGCGCAACAGCTTGCTCGCACGCAACCGCCAGCGCCGGACAGCGTCCTGAATAAATGATTCGCGCATAACTACACACAAAACGCATGGAATTCGAAACCTGGTGGCTACTTGGCATCCCCATCTTCTTTACCCTCGGCTGGCTCGCGGCTCGAGTGGACATCAGTCATGTAGTGTCTGAATCGCGCAGCCTCCCGCGCGGCTACTTCAAAGGACTGAATTTCCTCTTGAACGAGCAGCCCGACAAGGCCATCGACGCCTTCATCGAAATCGTCAAGCTCGATCCGGAAACTGTCGATCTGCATTTCGCTCTCGGAAACCTGTTTCGCCGCCGCGGTGAGATCGAACGCGCGATCCGCGTGCACCAGAATTTATTGGCGCGGCCGGATTTGCCGCACGAGTACCAGATTCACTCGCAGTATGAACTCGGCCAGGATTACCTGAAGGCTGGCCTGCTGGACCGCGCCGAAGAGACGTTTAACCTGCTGGTCGATACCCAGTATGGCGCGCAGGCACGCCGCGCGCTGCTGGAGATCTACCAGCGGGAAAAGGAATGGACGCGCGCCATCGAGGCGGCACGTGCATTGCAGGAATCGGGCGCGGGCGGGCGGCAGAAGGAGATCGCCCAGTTCTATTGTGAGCTTGCGCAGGACGAACTGGTGCACACGCATCCCGACGCAGCAGTGGCGCTGCTCGAAAAAGCCCTGGCAACCGATCGCAAAAACGTACGGGCGACGATACTGATGGGAGATGTTCATCTCGCCCAAGGCAATATCGAAGGGGCGCTGCTTGCATGGCGCAGGGTCGAGCACCAGAGTGTGCCGCACGTTGCACTGGTGGCGCAACGCCTGATGGACGGCTATCGGGCAGTGGGCCGGCCGCAGGAGGGCGTCAATCTGTTGAAGACCTACCTGGCCGAAGCGTCGTCCATCGATTTGCTGGAAGTCGTCTTCAAAGCAGAACTCGAACTGGATGGGCCCGAAGCAGCTAAGCAGTTAATCAGTGATGAAGTGCGGCGCACCCCGACATTGCTCGGATTGGACAAGCTGCTGGAAGCGCGGCTGATGGATGCGCCACCGGAAATCTGGCCGGAACTGTCGATGGTGAAGAACCTGGTGCATGGCTACACGCAAAAGCTCGCGCGTTACCAGTGCAGTCATTGCGGCTTCAAGGCACGGCAGTTCTACTGGCACTGCCCTGGCTGCAATAACTGGGAAACCTATCCGCCCCGCCGTACCGAAGAACTCAACGTAATGAATTAATAAGGCCGGTATGAACATTACTATCATAGGCACAGGCTACGTCGGCCTCGTTACAGGAGCGTGTCTGGCGGAAGTCGGCAACAATGTTTTTTGTCTCGATGTCGATCCGAGGAAAATCGATCTCCTCAATAGCGGCGGCATCCCGATACACGAGCCGGGACTGGAAGATATCGTCGCCCGTAATCGCGCGGCCGGCCGCCTGACATTCTCGACGGATGTGGCGGCCGCTGTTGTGCATGGCGCTATCCAGTTCATTGCGGTCGGCACGCCGCCGGACGAAGACGGGTCCGCCGACCTGCAGTATGTGTTGGCGGCAGCGCGCAATGTTGGCAAACACATGGGCGAGTTCAAGGTCATCGTCAACAAGTCGACGGTCCCGGTTGGCACCGCCGACCAGGTGCACGCCGCCATCCAGGCTGGCTTGAACGAACGTGGCAGCAGCTTCAAATTCTCGGTGGTGTCGAATCCCGAGTTCCTGAAGGAAGGCGCCGCTGTCGAAGACTTCATGCGCCCCGACCGTATCGTTATCGGCTGTGACGATACGCCGGAAGGTGAGCGGGCGCAGGGGCTGATGAAAAAATTGTACATGCCGTTCAACCGCAATCATGAGCGTACCTTCTGGATGGATGTACGTTCGGCGGAATTCACAAAGTACGCGGCCAACGCGATGCTGGCGACGCGCATCTCCTTCATGAACGAGCTGGCCAACCTGGCTGACAAGGTCGGCGCGGATATCGAGGCGGTGCGGCACGGGATCGGTTCCGACCCGCGCATCGGCTACAGCTTCCTGTATGCCGGATGCGGCTATGGCGGATCGTGCTTCCCCAAGGATGTGCAGGCGTTGGAGAGGACAGCGCGTTCTTATGAGCAGGATCTGCTGATCTTGCGGGCGGTGGAAGCAGTCAACAACAATCAGAAGCAGGTGCTGGGCAAAAAGATAGCCACACGCTTCGGTGAAGATCTGAGCGGCAAGCATTTCGCGTTGTGGGGCCTGGCGTTCAAGCCAAATACCGACGATATGCGCGAAGCCCCGTCGCGCGTTTTGCTGCGTCAGTTGATCGATCGCGGCGCGACCGTTGCTGTCTACGATCCGGTCGCCCTCGATGAAGCGAAGCGCGTATTGGAGCTGGACCTTGCTGACACGCCGGACGGCCTGGCGCGCATACGATTCTGCAGCGGGGCGATGGATGCGTTGAATGATGCTGACGCGCTGGCAATTGTTACCGAATGGAAGACTTTTCGCAGCCCCGACTTCGATCGCATCAAGACGTTGCTGAAAGCACCCATCATATTTGATGGACGCAACATGTTTGATCCGGACGTAATGACGGATGCCGGATTCGAATATCATGGAATCGGCCGTACCGCGCAGAACAGATCATGAAAATAACCATGCCAGTTACTCTCAAAGCCCCACGTATCCTCGTTGTCGGAGACGTCATGCTGGACCGTTACTGGTTTGGCGATGTGAGCCGTATATCACCGGAGGCGCCGGTGCCGGTTGTGCGCATCGAACGGCGCGAGGAGCGACTCGGCGGTGCGGCGAACGTGGCGCGCAATGCCGCTGCGCTTGGCGCCGACACCGGCTTGCTCGGTGTGGTCGGTGAAGACGAGGCGGGTAATGTGGTCGATCGGATGCTGAAGGATTTGCGCATCAGCAGCTTTCTCAACCGCGATGTAACGATGTCCACCATCATCAAGCTTCGCGTAATCGGGCGCCAGCAGCAGTTGCTGCGCATCGATTTCGAGAACCCGCCAACCGATACCGTATTGCGAGACAAACTGACGCAGTTCAACGCGTTATTGCCGCAATACGATGTGGTCGTGCTTTCCGATTACGCCAAGGGTAGCCTGGTGAATGTGGCGGAGATGATCGGGGCCGCCAGGCAACTGGGCAAGCGTGCGCTGGTCGATCCGAAGGGGGAAGATTTCTCCCGCTACAAGGGCGCTTATGCGCTGACCCCTAACAAAGCCGAGATGAAGCATGTGGTCGGCTCATGGAAGACCGAGGCGGAGCTGACGGCGAAGGCACAGCAGTTGCGCACCTCGCTGGAACTCGAGGCCCTGTTGCTGACGCGCTCGGAAGAGGGCATGACACTCTATACCGAAGCGGAAGTGATGCATGTGCCTGCTGTCGCGCGCGAGGTGTTCGATGTGTCAGGCGCAGGCGACACGGTGATCGCCACCATGGCGACCATGCTCGGCGCGGGCATGCCGATTACCGAAGCGGTACAGATTGCGAATCGTGCCGGCGGAATTGTCGTTGGAAAACTCGGTACGGCTACGGTTACCAAAGAAGAACTTTTCCGCTAGCCGGAACTCGGATGGGAAAGCCGGATGATTAACAGTACGTCAACCGTTTGAACGGTTGCACGTTAACACCAGCAGGGCGCGTTCGGGTCCTCTTCATTCTGCTTCCCATTCACCTTACCTGGAGAAAACAATGCTGAAGAAACTATTGTTGGCGGTCGCGACCTTCGTTGCGACTATGGGTTTTGCATTCGCGCAAGTCGATGTGAATAAAGCGGATCAGGCGGCCCTCGATGGTGTGAAGGGGATTGGTCCGACGAAGTCGAAAGCAATACTCGACGAGCGCAAAAAAGGTGGCGAGTTCAAGGACTGGGCCGACTTTGAAAAACGTGTGAAAGGCATAGGCGGCAAGAGCTCCGACAAACTCTCTGAAGCTGGCCTGACCGTTAATGGCCAACCCAAGTCAAAGGCATCAGCCGCGGCAAAGGACGACAAGAAAGCGGACAAATCGAAATCAGCCGACGCAGGCAAGAAATCTGAAGCGGCTACCAGGAGCGTTGCCGCACAAGACGCCAAACCAGCGGCCAGCGGCGGTGGCACCAGTGCCGGTGATCCCAAGGCGGCTGACGCTAAAGGCGCGAAGAAAGATATGAAGAAAGAAGAGCCGAAAAAGTAATCCGGACTTCCTTGTGGCGAACCCCGCTGGCGCGAGCCACTGGGGTTTTTTATTGCGCGCAAAAGGACCAGCGCAGGAATAAGTTGCACATTTTTGCTGGGCCGTAGTGGGCGCACAAGAGCCTGATCCTATTTCGTGGTCTGCGAACGGGTTGCTCGCCACTTGCAGTGCTCGCACTGCCATCCTCACCCTCAATCCCAGACCAGGCGCTTTCAGCTGTCGTACGCGCGCTGGCGTCTCCGATTAAAATGATGTTTTCATTGAAGCAGTCGAACTCTATTCCCTATGCCTTACCTGACTATTGAAGATACGATCGGTAACACGCCCCTGGTTCAGTTGCAGCGGATTCCCGGAGCCGATGCGGCTCGCCGCAACAACGTTATCCTCGGCAAGCTGGAAGGAAACAATCCTGCCGGTTCGGTGAAAGACCGTCCTGCTTTATCGATGATCGTGCACGCTGAAGAGCGGGGCGACATCAAGCCGGGCGACACGCTGATTGAAGCGACCAGCGGCAACACCGGCATTGCACTCGCGATGGCGGCCGCAATGCGCGGCTACAAGATGGTGTTGCTGATGCCTGAAAATCTCAGTGAAGAACGGCGCCAGAGCATGGCCGCATACGGCGCAAAAATTGTCCTTACGCCTAAGACCGGCGGCATGGAGTATGCGCGCGACCTCGCGGAACAAATGCAAAAAGAGGGGCAGGGAATCATCCTCGACCAGTTCGCCAATCCTGATAACCCGCGCTCACACTACGAAGGTACCGCGCCGGAAATCTGGCGCGATACCGACGGCCGCATCACCCATTTTGTCAGTGCGATGGGCACCACCGGCACCATCATGGGTGTGTCGCGCTACCTGAAGGAAAAAAATTCGGAAGTTCGCATCATCGGCGCGCAGCCTGAAGAGGGCTCGCAGATACCCGGCATCCGGAAATGGCCTGAAGCCTACCTGCCTAAGATTTACGACAAGTCGTATGTCGATCAACTGGAATACGTGAGCCAGGCTGCTGCCGAGCAAATGGCGCGCCGGATGGCGATGGAAGAGGGGATTTTCTGCGGGATTTCTGCAGCTGGTGCATGTGAAGTAGCTCTACGTATTTCGCAAAACGTAGAGAACGCCACGATAGTCTTTATCGTCTGCGATCGCGGTGATCGTTACCTGTCCACCGGCGTCTTCCCTGCCTGACAGGGAAGATTACCGGCGCAGGTCTCAATCACTCGCTGCGCTGCTCGACGCTTCCGTCTTTGGGTTTGAACTGCTTGTCGCTGATGCGAAATTTGTCGCGACGGTCACCCATGAGGATGCGCAGGTCCTTGATGCTCAGGTCGCTCACTTCATGCATGCGGATCAGGAGGGATGCACCTACCGGAAGGCGGCGATGACGGATCTTGCTGATAACCGGTGGGGCGACCTCAAGTGCGCGTGACAGGGCGGCGTCATTCTTCAGGTTGAGTTTTTCGATCAACGCGTCAAGCAGGTTGTTCGGATCGTATGCAACTTGATCGGCTAGTCGGGTACTGTTCATAGTATTGCCTGATTGAGTAGTCATGGTCGCAATATTCCCCAACGCGAGTGGAGTACAGGGAAATTCCTAGGGGTAATCTTTAAATCAACAACACTTAAAACCGTTCTTACCTGCTGGTCGTAAGAAGTCGGAAGCTGTGTGACTTCTGAGATTTTATGAAAAACCTGTTGTATGTTGGAAATATAGTAAAAAAATTCCAAAAATGCAATATTAAACACGGTCAAAATCGCTTGGAATCGAAATTTATTTCCCGGAGCTGCAATTTCCGCCTATGAAACCACCGGCTTATTAGAATTTCACTTAGTCACGATTGTAGTTGCGCACCTGAAAGTTTTTTTGACAAGGCGCAACTTGGCAGGCACCGAAGACCATTCTTGGCGTGTTCGTGGCGATTCCCGAGTGCAGCTTTCCACTCGGTTTGAACAAATGACCAACTTTTAGTTCTTAGTCTTGCAATAAATGTCGGTTTTGTTCTGCTTGTCTGCAACAGAAATGCCGAGACTTTCCCAGCCATCTCGTCCGAGGCGGCGCATGGTTTCGACGTTCTTTTCAAATATCTCGGCGGCATCGGGGAATGCCTCGATGGCGCGCTCCACGCTTTCTTCCCTTAGCAGGTGTAGCGTCGGGTAGGGGGAGCGATTGGTGTAATTATCGATATCGTCCGGGCTTGTATCGGCAAACTGGTAGTCGGGATGAAAGCTCGCAACCTGTATGTGTCCCTCTAGCCCGAGCTGCTCGACTGTGGCATCGGCTATCTCGAGGAAGTCGTTGTAATCCATGAAGTCCGTCAGCACGCCCGGATGGATCAAGAGAGTGGTATCGATTTGTTCGGGATCGGCGCCGTCCAGCAGTTTCAATTCTGCGGCGAGATCGGCTTGCAGCTCTTCCGGCGTATGTGCTGCGCTGACGACGTAACGGATCTGTTTTTTTACATGAACCGCTTTGGCGAACGGGCAAAGGTTGAGGCCGATGACTGCCTTTTCGAGCCAGGCCTTCGTTGCATCGATAAATTCCCGGGTCTGTGCCGAGTCGTCTTCGTTAGTGTTCAACGTGCTGTTGTTCAATGTCGTTCGCTTCTGAGTGATAAAAGTCTTCCGCAACCCGCAGGGGAGAGCCGAACCCTATTGTAGTTCCCTCGGCCCGTGCGCGCAGAAGACGCACCGCTATGCGATTCATACTGCAATGCATGGGCTTTAGGTGTTAGCCTTCGTCTCGGCGCGAGCGGCGCAGTTTTCTTATTTATTCGTATTCCACATGGCCCTTAAAGCAACAATTTTTAAAGCTGACCTACAGATCGCCGACATGGATCGGCACTATTACGGCAATCACATGCTGACCATTGCGCGCCATCCTTCCGAGACGGATGAGCGGATGATGGTGCGAGTGCTTGCATTTGCGGTGCATGGGCATGAAGCCTTAACCTTCGGCAAAGGCCTGAGCGCCGACGACGAGCCCGATTTGTGGCAAAAGGACCTGACCGGCGCCATCGATCTCTGGATCGACGTCGGCCAGCCGGATGAAAGACGCATACTCAAGGCGTGCGGCCGGGCCGAGCGCGTAGTCGTCTATAGTTATAGCAGCAGTAGCAGCATCTGGTGGGATCAGATGGGTAGCCGGCTCGAACGGGCAAAGAACCTAAGCGTAATGAACGTTCCGCCAGACGCCAGCGCCGCGTTGGCGCAACTCGCACAACGTTCGATGCAGTTGCAATGCACGATACAGGATGGACAGATCTGGCTCACGGGTGGCGACCAGACGGTTCAGATCGATCTGGTCGCGCTCAAGAAGCCGTCGGCCTGATTTTCGCCAGGCGCCGCCGCGCGAGGTAGCTGCGCCGGCGACTACCCTTTGTGTGAGTTACCCAAAATGGGTAACAAATTACCTATTGCGGGTAAAACTTGAACCTGCGTCCGGTGATGGGTTCGCGATGCGCCCAACGTAGGGCGGATCATGACCTGATCATGACCCGCCCTAAGCACAGCCTAAACTGATCGCATCGGTTGTCTTCAACAATGAACCGGCAACTCACGGCTTGCGCGCAGCGCGCACTGCGCGCCCCAGGTCCACCACTGACATCGCGTAAAAAAAGCTGCGGTTGTACTTGGTGATGGCGAAGAAGTTTTCCGCACCCAGCCAGTACTCGGTCGGTTCCCCGCCATTCTGCAAATCCACCAGCCCGAACATCATGTCGGCCGGCGGCTCGACGCCCGGCGATACGCCGGCGGCTTTCAATTCCTCGAGTCGGTATTTGGCTTCCAGTCCGGTGCCAATGAAAGAATCCCAATTCTCGGCGCCCTCTACAGCCGAAACGGACGCCGGAAAGACGATCGGTTCGCCGCGCTTCCAGCCGTGCTCAACCAGGAAGTGCGCAACGCTGCCGATCGCGTCGACTGGCGAATTGCGCAAATCTATCCTGCCGTCGCCGTCAAAGTCGATCGCGTACCTCCGTATGCTGCTGGGCATAAATTGCGGCCAGCCGATTGCGCCGGCATAGGAGCCGAGCAGCGAGAATGGATCGATCCGGGATTCGCGTGCAAACAGGAGAGTATTCTCGATCTCGCCGCGGAAGAACTCCATGCGCCTTACGCGGTTCGACGTGTTGGGGTAATCGAAGGCGAGGGTGGTTACCGCATCGAGGACGCGGAAGTTGCCGGTATTGCGACCGTAAATGGTCTCGACGCCGATGATGCCGACGATGATTTCAGCCGGCACGCCGTATTGTTCTTCTGCGCGGGCAAGCGCGTCTGCGTGGGTGTCCCAGAATGTGACGCCGGCATTGATGCGCACCGGTTCGACAAACCGTGCCCGATAGGCGCGCCAGTTTTTTGGACGTCCGGGCGGCGCGGGTTTCATCAATTGAATCGTGGTGTCGATATAGCGCACCCGTTTGAACACCGACTCGAGTTCGGCGCGGTCGAAGCCATGCTTCTCCACCATCCGGTCGATGAAGTCCGATACTTCCTGCCATTGCGTAAAGTTGGCGAACTCCCCGGCCTCATCATGATTGATGGGCTTCTTCGACGCTTTGACGGCGCCCGCAGGCTTTTTTGCAGTCTTCTTTGTTTCGTTCGTTTGCGGGCCTGCACAGGCGGTTGCTGCAAGGGAGAGCAACAGCGCCGAAACGCATGCGGTGTACCTGGGGTGCTTGAAAAAAGTCATCGACATTCAGCTAACAGCGATTTGAGTTTGAAAATTACCGATCGGTGGGACGCCTTTGCCGGCGTACCGTACCGTACCGATTCATAGAAGTTGAGAAAGCGCGCAACAGCTGCCTTGGTTTGCGGCGCCAACGGCGTGTCGGCTGCCGTCAGCCGCTGTGAATACGCGCGCGGTCCTTCGTGTACTGCCTTCGGATATCCGCGGCGTGCCATCTGTTGGCACAGCGAACGGTATATTGCCTCGATCGGGTCGAGCCGTGAACGGCCACGCACCAAAGGTATTGCAATGATCGCCATCACTGCGGCGCCGACTGCGAACATCAGCGCGGTCATTGTGCGCCAGTTGGCTTCAGCGAAGCCGAGCGAGCGCATCAGGTTCTGCTGCGTCTCCGGTGTATAACTCAGGACCCATTGATTCCATGCATTGCTGACAGCGTCCCAATTTTGCCGAAACAGCTGCAGCTTGGACAGCCAGGCCATCCTGCTTGCATCGACGCTGATCAGGCCGCCGAGCAACGGGCGTGGAATCGCGCGTGCCAGGTTCATCTGGATCCGATCCGGTGCCACCGCCGCAGTCGGATCAACCCGTGTCCACCCGCGGTTTTCGAGCCATACCTCGGCCCACGCATGTGCATCCGACTGGCGTATTGTCATGAAGTCGTCAACCGGATTGATTTGCCCACCCTGGTATCCGGTCACCACCCGCGCCGGGATGCCTGCCGCACGCATCAGCATGACAAAGGCTGCTGAATAATGCTCGCAAAACCCTGCGCGCGTTTCAAAAAGAAATTCGTCGACGACATGGGTGCCGAGCAGGGGCGGCTCCAGCGTGTAGCTGAACTTCTCTGTGCGGAAGAGCCTGAGCACTGCATTGACGATTTCACCATTGTTGTTGTGCTGTTCGCGCAGGCGTGCCGCCATTGCGCGAGTTCGCGGATTGAGTCCGGCCGGCAGCTGCAACCATTGCTCTAGGACAAACGGATTCTCATTCGGTTGCAAATCGTAATCGACATGGGATGTCGCATCGTAACGCACCCGCTCATTGATCGGCCGGCGCGCCAGCAATTGCATGTCGGGTCCGAGCACGGCCGAATTGTTAGTCAGCTGCGGTATTGACTGCGGCAAATCCATTGCGAACAGCCAGCGCCTGCCATTCGGTTCCAGCGTGACCTGATAACGGACAGGGGTGCCCCGCAGGTTGACACTGCCCTGCGGAAAATTTCTTGCCGCGGACTGCAGCGGCAGCCAGGTGCGGCCGTCATACCTGCCTAGTACCACGGCGCGCCAGTACAGTTGCGACTGTGGCGGTGGCGAGTCGGTGAACTTCACACGGAATGCGATCTCCTCCGAAAGTGCCAGGTTCGAGATATTTCCCGGCGCCATGGTATCGGACAATCCGGAACGGCCGGCGTGGGCGTCGCTCGGCAAGCCCCACAGCGGTCCCTGTATGCGCGGGAATAGCAAGAACAGCACCAGTGTCAGCGGTGCGGCGAGCGCGAGGATCGTGGCGCCGAGTCGCAGTCGCTGTCTGAGCGGCGGGACCACACCAGTGTATTGGAATGACAATTGCGTAGTGAGGATGGCAACCACCGCGGCAATCGTCATCAACGCAACGCCGATACTTTGCGAGTAGAAGAAACTGGTCAGGACCAGGAAGAAACTCAGGAACAGCACCACGAACAAATCGCGTTTCGCATGCATCTCGAGCAATTTGAGCGTGAGCAGCAGCGCCAACATCGACACGCCGGCTTCGCGCCCGAGCAGCGTCTTGTGCGTCAGGTACACCGCGCCCATGCTGAGCACGGCGAGCGGTAGCAACAGCCAGCGCGGCGGCATACGGTCGCCGCGGAAAGTAACCCATGCGCGCCAAAACAATATCACGCAGCCGGCCAGAACGACCCAACCGGGCAAATGCGCAGCATGTGGCGCCAGCACCAGTACGCAGGTGCCGAGCAGCAGTAACGTATCGCTTTTGTCGCGCGACAGGGGACGGGTGACATTGCGTTTGAGCGCCAGCAGGGAGGAGGGGAGCGGCAGCATCTCAGTCAGTCTTTCTGGTAAAGCGCCAACGCACGCAGGCACGCTTCCTGGTGCGCTGGCCCGAGTGCCGGTGCCAGCCGGGTTTGGCCGACGCGAAACGCATAGGGCACACCGCGCGCTTCGGCCTCGATGACCCAGCGCGTCATGCGCGACAGCTTCAGCTCGAGGTTCATGCTGCGGGGCAGCTGGTCAATATCGAGGACGACGTCCGCGGCTGCGCCGCCTTCAAAGTACTTGGTGACCAACGTGCCGCCCAGATCCACATCCACCTTGGCGATTTGCCGCCATGCGAGGCGCTTCAACGAGTCTCCCGCCTGATAGCCGCGGATGCCGGCAAAGTCCTCCTGCCCCGCATGGCCTTGTCCATCTTTCTGCTCGAGGCCGGCAAGCGGCAGTGGCGGCGCCTCATCTTCGGGATGCGGGTAGACCAATGCTTTCGCATCCGGTTGCCAATAGCTCCAGGCACGCAGCAGCCCGAGCGGGAAGCGCGTTTGCAGACGCACGCGCGGGGCGGGCAGCCATCCGCGTTCCGCGGCCAGTGTCGACAGCACTACAGTTTGTGTTGCCTGCGGAGCGACGTCGGCAGCTTGTGCGAGTTCTGGTAAGCCCTCACCTATGAAGTCCAGCCAGATCGCATAGCGGTGATGCTTGCGGCGATTGATCAGGTGCAGCTCGAACTGCGCTTCTTCACCGGCGAAGACCGGGGAAGCGCGGCCCGATTTCAGATGCAGGTGGGCGAGGTTGCGGAACGTCAGGTGCATGTCGATCAGCGCGCATGCGGCGATCAGGAAGGTGAAGCCGAAGCCCAGGCTCAGGTTGTAATTAACGGAGCCGATGAAGAGCGCGATCAGCATCACGCAGAACAGCAGGCCGGGGTGGGTCGGCACGATGAAAACTCGCCGCTGGGTGAGATATACCTCGCCTGTCTCCGGGCCGCGCAGCGCGTACAGCCATTTGTTGGCGAACCGGCGTATGCGATGCTCCAGTCTGCTCAGCATGAATCAGACCGGAACGGACTTCATCATCTGCAGCACCAGGTCGCGGCTGCCCAGTGCGGAGCTCCCGGTCGATTTCAAAGGACGCAGCCGGTGCGCGGTAACGGGAACGAGCACGGCTTGTACATCCTCCGGGATCACATGGTTGCGCCCCTCCATCGCGGCCCACGCGCGCGACGCCTGCAGCAATGCAATCGACGCACGCGGGCTCATTCCTTCGGCGAACAATCCACCCTGGCGTGACGCCTGCGCCAATGCCTGTACGTAATCGATCAACGAAGCCGAGACATGGATTTTTTTCAATGCCGTTTGCGCCTCTTGCAGCTCGTCCGGCTGCATCGCGGTACGTAGCGACTTCAACATCGTGCGGCGGTCTTCGCCCATCAGCAACGCGCGCTCGGCCGCCGCATCCGGGTAACCCAGCGAGAGGCACATGAGGAAGCGGTCGAGCTGCGATTCCGGTAATTGGAAGGTGCCGATCTGGTGGGTGGGGTTCTGCGTCGCGATGACGAAGTAGGGCGTCGGCAAATCGCGGGTCACGCCGTCCGCGGTCACCTGGCGCTCTTCCATTGCTTCCAGCAGGGCCGACTGGGTTTTTGGCGTGGCGCGGTTGATTTCGTCAGCCAGCAGGACCTGGGTGAACACGGGTCCCGGATGAAACACGAAGCCGTTCTTTTCACGGTTGAAAATCGAAATGCCGACTACGTCCGCGGGCAGCAGGTCGCTGGTAAATTGCAGGCGGTTGAATTTCAGTCCCAGCGATATGGCAAGCGCATGTGCCAGAGTGGTCTTGCCGACGCCCGGCACATCTTCGATCAGGAGGTGGCCCCCGGCCAGCAGGCATACCAGCGATTGACGGATTTGCAGGTCTTTGCCGACGACGATCTGGCTGACCTGCCGGGCGACAGCGTGGACTTTCGAGAACATGCTTTCTTTTCCATTTTTGAGGGAGCGCAACCGGCGCTGCCAGGGTGTAAACAAAATGACAGCTACCGTCGCGGTTTCTTCGCTAAACTGTGATTCTATTCGAGAATGTTGGCGCACATGTTGCCTCAGACAAATGACTACCGCGATCTACACACATCCCGACTGCAAACGCCACGAAATGGGCTCGTGGCATCCGGAATGCCCGGAACGCCTCCATGCTATCGAGGACCAGCTGATTGCGAGTCGCATCGACGAACTTCTCGCACATCGTGAAGCGCCCGAAGTCGACCTCGCGGATATTGCGCGGGTTCATACGGCGGGCTCGATTGCCCGCGTGCGGGAGAATGTGCCGGCTATCGGGGAGGGCCATTCCGGCTATTACCCGCTGGATGCCGACACCATGTTGAACGCCTATAGCTGGAAAGCCGCCTTGCGGGCAGCCGGGGCCGCGGTGGCCGCGACCGATGCGGTGATAGCAGGGGAATTCGAGAATGCGTTCTGCGCAATCCGTCCGCCGGGGCATCATGCGACGCCATCCGAGCCGATGGGGTTTTGCCTGTTTGGTAACGTCGCCATCGCTGCGAAGCATGCGATGGACGTGCATGGATTGCAGCGCGTAGCGATAGTCGATTTCGACGTTCATCACGGTAATGGGACCGAAGAGGCGTTCCGTGACGATGCGCGCGTGCTGATGGTGAGCTTCTTTCAACATCCGTTCTATCCGTATAGCGGTACCGGCCGTCCAAGCGCGAACATGGTCAACGTCCCGGTGCCCGCATATACCAAGGGTCCTGAAATCCGCGAGTTAGTGACTGAAAAGTGGCTGCCGGCGCTGCACGCGCACCGGCCGGAGATGATCTTCATCTCGGCCGGGTTTGATGCGCATCGTGAGGACGACCTCGGGCAAATGGGCCTGGTGGAAGCAGATTATGCATGGATCACGCAGCAGGTCATGGCGGTCGCCAGGGAGCATGCGCATGGGCGCATCGTCAGCTGCCTCGAAGGCGGGTACAACTTGTCCGCGCTCGGGCGCAGCGTGGTCGCGCACATGAAGGTGCTTGCCGGAGTGGAATAGCGCGGGGGAAGTCACCCCAGCGGGTAAAATAGCGGATTAATCCCGCAATTTACATACGCATGTCCATACAATGGTTCCCCGGTCACATGAACGCCGCCCGCAAGAAGGCGGCGGAATCCATGGAAAAGACCGATCTCGTCATCGAGGTGCTCGACGGGCGTTTGCCGCAAGCCAGCAGCAATCCGATGATCGATTCGCTGCGCAAGTTTCGTCAGCGCCCCTGCCTGAAAATCCTGAACAAGAGCGACCTGGCTGATCCTGCGGCCACCCAGGCATGGCTGGACTACTACAATCGGCAGAAGGATGTGAACGCGGTGGCGCTGTCGTGCAAAAAGCCGGCAGACGTCGCGAAAATCCCGGGGCTGGCGATGAAGCTTGCGCCCCACCGCGGTACCGCGCTCAAGCCGTTGCGCATCATGATCATGGGTATTCCCAACGTCGGCAAATCGACGTTGATGAATGCCTTGCTGAAGAAGCGGGTGGCAGCCGTCGGCGACGAACCGGCCGTGACGAAAACCCAGCAGCGCCTGTACCTTGGCAACAATATGGTGTTGATTGACACGCCAGGCATGCTGTGGCCGAAGATCGAACATCCGAGCGATGGCCTGATGCTGGCAGCCAGCCACGCAGTCGGCACCAATGCGTTGATTGAGGAAGAGGTGGCGACTTTCCTCGCCGACCTGTTGCTCACGCGGTATTCGCCCCTGATCAGCGCACGTTACGGCTTCCCGACGGAAGGGATCGACGGCGTCAGCGTACTGGAGGGCGTTGCCAAACGGCGCGCTTTCCGTATCAAGGGCGGTGAACTTGATTATGAAAAGGCTGCGCATACCCTGTTGCAGGACTATCGCAGCGGCGCGCTCGGACGTATCAGCCTGGAGACGCCGGAGAGCCGTGCGCAATTGCTGGCCAGCTATCAGGAGGCGCCTTCGCTTGGTCTGAAAGAAGAGAGCGACGACGAAGTCGGCGAGGAATAAGACGGTGTTCCGCGCAAATAGCGTGTGCGACTTTTCACCGGCTGGATGAGGAAGGTTTTTGTAGGTACCGGGGTATGCATTGCCTCATACGGAAAGAAAACTCCGGCGGGTCAGTTCAGACCCGCCCTGCGAAAGTCACCGGGGCGCATCGTGTAGCGCCGGATGTTTGGCATCTCGTAATGCCGCGCGATACCGCGGTGGCATGAATGGCCAGATTGCGCGCCTACGGAGCCAGTCGGCCCGCCAAAGCGTACAACTGCTTTGCAAGCTTCGGGTCGATGGCAGGCACCCAGTTCGCAGCTGCTTCGATCTCCCCCGCGATCTCGCGCGCCCGCTCAGCCAGCAGCGCCGGCCCGGCCTCCCGTTGCGGCAGCGCCAACGTGCTCCTCGGCAGATGGAAGTTCATTCCCGCCGTCTTCCCGTCGTTACCTGCCGGCAGTGTGGTCAGCACCACTGCCAGCGATTTCACCACCGACATGACCTCGATCGCGCTGTCGATCTCCGAGCCCCGTTGCGCGGTGGTGCCGACCCCGAACCCGCTCGCAAGCAGCCTCAGCATCAACCCGTAGGCCGCGTTCGCCAGGTCCAGCACTCGCGCGGCCGCTCGCGCCGTCACCTGTATGCCCGCGGCGTCGGCAATCGGCCGCAGCATTAGCGGGTCGTCGAGCACCGGACGATGCGGCACGAAGCCGGGATCGTCGCGAAGAAGGATGTCGTACTCGTCCCGTATCGCGCGGAAACGCGCATAATGCGATTGTTCGGCATCCGAGCGCGCGCCTTCGCCTTGTTCAATGATGGTCGCGATGGCTGCCTGCGCGCTGGCCATGTCGGTCACCGCGTGGAAACCGTCGAACGACAGCAGTGCCTCGTCTACCTGCGCCTTGGGGTCGCCCAGGAATAGCGCGCCCTCGCCCAGCCGTTCGGCCAGCTCCGTGAAGCCGTGCTCGATGCCTCGGTACAGGTGGCCGACCGTGTCATAGTCTTCCGCCGTCGGGGTAAGCCGGTTGAAGCCGCTGTGGCGCTCGTATTCGATCGGCGGCTCATAGCCCGGCGCCGGCTCCATCGGCACACCCTCTGGCCTCTCCAGGTACACGAAATGCTCGGCGGTGGCACGGCTGAACGGCGCCAGTCTCACCACGATCGAGGACGGATGGTAGCCTGGCAGCACCGGAAAGTTCTGCCGCCGGAAGTGCGGGGGCGATCCGATGCTCATCAACAAATTGCTGACCAGCGCCAGGTGCAGCATTTCCTCCATCGCCACGCCGTGGATATGACCGCGCCAGCGGTCCACTGCTGCAAGCTGCTCCGTAGTGATGCCCTCGTCGACGTGCTGCTTCAGGCTCCACGCGGCGTACAGGTAGCTGCACATCAGGCCGTGCTCGATCTCGGCCGCTTCGGTCAGGAGGTAGATCAGTTGTTCGCGGTCGTTCACGCGCACCGGCGTGGCGTCGACCTTCGCGGTGTCCGTCATCGGATGTCTTTGGGTCATAGGGAAGGAGCCGATTGTAGCAGTTGGGCTTTGCCAGAAAATCAATGTGGATTCATGAACGTTCGAAAGTTTGCCTAGCGTCAAAGGGCGCTTTCATGCCGCTGCGGAGGGTGCATCGTGATGCGCCGGACGGTTGAAACAAACAATCTGAAACATCCGGCCCAAAAAAAAGCCCGCCGAAGCGGGCTTTTCATCAATTGACTGAGGTGAGACACCAGTTTTCTCTGATCCCTGACCTCTGTCTCCTGATACTTACATCATGCCTTCCATACCACCCATGCCGCCCATGCCGCCCATACCACCCATGCCGCCGCCAGCTGGTTTGTCTTCAACCAGTTCAGCAACCATGCAATCGGTAGTGAGCATCAGGGAAGCGATCGATGCAGCGTTTTGCAGCGCCGAACGCGTCACTTTGGCCGGATCCAGCACGCCCATTTCGACCAGGTCGCCGTAGGTGTCGTTGGCAGCGTTGTAACCGTAGTTACCTTTGCCTTCGAGAACCTTGTTGACGACAACCGACGGCTCTTCACCGGCATTGGCGACGATCATGCGCATTGGCTCTTCCATTGCACGCAGAACGATACGGATGCCTGCGTCCTGATCAGGGTTGTCGCCCTTGATCTGGATGTTTGCGCGAGCGCGCAGCAGCGCGACGCCGCCGCCAGGAACGATGCCTTCTTCGACTGCCGCACGAGTTGCGTGCAGCGCGTCTTCCACGCGGGCTTTCTTCTCTTTCATTTCGACTTCGGTCGCAGCGCCAACCTTGATCACTGCCACACCGCCGGCGAGTTTTGCAACGCGCTCTTGCAGTTTTTCACGATCGTAGTCCGAGCTTGCTTCTTCGATTTGGGCACGGATCTGCTTGACGCGGCTTTCGATTGCGACAGGCTGGCCGGCACCGTCGATGATGATGGTGTTTTCCTTGCCCACTTCGATGCGCTTGGCTTGGCCCAGTTCGTTCAGCGTTACTTTTTCGAGAGTCAGGCCGACTTCTTCAGCGATCACCTGGCCGCCGGTCAGGACAGCGATGTCTTCCAGCATAGCCTTGCGACGGTCGCCGAAGCCCGGAGCCTTGACGGCGCAGGTCTTCAGGATGCCACGGATGTTGTTGACTACCAGGGTTGCCAGCGCTTCGCCTTCGACGTCTTCAGCAATGATCAGCAGCGGACGACCAGCTTTGGCGACTTGCTCGAGTACCGGCAGCAGGTCACGGATGTTCGAGACCTTCTTGTCGTACAGCAGGACGAACGGATTTTCCAGGATTGCGACTTGCTTTTCCGGATTGTTGATGAAGTACGGGGACAGGTAGCCGCGGTCGAATTGCATGCCTTCGACGATTTCGAGCTCGTCCTGCAGGGATTTGCCGTCTTCAACAGTAATCACGCCTTCCTTGCCGACTTTTTCCATCGCTTCAGCGATGCGCTCGCCGATCGAGTAGTCGGAGTTGGCGGAAATGGCGCCGACCTGGGCGATTTCCTTGGAAGTGGTGCAGGGCTTCGCGATTTTCTTCAGCTCTTCGACGGTGGCCGAAACAGCCTTGTCGATGCCGCGCTTCAGGTCCATCGGGTTCATGCCGGCGGCGACGAACTTCATGCCTTCGCGGACGATGGCTTGTGCCAGCACGGTTGCGGTAGTGGTACCGTCACCAGCGTTGTCGGAAGTCTTGGAAGCGACTTCCTTGACCATTTGCGCGCCCATGTTCATGAGCTTGTCTTTGAGTTCGATCT
>JBBWZW010000204.1:0-2831 GCA_039649305.1 Burkholderiales bacterium
TCACGGGTGACACCATATCGAGAAGTTGCCGCGTCGTGAACGCGACCACCTGCTCATGATGCAACGACACACCGCCGACGCCGGTCATCGCTTTGTGCCACCATTGTTGCTCCAGCAGAAACGCCTGATGGATCACATTGTAAGGCCAGTGCTTCCATCCCGATCCGTTGAAGCGGCGATCCTGGGGTAGCGGTTTTACGCAGGGCTCCACCGGCAGGCCGGACGACGCGCGTGCGGAATAGATGGAGAGGCGCACCGCCTTGCGCATCGCCTTTTCGAGCAACTGCGCCCATTTGCCCGGCGACTCCGCAAGGTGAATCGCCCAATCGTAGTACGCCAGCGCCAGGCTGGCGGGTGAAATCGAAGACGTCATGCGCCCCATGATGGCATGCGTCAACCGATCGATGCTGGCCGGCGCATCGACTTCCTCGTACATCCCTAGCGGCGGATGCAATGGAGCCACAGATAAATCGGGCATTTTCCCGACATGATTGTCGGCGAGGTCAGGCGATTCTGCGAACGCTTCCGGCTTCAGACTGAACGAGGACCTTTCCACTTTACACCTCCGTTTTCAATTGAAGCGCAACACTCGAGTTTTTTCGACCGGGCATCGCCCTATCCCTGCTTCGCACGACTGGATTTCGGGCAGCCTCAGAGCCATGGAAACCGGCGTCCGCCGTGTACCCTGTCGATACCATTGGCAGCACGAACCGTCGGCTCACTAAGATAAGGTTGGTCGGGATGCAGAAATGGATGATTCCGGTGGCGTATCGACCCGGAAATATGGAAACATGGAATGCGAGACCGAAGCGCATAATCGGACGAGTTGTCGGACCAGCTCTCGGACGACGCACGGATTCGCAGCGGCAAGAGCCACCCGCAATCATGATGCCATGCATTCCCGTCTCGTTAACGCGCGTCATACTTTGCTTCCCTGCCCGACAGACAACACCATGCCTTGTCGCGACGGAGACCTCCATTCCGGTTACCCACGACGCTATCTGGCCCAACAGCCATGAAGGGATCAGAGTGGTCCGCACCGGCATGGTTCCCACTATCGCAACAAAGAGCGGCAGCCGACTTCTTTCAGATTATCCGCCTTTGGCGATGGCGTGGTATGCGCGGCACCGGCTCGTGCCGTTTCAATTGAGGTCGCTCAATTCACACTGGCAGAGTGTGTCGGTACAAACACCACCACGCCAACTGTGGCACGCACTCCATTCAATTACGGTCGAATCTGTTAGGCGCAAAATACGGCAGAGCGGGAAGTTGTAAAGAAGTAAAACTGTCCTTCATTTTCGCCGTGACCGTCAGCGGCGCACCCCTTTACCGCGATATTTTTTCTGGCTGGCCACAGAGGAGTAGCGAGTCTCACAGCATATTCAAATCCGCTCCGAAACTTCGTACTTCGCGGTCCATCACTGCAGCCGCCCCATTTCGATTCAAGGCTGGCGCCGGCAACGCGGTTTCGCGATACTGCCGCGCCGCACCCAGCAGCCACGACTCGAAAGCCTTTAACAGCGACGAACTCTGCTTACACTCCGGGTAGACCAGGTAGTATCCATTCTCGCTCCGTATCGACAAGTCGCAGGGTTGCACCAACTCGCCGCTGGTGAGTTCGTTCAGCACCAGAAAACGGGGGACCAGCGCAACACCAAGCCCTGCGCGGACGGCTTCAACCAGCATGGAGAAGAACTCGTACCGCTGTCCTTTCATGAAATTCGCGTCATCGATGCCCGCTTGCGCGAACCAGTGGCGCCATGCCTCGGGACGTGACGACTGATGCAGCAGTGTGAAGTTGCCGAGATCGGCCGGGTCGAGCGTTAACCGGCCATCCAGGACGCGTGGACTGCATACCGGCGTCATCTCTTCGCCAAACAAATGATGAGCAACCGCGCCGGGCCATACCGGGTTACCGACATGAATAGCGGCGTCGAACGGCGTATCGTTAAACATGAACGGTTCTGCACGCGTTGAAAGATTAAGCGTGATATGCGCATGCCTTGCGTAGAATTGCGGCAGGCGAGGAATCAGCCAGCGCGTCGCAAAGGTCGGAATGACCGCAAGCTCCAGTATCCCGCCGGCACCACGATGCGCCATCGCCGCTAACGTGTCCCTCTCGATCCTTTCCAGGTGATCCCTTACCTGTTTCGCATACACCCGCCCTGCATCAGTCAGGGTCAGTCGTTTTTTGATGCGATTGAAAAGCGGCACGCCCAGATAATCTTCAAGGCCCGCAATCTGACGGCCGACCGCGCTCTGTGTCAACGCAAGCTCGTCCGCGCTGCGCGTAAAACTTTCATGACGCGCCGCGGCTTCAAATGCGATCAAGGCTTCAATACTGGGAATTTTTCTTCTCACAGATCATTCCTCAAACGCACAAGGTCACAAATTTATATCGTTTGTGAAAGGCGGGTTTAGAGGCAAAACTATCCATATGTGATTCAGGCGGAAGTGTGGGTCGTCGCATCATGGAGATCGAATATATATCGCGAGTCGCCGAACAAACTACGGTATCGGCCACGCATTGCGTTTTATCAAGAACCGGCTATCGCAGTCCGCGCGCCTCGTCGCTTTTGCCTGATAAAACCCTATAAATATGGAAGGAAACCTCATGAGCATCACAAGCAAAGAACCGTTGCCGGTAAAGTTCAAACCTTATACGCGCCAGAGCATTCACCAGGCGCCGCAATGGGAGCTACTGACCGAGGACCTGCGCGAAGCGGTTCAAGTGATCTCCCATGTACTGCCGTTCCGCACCAACCAATATGTGTTGAATGAATTGATCGACTGGAGCAACGTTCCGGACGATCCGATTTATCGCCTGGTCT
>JBBWZW010000214.1:0-8910 GCA_039649305.1 Burkholderiales bacterium
AGGGTCGCGCTCGGGCAGGCTATCCATCAGCCCCGCGCCCAACCTGTCCCTACAGCTCAGCCGGGGCACCATCAGTAATCTCGACCAGCTCGAGCCGAACGGCGAAGTTCGCCGCACGACACTCTCCGCTACTTACAAGCGCGCGTTCAAGGAAGCCGACTGGCAAACCACGCTGGCCTGGGGCCGCAATGCCCGGAGATACCGCGAAAGCACGTACGGATATCTGTTCGAATCGTCACTCAGGGTGGCCAATGCACACGCGTTCTTTGGCCGCGTGGAGCAAGTAGGCAGCGACGACATACTTCGTGCAAACGATTCGAACGGCAGGCAGATGTTCAAAATGAACAAGCTGACGGTAGGTTATGTGTATGACATGCGTGCTACCAGGCACCTTGGGATGGATGTCGGCGGCTTGTTGAGTCGGCATTACGTGCCGGCGAATATGGCGCCAACCTACGGCAACGATCCCGTTTCGTACATGATGTTCGTGCGTTTCAAGTTGAAATAGCCCATCCCGCGGTCCCATCCACGGGAACCGTAGCAGCCCGTCCGAGTCCCTTCCGCAGCGGTTCCGCACTCATATCGTTGTGATATGAAATAATACGGTTTGTCCAAACGTAATTATCGTTGCGGACGCTCTCTGGCCGACGTACCACGGAGGCATAATCAATACCTGACAAATTTACTCAACTTTGTTATACTTGACCAAATTGTTCGGGAATTCCGGGCATGGTGAAAAGTATAAAAAGTGGAGTAAAGGTTTTATGCGTCTGACCACAAAAGGCCGCTTTGCAGTGACCGCGATGATTGATCTGGCATTACGTCAGGACAAGGGTCCGGTTACGCTGTCAGCGATCAGTCAGCGGCAGGAAATCTCGTTGTCCTATCTCGAGCAGCTGTTTGGCAAGCTGCGCCGGCATGAGATCGTCGAATCGGTGCGCGGCCCCGGTGGCGGCTATACGCTGGCACGCAAGGCGGAAGGCATCACTGTCGCCGACATTATCATCGCAGTGGACGAACCGCTGGATGCGACACAATGCGGCGGCAAGGAAAACTGCCAAGGCGCCACTGAGCATGGCAGCCGATGCATGACGCACGACCTGTGGGCGACGCTGAATGCAAAGATGGTTGAGTATCTGGATTCCGTGTCCCTGAAGGACCTGGTAGACCAGCAAAAACAAAAGAACACTGAACAGAAGGTCGTGGTGCATCGTCCCCACGTCGTTGCTTGATTGGAGTTATACCGTATGAATGCCCCGTTGGAAAAAAGCCTGATCGATACCATCAAGGCGCCGCATTTCCCGATCTATATGGATTACTCGGCGACGACGCCGATTGATCCACGTGTTGCGGACAAGATGATTCCGTATTTGCGCGAGCAGTTCGGCAATCCGGCGTCGCGTAGCCACATGTATGGCTGGTCCGCCGAAAAAGCGGTGGAAGAGGCGCGTGCCCACGTCGCCGCACTGGTCAACGCAGACCCGCGCGAAATCGTCTGGACCTCCGGCGCGACCGAGGGTAACAACCTTGCAATCAAGGGCGCGGCGCAGTTCTACAAGACCAAGGGCAAGCACATCATCACCGTCAAGACTGAGCACAAAGCCGTGCTTGATACCGTGCGTGAGCTGGAGCGCCAGGGTTTTGAGGCGACCTACCTGCAGCCGCAGGATAACGGCCTGATCACGATAGAACAGCTGCAGCAAGCAATTCGTCCGGATACCATCCTGGTTTCGGTGATGCTGGTGAATAATGAAATCGGCGTGATCCAGCCGATCGATGAGATCGGCGAATTGTGCCGCTCGAAGGGCATCATCTTCCATTGCGACGCGGCGCAGGCGACCGGCAAGATGCAGATCGACCTGGAAAAAACCAAAGTCGACCTGATGACCTTCACCGCGCACAAGACCTATGGTCCGAAAGGCATAGGCGCGCTGTATGTACGCCGCAAGCCACGCGTGCGTATTGAAGCGCAAATGCACGGCGGCGGTCACGAGCGTGGCCTGCGTTCCGGCACGCTGCCGACGCACCAGATCGTCGGCATGGGTGAAGCTTTCCGCCTCGCCAAGGAAGAGATGGAGAGCGAAATCGTGCGCGTCAAGGCGCTGCGCGACCGTCTCGCCAAAGGACTGACCGAGATCGAGGAAGTCTATGTGAACGGCGATATGGCGCATCGTGTGCCGCACAACCTGAACATCAGCTTCAACTATGTTGAAGGCGAATCGCTGATCATGGCGATCAAGGATATCGCGGTGTCATCCGGTTCGGCTTGTACGTCGGCCAGCCTGGAGCCTTCGTATGTGTTGCGCGCATTGGGTCGCAGCGACGAGCTGGCGCACAGCTCGATCCGCTTCACCATCGGCCGCTTCACAACCGAAGAAGATATCGATTTCACGATCAACCTGCTCAAGCAGAAAGTCGGCAAACTGCGCGAACTTTCGCCATTGTGGGATATGTACAAGGAAGGGATCGACCTCAGTACGATCCAGTGGGCTGCGCACTAAGCTGCGGCACATTTACCCATACAAGATATAAGGAGCCAGAAAATGTCCTATTCAGAAAAAGTACTCGATCACTACGAAAATCCGCGTAACGTTGGCGCGTTCGAAAAGGGCGACGAAACAGTCGGCACTGGCATGGTCGGCGCTCCTGCCTGTGGCGACGTCATGAAATTGCAGATCAAGGTCGGCGCCAACGGCATCATCGAAGATGCGAAGTTCAAGACCTACGGTTGCGGTTCGGCGATTGCATCGTCCTCGCTGGTCACCGAATGGGTGAAGGGCAAGACGCTGGATCAGGCTATGTCGATCAAGAACACGCAGATCGCCGAAGAACTGGCGCTGCCGCCGGTGAAGATCCACTGCTCGATCCTGGCGGAAGACGCAATCAAGGCCGCGGTACAGGATTACAAGGCCAAGCACGGCTCGGAGTCGAAAGAAGCGGCTTAAGGACCAGCATAGGAATAATTTGCACATTTTTATTGGCCGTAGCTGGCGCACTTGGGCGGCCCCCTGGCATTGCATCCCGCTACGTCCGCCAAAATGCACGAATTATCCCTGCGCGGTCCTGAATCCTGTCGGTTCGAGCCTGCGGGTTTCCCGCGGTGCTCGGAATGACATGTTGTTGTGAGCGAGAACTATGGCAATTACACTGACCGAAAAAGCAGCGAAACATATCAACCGCTACATGGAGCGGCGTGGCAAAGGCATCGGCCTGCGTTTCGGCGTGCGCACCACCGGCTGCTCGGGCCTGGCATACAAGCTTGAGTATGTGGACGAGTTCGCACCGGAAGACCAGGTATTTGAGTCGCACGGGGTCAAGGTATTTGTCGATCCGAAGAGTCTGCCGTACATCGACGGCACCGAACTCGATTTTGCACGGGAAGGCCTGAATGAAGGCTTCAAGTTCAATAACCCGAACGTGAAGGACGAATGCGGTTGCGGTGAGAGCTTCCGCATTTAAGATGTGATTCCTGCTTCGCATGCGGAGCAGGCATCGCCACAAAACGACCCTGTCATATCGAGCCTGTTGAAGTATGGACAGGCTTTTGTTTTACGAGCCCCGGATAAGCCATGCAAAACCACTTCGAACTTTTCCATTTGCCGCAGCGCTTTTCGATAGACAGCGCCGCGCTGGACAAGGCGTATCACGAAGTGCAGAACCAGGTGCATCCGGATAAATTTGCCCATGCCGGCGATGCGGAGAAGCGTGTCGCGATGCAATGGGCAACTCGCGCCAATGAGGCCTATAAGACGCTAAAGAATCCGTTCAAGCGCGCCGCCTACATGTGCGAGCTGAATGGCATTGACCTGCAGATCGAATCCAATACGGCAATGCCTACAGCGTTTCTGTTGCAGCAGATGGAATGGCGGGAAGCGCTGGATGATGTGAAGGCGACGAAAAACCTGGACGAGCTGGAAAAGCTGGACGGGGAAGTACGTGCCGCACGCGGGACGGAAATCGACAGGATCGGCGAACTGCTGGATGCAAACAATTTTGCGGAAGCGGGTAAGGCGGTGCGGCAGTTGATGTTCCTGGAAAAGTTCAGCGAAGAGGTGGGGAACATTTTCGAAGCATTGCACCACCACTGACGCGGCGAAGAACGAATTGAACACGGTGATCGGGCAGAGGGTTTTCCGCACCTGTTCGGATGCTGATTTATTAATCTACCAGAGTGAGTTTGTGCCGCATAAAGTGCGCGCCGACTAAAATCCAAATGGCTCTACTGCAAATTTCCGAACCCGGCATGTCCACGGCACCGCACCAGCACCGGCTGGCGGTAGGCATCGACCTGGGTACCACCAATTCGCTGGTCGCCACCGTGCGCAGCAGCGTCCCGGAAGTGTTGGTCGACGAAGACGGGCACCCGTTGCTGCCTTCCATTGTCCGCTATCTGCCGAATGGCAATGCAAACATCGGCTTCAAAGCGCAAGCTGCGCAAACCACCGACCCGAAGAATACGATCGTCTCGGTCAAGCGCTTCATGGGGCGTGGCCTGAAGGACATCGCCTATGTCGAAAACCTGCCATACGATTTTGTCGATACGCCGGGCATGGTGCAGCTGAAAACGGTTGCGGGCGTGAAGAGTCCGGTCGAAGTGTCGGCGGAGATACTCGCCACTTTGCGCCAGCGCGCCGAAGATGCGCTGGGTGATGAACTGGTCGGCGCGGTGATTACCGTGCCCGCTTACTTCGACGATGCGCAGCGGCAGGCAACCAAGGATGCGGCCAAACTCGCGGGTTTGAATGTGTTGCGCCTGTTGAACGAGCCGACCGCGGCGGCGATTGCATATGGTCTCGACACTGGTTCGGAAGGCATCTACGCGGTCTATGACCTCGGCGGCGGCACTTTTGATATCTCGATACTGAAGCTTACCAAGGGCGTGTTCGAAGTGCTGGCCACGGGCGGCGACTCCGCGCTTGGTGGCGACGATTTCGACCATCGGGTGTTGTGCTGGATGGTTGAAGAAGCGAAACTCTCGCCGCTGTCGGATGAGGATACCCGGGTGCTGATGGTCAAGTCCCGGGAAGCGAAGGAATTGCTGTCCACCCAGGCCGAGACGCACATCGATGCAGTGCTCAACTCCGGCGAAGAAGTGCACCTGACATTGACTGCCGCGAAGTTCACGGAAATCACGCAGCACCTGGTACAAAAGACGATTACTCCGACTCGCAAGGCTTTGCGCGATGCCGACCTGAGCGCGGACGACGTCGACGGCGTGGTGCTGGTCGGCGGCGCAACCCGGATGCCGCATATCCGCAAAGCGGTCGGTGATTTTTTCAAGACGATTCCGCTGGCCAATATCGACCCGGATAAAGTGGTCGCGCTGGGCGCCGCAATCCAGGCGAACCTGCTGGCCGGCAATCGCGCGGCTGGCGACGACTGGCTGTTGCTTGACGTGATTCCGCTGTCGCTTGGCATCGAAACCATGGGCGGATTGGTGGAGAAAGTCATTCCTCGCAACTCGACCATTCCATGCGCCCGCGCACAGGAGTTCACTACCTTCAAGGACGGCCAGACCGCGATGGCGATCCACGTGGTGCAGGGCGAACGCGAACTGGTGAGCGATTGCCGTTCGTTGGCGCGCTTCGAATTGCGCGGCATTCCGCCGATGGCAGCCGGTGCGGCGCGCATACGCGTGACGTATCAGGTTGATGCCGATGGCCTGTTGTCGGTGGCCGCGCGGGAAGCCCATTCGGGCGTTGAAGCGTCGGTCATCGTCAAGCCATCGTATGGGCTTGGCGATGACGAAATCGCGAAGATGCTGCAGGACTCCTTCACCTCGGCCGATGTGGACATGAAAATGCGCGCTTTGCGGGAAGAGCAGGTGGAAGCTGAGCGTATCCTGCTAGCGACGCAATCGGCGCTCGATTCCGACGGCAATCTGCTGTCCGATACCGAACGTGCGGAGATAGCCGCATTGATGGATACGGTCCGGCAAATAGGGCAGGGCGACGATCACGACGCGATCAAGGCGGCGGTGGAAAAGCTCGGAAACGGTACCGAAGAGTTCGCCGCACGGCGGATGGATCGCAGCGTTCGCGCCGCGCTGGCCGGCAAGAGGCTGGACGAAGTCGCGTAAAGAAAAAATTCAGAATAAAGGTCCGGCCCAGCCGGAACGACACATCATCATCGAGGTAAAACCAAGTGGCTCAAATCGTTGTTCTTCCCCATCCCACCCTTTGCCCCGAGGGCGCCGTCATCGAAGCACCCAAAGGCAAGACGATCTGTGATGCGCTGCTCGAGGCCGATATCGACATCGAGCACGCGTGCGAAAAGTCATGCGCATGCACGACCTGCCATGTGGTGATACGCGAGGGCTATGGTTCGCTTAACGAGCCGCAGGAAAAAGAAGAAGACCTGCTCGACCGGGCGTGGGGACTGGAAGCGACTTCGCGCCTGTCATGCCAGGCGACTGTGGACACCGAGGATCTCGTTATCGAGATTCCGAAATATACGATCAATCAGGTCAGTGAGAATCACTGATACGGGCTTGCGTTCACAATAATAAGGGGCTCAACATGAAATGGACCGACACCATCCGCATTGCGGAAGAATTGCACGACAAATTTCCGGAAGTAGATCCGCTGAAAGTGCGCTTCACCGATCTTCATAAGTGGGTATGCGAACTCGACGAGTTCGATGACGACCCGAATCGTTCAGGCGAGAAGATTCTGGAAGCGATCCAGATGGCTTGGATCGAGGAAGCGCAGTAGTCGTACGCAACAGGCCTGATCCCTGCCCCCTGAAATGTAGGTTGGGATCGGCGGCGCGCGCGCCAATCCCAACCTACGGCCTGCGCCCGCCCCAGATGTCTATTCCTACCGGTTCGCAACCTGCAGCGGGATAGAGATGATCAGCGCCGTCCCCTTATCCTTGTCGCTGTCGATTACCAGGTCGCCTCCCAATGCACTGGTACGCTCCTCAATACCCACCAGCCCGAACGAATTCGACTTCCTGCGGCAATCGGGATAGATGCCGATGCCGTTGTCCGCAACGCGCATGCAGACGGTATTTCCCTTCCTGTGCAATGCGATGTGCACGCTGCTTGCCTGCGCATGCCGGATCACGTTGGTCAGTGACTCCTGCAGTATCCGAAACAGTGCTGTGGCGCGAGTGTCATCCAGATCAAGATCGTGCTCATCCATCGACAGCTCGCAGGCTATTCCGGTGCGGCGCTCGAAATCCTTTACCTGCCATTCGATCGCCGCGTTCAGCCCCAAGTCGAGCACCGTAGGCCGCAGGTTGTTGATGGTCGAGCGGACCGCTTTCATCGTGGCGTCGATCTGATCCAACGCGGCGCTGACTCGCTTGTTGAGTCGCGGATGGGCGTTCTCGGTGCGCGTATGCAGCATGGAGACATCGAGCCGCAGCGCCAGCAGATTCTGCCCGAGGTCATCATGAATTTCCCGCGCGATGCGCTTGCGCTCATCCTCGCGCACGCGCTCCTGGTAGGACACCAGGTGACGCAGCATCTGCTTCGAGTGCTGCAGCGCTTCTTCGATTTTCTTGCGCTCCGTGATGTCTGTGCAGCTGCCGATGAAGCCGACGAATTCGCCCAGTGGCGAGAAGCGGGGCGCGCCGTTGGCAAGAACGTGACGGTAGCTTCCATTAGCGGCGCGCAGCCGATACTCGGTGCTGAAAGGCTGCTGCGCCTCGAATGCGGCCGCGTGCATTTCAACGCATTCCTCCAGATCATCCGGATGGATACCTCCGGTCCATCCTCCTCCGACTTCCTGCTCCAGCGTGCGTCCGGTGAAGTCGAGCCACACCTTGTTGAACCACAGGAAGCGGTTATCCGGCATGGTGATCCAGATGAGCACCGGGGCTGAGTCGGCCATGACGCGAAAGCGCTCCTCACTTTCCACCAATGCGAGTTCGGCCTGCTTGCGTTCGTTAATGTCGAGCATCACCAAGCGGCACGTCTTTCCTGATTTATCTGCGGTCGCTTCGATATGCGCGTACAGAGGCTTCCGGTCTGCGTTCAGGAAAGCGACATCGCGCGTTTCTTTCGCATGGCCGTCGAATACTTTTTTCAGGAAGGCGGTAAATGCGGGGCGCGATTCAGGGTCGATGAAGAGTTGTAATTGCCTGCCGACCAGTTCAGAGCGCAACATCCCCAGGAGGTTGCCGGCAGTCAGGTTGGCTTCGCAAATTGCCCCGCCTCGATCCAGCATGAAATAACCCACCGGGGCGAAATCGTACAGATCCGCATAACGCGCCATGGACGGCTGGATGTCGATGCGCGCTGATTGCCGTTCATTCTCGTGCAGCCTGTAACCAGGCGCGAGGAACTCCGCGCCATCGAACTGCTTCCCGGTGCGTGTATCGGGCACACCCGATTGACTTGCCTTGAGTGTGCTCGTCGTGTAACTCACCCGTTGCTGATGCGATGGTGCGGCACCCTTTGGCTTCTTACTGTGTTTCACTCATTTCCCTCCTGACACCGCGGGGCTATTCTCCCTGGTTCGGCGGTTAAGAACTGCGCGCCTCGGCGCTGTTCCTCATGTCACACTTTCGATTGCGAATATTGCATTTGGAGTACATCGTGGTTCCGCTTGTGAAGCCGGCCGCCGACAACTGGGGGATTTTATAATAATAGCGCGCGCTGGATGCGCACGACGCAACGTGATACACACGGCAAATAAAAAAGGCGGCCCATGGCCGCCTCCCTTGCCATGCCTGGCTGTCCGAACATGAGTCAGGCGCGCGAGGTCAATTTACCGTTGACTACCCTGACGCGATCGCCGCTATTCCAGCCGGGCTGCGCCGCATACGGGAAGGTGCGGATCTTTCCGTCTTCCATGCGTACGCGCACCTGATAAGTGGTGGTCGCACGCGCATGCTTCTCGACTTCATTTCCTGCATAGCCGCCGCCTACCGCGCCGGCAACCGTCGCCAGTGTTTTGCCAT
>JBBWZW010000133.1:0-3125 GCA_039649305.1 Burkholderiales bacterium
AATTCGGCCAGACCCAGTTCATGCCGAAGAACATCCTCGCCTACGGCGTCGGCAATCTCGACAGCGCGCAGGGCGCGCTGACTTCGACGGCGAATTTCCTCAAGGGCCACGGCTGGAAAGCGGGCGCCGGATATCAGGAAGGGCAACCCAACTTCGTGGCGATCCAGGGCAGGAACGCCGCGACGGTCTATCAGCAGGCGATCGCCCAGATGGGCCGGCAGATCGACGGCGGCGGCACCGCGCAGCGCTGACTCGTCCGCCGTAGCCCGGATGAAGCGAAGCGCAATCCGGGGCGGCTGTCGCGGTCGCGCTGGTCAACATGCTTGAGACCTCCGGTGTAAAGGCGGGTCAGATGGTGACGTCCGGCAGCTGGACCGGATTGCGTTTCCTGAAACCCGGCGACCGCTGCACGATCCGGTTCGAAAACCTCGGCGCGGCTGAAGTCGTTTTCGATAGCTGAACGCGCCGCGCGGCGCCTGATCGGCGCCGCCGATCTCGACCGATTCGATACTTGCACCTGCGATTCCTGGAAAGTGTCGCAGCTGGAGACCGCGCCGCTTTTCAGGCCTTTTGTGAACCAGCGCCCGACCGATCACGGGTTCAGATCCCAGAAGAAGCAGGTGTCGTTCTTCACCTTCTCATACCAGCTGGGTATGTAGAGCGCCGGGTTATCGATCTGTCCATTCACCCACACATCGGTGTGGCCGATGGTGGTGGAAGGCTCGAAGATGATCACTCCGTTGCGCTTGCCGATCTTGGACGTGTTGGGGAACTGTTGACCCGATCCGTATCGGTTATTGAGATATTGGCGCAGGTCGAGCGTCGAAAAGATATACTCGAAACCGTCTTTATCCATCAGCGTCCTCACCTTCTTCACCAGGACGCCGCCTTTTCCGTAATCACCCCAGGTATTGACGATATGACCGTCGACGCAGTTCAGCGCGTAGCTGATCTCGCTGGCGCATGTATTGCTGAACTTCGGATCGCTTTTGTGAAATGTCCGGATCGGTCCGTCTACCTGATCCAGAAAGTCCGTCGGCCAGGGATGGTTGTCCAGCATCGTCTTGTAGAAGATGGGAATCAACCCCATGAGCCGCCGCTCCTTGCCAAACCGCCATGCAATCGGTGGTGACACGCGTTGACGGTCACAAGCGGAAACGCGTCACCTTCATTTTGCTCGCATCACGCTGCGTCAACTAAGAAGGCAGGAGTCATTTTTGTCAACGGTGAGCCGTTCGTCGCAAACCAGATGTCGCTTTGGAATATGCGCTTGCGTGCCGTACCGTCGCTACTCATCCACCGCTTCGCATACCCGCGGTTGAGGGCATCGGCATCTTCGTCGCCTGCAATGCATCCGCTTGCAAGCGCCCTCACCCACCTGCAGCGCGCGCTCTAAGGCCGGCACGCCGGGAATATGATCTTGCGCCGCGCAGCGGGTTTTGTCGGCACCGGCGGAAAGCTAAAACCCATCGGCATGAAGACCGACGCCCTCGGGTCGGCCTTCATCTGCGCCGCGATATGCGGATAGTCCAGCTTTTCCCAGTCATAGGCGCGCCGCGTCAGCCGAAACTCCAGCTCGACCATCCAGTCCGCCACGAGCGTGCCGATCCCCTGCTTGATTTGGAGCTCCTGGAGCGAAGTCGGCTTTTTGTCCGTCGGCAACGTCTTGAGCAGGTCGGCCTTGATGTCGCCCTCCCACGTCGTGATCACGTCGACGAACTGCTCGTAATGCTGCTGCGCATGCGACTTGATCTTCAGCAGCAGCGAGCGGTGGAAGTTCGCCTGGCCTTTGTCTCCGGCCTGCGCCGCATTGGTGATGTTGTCCTGCAGCTCCTTCGCGACGAAATACTCCAGGCCGAAGTCGACGCGGACGGACAGGTCTTTGACAAAATTGCATTTGCCGACCTGCGCCACGTCCTGCGGATCGAGCGCGACCTTGCCGTTGACGAGACGCACGAGCTCCCAGACATCGCTGGACGCGCTCCCGTGGCCGGAAGGCCGCGAGTTTTGGCCAAGCTGTCTTGCCGTCAGGCTGAAGTCGGGGGCCCCGAATTTGGGGATGTGAACGTCCACGTCCACGCCGGCCATTGTTTCGCTCCCTGGCAGAACCCGCCCTTGCAACAACGAACACGCCGTTTTGTGGCTTTTTTCTGGAGGTCGACGCGCTGCAAATGCATCGTGCTGGAAATTTCCGGAACGCTCGTCGGCGCGGCAAACCCGCACGCCGCGATGCCCGACTAAGGGCGGAAGCGTCCCCGCCCTGCGAATGTTGCCGTCTCCTTGTCCTTCGCCACTCACGAAAGCCGCATGGATCGTGTCGGAAAAGACACCGGCCGGCGGCTCTTGTATACTTCGCGGTGATCCAGGATGACCCGATGGCTTTCCTCAAGCTTCTGTTCGCGCCTGTCCGGCGCTTTCTCGGTTTTCCGCTGGTCCAGCTCGGCGTCGCAATCATCGTCATCCTGCTGTTGCAGGCCGCCGACAGCAAATCGCTGCCCGGCGCAATGTTCACGGCGCTGGATTTGGCCGTCGATTACAGCGTGAGGCTGATGGCGAGCCTGTTCGAGGTGCGGTCCTTCACGCGGTCGTGGATGACGACCGGATTCATGATCGCCTATGTGTATCTTGCGGGCCTGCTCATTCTGTTCCTGGCAAGAGCCGCCATCGCGGCCGTGATCGAGGCCATGGCGCGCCGCAACGCATTCGGTCTCACCAACACGATCGCGCGCGAGCGCGGCATTGCCGCATACCGGGCGTGGCTGCCGCTGGAGCGAATCCGGCCGCCGCATGTCCCGCAGGACATATGGGAAGAGCGTTTCGCCTGGCCGGCCGACAACAGGCCGCCCTACCCGCCGCTGTGGCGCCGCGTGATGCGCGCGATGCTCGCTTACACCCTTGTTCTCGCTGCCATCGCGGCTCTGTTTCAAGCCTTCACGCCGTTTCCGCTGCTCACGTGGGTCGGCAATGCGTTCGCTCGGCTGCGCTAGTCACTATTGTCCACCCTCGGCGCCAATTTGGACGAATAGTCGGGTGATACACAAACGCCGGTCACTATCTCTCATCATTCAACGCCGGAAAGCGCACACAGCGCCCAATTGTGGACCATATTTGTGCACCATATTTCA
>JBBWZW010000227.1:0-5647 GCA_039649305.1 Burkholderiales bacterium
GTCCTCGGGGCCGTTTACTGCTGAATGTATTGTCGAATCATGCCAAGCGGCGCGCGCCCAGGACGCAATAGCTCCGACAGCAAAGCACAGGCTTCCATTAAAAGCGACGTGCGCGTATTCGTTACGAATCCCATGTTACGAGGCCGGCGTTCCGTACCTTAGGCGCCGCGCAGGAATAAGTTCGGCAATTTGGCGGCCGTCGCGGGATGCGGTGCAAGGCGTGAGGAGGAGCCATAGCGAGCTATGGCGACGACGAGCAACGCAGCAACGCGCCCTCGAGGGCCAGCAAAATTGACCAACTTATTCCTGCGCGGTGCCTAACCCTTGAATCGTGAGCAACTGGCTTGACATGCCTTTGCCAATTAACCTATAGTCTGTCGGTCGAACCGGGAGAGAGCGCAAGAGCAAACGCCCGTTGTGCCGCCGAAGGGGAACACCCAAAAACTCTCAGGCAAAAGGACCGATTCGATGGTGACATTTCCTATAACGTCACTTTCTCTGGAGAGCGGCTCACAACCTGAGCCCACCGAAGGGGCCGGGCGGGCGCTGAATCGCAACTGAAATCACGCCATGCCTTAATCTCTCAGGTACCAAGGACAGAGGGGAAGAAATCCGACACGTCGGATCGATTCGCCGTCTTTGATATTTGGGAACTATGTCGACATCCTCACCCACACTGAAGCAGACTCCGCTCGCTTCGACTCACCGCGCTCTTGGCGCGCGCATGGTTAATTTCGGCGGCTGGGACATGCCGGTCAACTACGGTTCGCAGATCGAGGAGCACCATGCGGTGCGGCGCGATGTCGGCATGTTCGATGTGTCGCACATGTGCGTGGTCGATCTGCAAGGCCCCAACGTCCGCGCGTTCCTGAGCGGACTGGTCGCGAACAACCCGGACAAGCTGCAAACGCCTGGCAAGGCGCTCTATACCTGCATGCTGAACGCCGAGGGCGGGGTCATCGATGACCTCATCATCTATTTCTTTCGCGAAGATCATTTCCGCCTCGTCGTGAACGCCGGTACCGCCGACGGCGATATTGCATGGATACGCGAACGCAATGCGGTCACCGAAAGCGGCGTGAAGATTACTCCCCGCCGCACCGACAACGTACCTGCCGGCGCGACACCGCTGGCTATCGTTGCGGTGCAAGGCCCCAACGCGCGGGAAAAAGTCTGGACCGCCCTGCCCTCCACTCGCGCCGCCAGCGAAAATATCAAACCATTCAATGCGGTGTTCGCCATGGACAATGAGCTTGGTGAACTGCTGGTTGCCCGCACCGGGTATACCGGGGAGGATGGGTTTGAGATCGTGGTCTCCGCCGCATGTGTCGGCGCGATGTGGAACAAGCTCCAGGCCGCCGGCGTAAAGCCCGCAGGCCTCGGCGCGCGCGACACGTTGCGCCTGGAAGCCGGCATGAACCTCTACGGGCAGGACATGGATACCACGGTGTCGCCGCTCGACGCAGGTCTTGCATGGACCGTCGACCTGAAGGGCGAGCGCGACTTCGTCGGCAAAGCGGGATTGCTCGAGCACGGCAAACAACAAGAATTTGTCGGCCTGCTCATGCTGGAGAACGGCGGCGTGCTGCGCGCGCATCAGGCCGTCACGACACCTGCCGGCAAAGGCGAAATCACCAGCGGCACATTCAGCCCCACCATGCAGAAGTCGATCGCCCTGGCACGCGTCCCCGCGGGAGTCCGCGAAGGCGACGAGGTGTTGGTGACTGTGCGCGACAAGAACATCAAAGCGCGCGTTGTGCGCCTGCCGTTCGTCCGCAACGGCAAAGTCATGATCGACTGAGATTACCCAAAATTCAAACATCACCACCAACCTGGAGCGAGTAAATCATGAATGTGCCTACTAACCTGCGATACACCGCCACCCACGAATGGGTACGCATGGAAAGCGACGGCGTATGTACGGTCGGCCTGACCGAATACGCAAACGACGCGCTGGGCGACATCGTTTTCTTTGACCTGCCCAAAGTCGGCAAGGAGCATCCCGCAGGCGAGGCATGCGCGGTCGTGGAATCGGTCAAGGCGGCGGCGGATATCAACATGCCGATTGGCGGCGTGATTACCGCTGCGAACGAGGCGGTTAAAGATGCGCCCGAGAGTGTTAATGCCCAGCCTTATGAGGCTTGGGTGTTCAAGTTCAGGCCGGCGAATGCGGGTGACCTGGATCACCTGATGTCGGCGGAGGACTATCAGAAAATTATTACAGCCTGAATAGCGGAATACACACTGCTCCTTCCCCCTGCAAGGGGGAAGGTTGGGATGGGGGTGCAGTGCTCGCGTATAGCCAGCCTTCGATGTTAACGATGCGGGCTCACACGTTTTAGCTGCACTTCCCTTGACGAGCGCCCTCACCCCCGACCCCTCTCCCGCTTGCGACCCGCTTGCGGGAGAGGGGAGCGCACCAGAAGACAGACCTTCAACCGAGACCAATTTCCCATGAACGCTCCCTTGACCCCTGCCGCCGCCCGTACCGCATCTGACCGCCCCACCCTCGAAGAGCTGGAAGCAAGGACCGCTTTCGTCTTCCGCCATATCGGACCCGACGCGGCCGAACAGCAACTGATGCTCGAGGTGCTCGGCTATCAAAGCCGCGACGCGCTGATCGACGATGTTGTCCCGCCATCGATCCGCCGCCGCGACGGAATGTCATTGGGCCCCTTCACCGAGGCACTCTCCGAAGAGGCTGCATTGGCGAAGCTCAAGTCAATCGCGGGCAAAAACAAGGTCTTCAAAAACTTTATCGGCCAGGGTTACTACGGCACACATACGCCGACCGTCATCCTGCGCAACATCTTTGAAAACCCGGCATGGTATACCGCGTACACCCCCTACCAGCCCGAGATTTCACAAGGCCGCCTCGAAGCGATACTGAACTTCCAGCAGATGATTACCGACCTCACCGGCCTCGACATCGCCAACGCGTCGATGCTGGACGAAGGTACGGCGGCGGCCGAAGCGATGACGCTGCTCAAGCGCGTGGGCGGAAACAAGTCCGACGTATTCTTTGTCGCCGACGACGTATTGCCTCAGACACTGGAAGTGATCCGCACCCGTGCCGAACCGATCGGGATTGAAGTCCGTGTCGGCCCCGCTGCGGAAGCGGCACAGATGGATGCATTCGGCGTTCTCCTGCAGTATCCGGGCGCCAATGGCGATGTCGCGGATTACCGTGCGATTGCGGCGACGGTGCATGCAAAAGGCGGACTGGTTGTCGCTGCCGCCGACCTGCTGGCGCTGACCATGCTCGCCGCGCCTGGGGAATGGGGCGCCGATGTGGCAGTCGGCAATTCGCAGCGCTTCGGCGTGCCGCTGGGTTTTGGCGGTCCGCATGCTGGATTCATGGCTGTCAAAGACGAGTTCAAGCGATCGATGCCCGGTCGCCTGGTGGGCGTCACGATCGACAAGGAAGGTAACACCGCCTATCGCCTCGCATTGCAGACGCGCGAGCAGCACATACGGCGCGAGAAAGCCACGTCGAATATCTGCACCGCCCAGGTGCTGCTGGCGGTGATGGCATCGATGTATGCCGTGTATCACGGACCGCAGGGATTGAAACGGATCGCGCAACGCGTGCACAGGTTGACGGCCACGCTGGCCAACGGTCTCGAATCGCTGGGCGTGAAACGCGTCAATCAAACCTTCTTCGATACGCTTACGCTGGAAACTGGCGCGACCACCGCGGCGATTCATGCGGCCGCTGCGCAGAAGTCGATCAACCTGCGCAACGTCTGCGCAACGCGTATCGGCATTTCGCTGGACGAGACCACCACCCGCGAAGACGTAGTCGCACTGTGGGAACTGTTCGCGCAGGGCAAAGCAGTGCCGGACTTCGATCGGCAAGAATCGTCTACACAGGATAGTTTCCCCGAGAACCTCGCACGCACGACCGCGTACCTGACCCACCCGGTATTTAACACCCACCATGCCGAGCATGAAATGCTGCGCTACATGCGCGGCCTGGCCGACAAGGATCTCGCGCTGGACCGCACGATGATTCCGTTGGGCTCCTGCACGATGAAGCTCAATGCCACCAGCGAGATGATCCCGGTGACATGGCCGGAGTTTTCGCGGATCCATCCGTTCGCGCCAGACGACCAGACGGTGGGTTATCGCGAGATGATCGACGAGCTCGAAGCCATGCTGTGCGCTGCCACCGGCTACGCGGCGATAAGCCTGCAGCCGAATGCCGGCTCTCAGGGCGAGTACGCCGGGTTGCTGATCATCCACGCCTGGCATGCGAGCCGCGGCGAAAGCCATCGCAATGTGTGCCTGATCCCGTCGTCCGCGCACGGCACCAATCCTGCCTCTGCCCACATGGCGGGGATGCAGGTGGTCGTCACCGCCTGCGATGAAAACGGTAACGTCGACATCGCCGACCTGGAGAAGAAGGCACAGCAGCACAGCGCCAACCTGGCGGCAGTGATGATTACCTATCCGTCCACGCATGGCGTGTTCGAAACCGGGGTGCAGCGGATTTGCGAGATCGTGCATCAGCATGGCGGCCAGGTCTATGTGGATGGCGCCAACATGAACGCGATGGTCGGCACCGCAGCGCCCGGTCAATTCGGCGGCGATGTATCGCATCTCAATTTGCACAAAACTTTCTGCATTCCACACGGCGGCGGCGGACCAGGTGTCGGGCCGGTGGCAGTCGCCGCGCATCTCGCGCAATTCCTGCCGAACCTGCGCAGCACCGGCTACACCCGCTCACAGCACGGCATAGGCGGCGTGTCAGCTGCGCCGTTCGGCTCAGCGAGCATCCTGCCGATCTCATGGATGTATATCGCGATGATGGGCTCGACCGGCCTTACTGCCGCTACCGAAACAGCGATACTCAATGCGAACTATATCGCCAGGCGGCTGGATCCTTATTTCCCTGTCCTCTATACCGGCGACAAGGGCCTTGTGGCGCATGAGTGCATCATCGACCTGCGTCCGCTGCAGAAGGCGACGGGGATCACGAATGAAGATGTCGCCAAGCGCCTGATGGACTATGGGTTCCATGCTCCTACGATGAGTTTCCCGGTGGCTGGCACCTTGATGATCGAACCGACTGAAAGCGAAGCACTGCACGAGCTGGATCGTTTTATCGATGCGATGATCGCGATCCGCGGCGAGATTGCCAAAGTGGAAACAGGCGAGTTTGATCGCGAGGACAATCCGTTAAAGAATGCGCCGCATACTGCGCAGGCTGTGACCGCAGATGAGTGGGGCCGGAAATATACGCGCGAACAGGCTGCCTATCCGGTGGCTGCGCTTCGGAAACAGAAGTACTGGCCGCCTGTCAGCAGAGCAGACAATAGTTATGGGGATCGCAACTTGTTTTGCTCTTGTGTGCCCGTGGAAGCTTATCAAAGCTAAAACACGCAATTTGCCTGACTCCCCTCTCCCGCAAGCGGGAGAGGCGCTGGGGATGAGGGAGGCCCGCCGAGGAAGACGCATCAAAAACAAGTTTGAATTAAAGGTCTCGACACGTAATACATCTGCGTTATGCGAGCGCCCTCACCCCCGGCCCCTCTCCCGCTTGCGGGAGAGGGGCGCCCCGCATTGAACCTCGTTAAGAAAATCCCAACTAAGCAATTGGTTTAAGCTATCATATCGATGCAGACTATCAATTTCACTTTATGAT
>JBBWZW010000229.1:0-4354 GCA_039649305.1 Burkholderiales bacterium
GAGCCCGCGGTGATCGCCGCCTCGGTCTGCGCACAGTTATTGCTAGTATGGGAAAATGCCAGGCGTTCACAGCAAGAACGATTATCAAAATATCAACAATGCATCACATGACGTCGAACGCCGTACCATCCGCACTCCAAGCCTATCGCGCCAGCCTGCTGCATTTCACGGCGGATCCCGCCTTTCATGAGGATGCCTATGCGTGGCATGAAGACGGACTGCTGATCGTCCACGATGGCCTGGTGCAGGCGGCGGGTGATTATGCAGCATTGCGCGACAGCCTGCCGCCCGGCGTGACGATCCATGACTACCGCGGCAAACTGATCGTGCCCGGTTTTATCGACACCCACATCCACTATCCGCAGACCGACATCATCGCGTCGCCGGCGGACGGGTTGTTGCCGTGGCTTGAGACCTATACCTTCCCCACCGAGCACAAATTCTCCGACCCGGATCATGCGCAGGAAGTGGCGCACTTTTTTCTGGATGAACTGCTGCGATGCGGCACCACCACCGCCATGGTGTACTGCACGGTGCATCCCGAATCGGTCGAAGCCTTCTTTACCGAAAGCGAAAAACGCAACCTGCGCATGGTGGCCGGCAAGGTCATGATGGACCGGCATTCGCCGGAATTCCTGCGTGATACGGCCGAGGGTGGCGCGCGCGACAGCGAAGAACTGATCAGGAGGTGGCACAAGCGCGGACGGCAGTTGTACGCACTGACGCCGCGCTTCGCGCCAACCTCGAGCGAAGCGCAGTTGCAACTGACGGGTGAATTGGCGCGGGCGTATCCCGATACCTTTATTCAGACCCATGTAGCGGAAAACACCGACGAAGTGGCATGGGTCAAATCGCTGTTCCCTGATTCCCGCAGCTATCTGGACGTGTATGACCGTTACGGCCTCATGCGTCCACGCGCGATGTTTGCGCATTGCATCTGGCTCGACGATTCCGATCGTGCACGCATGCGCGAGACGCAGTCGGCTGCATCCATCTGCCCGACCTCCAACCTGTTCCTTGGGAGCGGCCTGTTCGACTTCGCGCGTGCCGATGCCGCGCAGGTGCCGTTATCGCTGGCGACCGACGTCGGCGGTGGCACGTCGTTCTCAATGCTGCGGACCATGAACGAGGTCTACAAGGTCGCGCGCATGGGCGGCAGCTACCTGCCGGCGTTGCGTATGTTCTACATGGCGACACTCGGCGGTTCCCGTAGCATGCAGTTGGAGAGTAAAATCGGCCACTTTGCGCCGGGGGCCGAAGCCGACTTCATCGTACTCGACCCGAAGGCGACGCCGTTGATGGCGCGACGTACGCAGCATACCGACAGCCTGGAAGAATTGCTGTTCGCGTTTGCGCTATTGGGAGACGACCGCAGCGTGGCAGCCACCTATAGCGCGGGGCGCTGCCTGCATAGAAAGAATTTGGCTTAAACCAGATAATTGTATTTTTATAAACTGCATCACGTCAGGGAGACTACATGCAACACAGCCTTAAAAAAATAATGATGGCAGCCGTTTTGGGCGGCGCATTCACCGCTCCGGCCTTCGCGCAAAGCAGCGTTACGGTCAGCGGCCTGGTCGACAACTACGTCGGGAAACTGCAAAACAGCGGCGCCCGTAGCACGACTGGCCTGAACAGTGGCGGCATGACCACCTCATGGATCGGCTTCAAGGGTAGCGAAGACCTGGGCAACGGCGTCAAAGCCAACTTCATGCTGAACAGCTTTCTGCAGACTGACACCGGCGCGTACGGCCGCTTTACCGGCGACACACTGTTCTCGCGCGATGCGGTCGTAGGCCTGTCGGGTAACTTCGGCGCAGTGTCGGTCGGTCGCGAACTGGCACCGCAATTCCTGCCGACCATCCTGTTCAATCCGTTTGGCGATTCCTACACTTTCTCGCCACTGCTTGTGCAGAACAACATCGGCACTGCCGGTTTCGGCAGTTCGGTCGCGGGTGATACAGGCTGGAGCAATTCGATCCGCTACACCACACCTTCGTTCGGCGGCCTGACGGGTAACCTGCATTACCAGCTCGGTGAAAGAGCGGGCGACACCAGCAAGAACAACATCGGCGCCAACGTGCTGTACTTCAGCGGCCCACTCGCGCTGACCGCGTACTATCACCAGGTCGAAGTCAACAATCCGACCGACTTCCCGCTGAACAACGTGAACCAGGGCGCTACCGAGCAAAAAGCATGGATGCTGGGCGGCAGCTACGACCTGAAAGCGGCGAAACTGTTCCTGACCTATGGCCAGACCAAGCATGACATCGCGTTGAAAGACAAGACTGCACAAGTCGGCGCCAGCATCCCGCTCGGCAACGGCAAGGTGCTCGCGTCATACGCAACGACCAAGCGTGATGTCGCGGGTGGTTCCGATCCGAAGCGTAATACCGCTTCCGTCGGTTACGACTACGACCTCTCCAAGCGTACTGATCTGTATGCCATCTACATGAGCGACAAGATTACCGCCCTCGAGCGCGGCAACAGCTTCGGCGTTGGTGTCCGTCATCGGTTCTGATAGTCGGGTTGAATGAAAATACAGCGCCTTTGAGGCGCTGTATTTTTTTGTGCGGGGGTTTTACGCGTAGGACCCATGCTCATAAAATCCGAAGGGTTAAGCGTATTTCCTATTGCGGCCGGCCTTCGTCAATCCAGGTTTGCGCGGTACGGGGTGAGACGCGGTAACGCGCGCAATTGTGTGTGCCAAGCTGTGCAAGCTCGACCACCAACAGATCATGAAATCCCGGTGCATTCGCCGGCGTGAGGTTGAGCAGCATTTCAGCCTGCGCCACCGTACGGCGCTCCTGAACCACCATCGGGATAGCCTGATTCAGGTCCTCCCTGTGGCGCAGCCTGAGCGGATCCGGCGCCCCCATCGACTCGAGCACCACTTTGTATTTGTTAACAGACCGACGGTAGGTCCAGGCAAACATGTCGACTGCCAATGAGACGTCGCAGTACTCGTAGACGCCCATTATGGCCTGCGCGTAGTCTTGTGCATCCACTTCCAGAAAGGACAGTGGAGCGCAGTTGTAGAGCATGAGCGGTACGTTGGCGGTGAGACGACTGGTGCGCTTGTTGCCGTCCTCGAATGGCTGCAAATACGCGATGTTCACCCACAGGAAAAACGCCGACTCGACCGGATTCTTGATGTGACGGGCTTTCTCAAGGACAAGCGCAAACAGCTCTGCCAGTTGCGCCGGCACTTGGAGCGGCACATAGGTTGTGTCGCTGATGTTGACCACTTTCTGGCGAATCGCGCCCAAGCCGATGCTGTCCGCCAGCAGGTCACGCATGAGTATCGAATGGATATTACTGACCAGGTCAGCGCGTAATCCGTATTCGGGGACGGCATCTACCATGAACTCAATCGCCTGCTTGTGGTTAAGCAGCATTACGGCATCCGTGTCGCCGGCTACGGCTCCGGACTTGAAGAGTTCCTGGGTGGCCAGCAGCGTATAGCGGTTTCCCTCAAGCCGGGACGAGGACCAGGAGAGGTCAATCAATAGCGGCTCCAGCACTTTTCGAGCGTAGGTGCCCGCCGGCTGCTGGCCCTGCATGCCACCCTCGCTGGCCAGGTCCTGTGCCAGCTTTACCGGCAATAACGACGACTGGTTCGGCTGATAGTTCTCGACGAACCGACGCTGATAGGTGACCGGCGTTCTGGCGGCCAAGGGACGGCTTAGAGCCTCACTCAATGCTCGGCTCTCTGGCGAGAGCACGAACAGTGACCTATCCACCAACGGAGGAACAGCCGTGGCAACCGCTGCAGCTACAGAATTCAGAGAATAGCGCGTGGCGCGAGACTGCCCGGTGCGCACGATTTTCTTTTCGTGCAAGAGCTGTTCGAGGTGGCGCTTCACCGTAGCGGCACTCACCCCCACCAGAGCGGACAGCTCTCGTGAGCTAATGCCCGGTTTGTTTTCCGCCGACACGGGAATTAAGGTCAGCAATACTTCGCGAAGAGTTAATCGGCTCATTTTCGGGATTTCGGCTCATTAATCGGCTCATTATGAGCCGATTATGTTATTTTTTGAGCCGGAACTCAATCTTTCGGCCTATTATGAGCCGAAAGGCGATCAATCTATTGATGGAATGGCAACTTGGCGAAGTTTCGGGTTAGATCTATGAGTAGGCGATATGGTCGGCTGCAGGCAACCATCGGTGCGTGGGACGCACCCTACGGTTCGACTCATCACTCGTTGTTCACTCCGCCCTGACAACCGTCGCTTCCACGTGCCGATTGCGTCCGGCACCGACGCCCGCGACCAGGGCGAAAATGGCCACAGTTGAGAAAAAGATAGTCGCTGAATTCCAGTCATGGCTCGCGTCGTGGAGCAAGCCGAAAGCG
>JBBWZW010000258.1:0-3913 GCA_039649305.1 Burkholderiales bacterium
ATCATAATCGTGTTCTTGTAAGTTATCCTTCTACAATGAAAGACAGGACAGCTTGTTGCGGAGGCGGGAGTGAAGACAGTCATATTGGGCGGTTATGGGAATTTCGGTGCCCGCATTTGCCGAGCGCTCGCCACCCGACCCGGTATTAGTGTCGTTGTCGCAGGCAGGGAAGGGGAACGCGCGGCGCGCCTGGCAGCAGAGCTACGCGGAACGGCAAGCTGGGCGCGCATTGACGCAAACCGTCCTGATTTTGAGGCACAATTGCGATCGCTGGATGCGGGGCTTGTCATTCATACCGCCGGGCCCTTCCAAGAGCAGGGCTATGCTGTTCCTCTTGCGGTGGCCGCCGCAGGCGCCCATTACATCGATCTTGCCGATGGTCGGCGCTTTGTCTGCGACTTCAAGCATGCTGCAGATAGCGCATTCCGCCGGCAAGGAAAAACCGCGATCACGGGGGCCAGCACCGTTCCTGCGTTGTCATCCGCGGTCGTCGACGCGATGACGGCCGATTGGAGCGAGATCCTATCGATCGACTTCTGCATTGCGCCGGCGCAAACGGCCCCGCGCGGTATCGCTACGATGGCCGCCGTGCTCGCCTATTGCGGCACTCCCATTCAGGTCTGGGAAGACGGAGGGTGGCGGACGCAGTATGGCTGGTCTAGGCCGCAACGAGTGCATTTCCAGCGCATGCAGCCGCGTCGAGGATCGCTATGTGACATTCCTGACCTAGAGTTGTTTCCTGGGCGGTATCCGGGTGTGCAATCCGTTATGTTCCGCGCGGCGTTGGAGATCGGCCTCTCTCAGAGTGCCCTGGCCTTCATGGCGGGTCTTCGGCGCATTGGCCTGATCCGACGCCCTGCGCGCTATGCAAAGATTTTTCTCCGGGCTGCTGATGCCTTAAACCCGCTCGGTTCCGCATTGGGCGGCATGGTGGTCCGGGTGGTCGGGCGCAATGCCGAGGGAGCCCCTGTCCACAGCGCCTGGCATATCGTAGCAGACGACGATCATGGGCCTGAAATCCCATGCATGGCTTCCATACTTCTCGCCGAACGTCTGGCGAACGGCGAACCCTTCGAGCCAGGAGCTCACGTTAGCGCCGGCTGGTTGTCGCTCGCCGATTTCGCGCCGGAATTTGCACGTTGGAAAATGGTCACCGACGTGGTTCATGAGGGCGTCACTCATGGCGCATGAGCGATTCGAGTTCGAAATGCCTGCGTCAGCCGCAGTGGTATTCGATGCCTTCCACTACCACTATTGGCGCGCACGCTGGGATTCCCTCGTAGAGAACACGCGGGTAGTCGGCGGTGCCCAATGTCCATATGTTGGTGCCATTACAGAGAACTCGGGCAGTGGCTGGATGCGTAGCTTGTCCATGCGTACGAAGTTCGTGTCATTCGATCGTCCCCGCATCGCAGCGGCGGCGATGACAGATAGATCATTCCCTTTCGTGACTTGGGCTGCTTCCATGCAGCACCGGAGCCTTGATGACCAGCGCTCGATCATGGTCTATACCTACACCTTCCAGGTCGGCCCTTCAGCATTACGCTGGCTGCTGGAACCGGTGGTTAAAAAAATATTTGATCGGCAAACGAGGCGGCGCTTCCTGCGAATGCGTGCTTTCCTTGCCCAACATGCGGATGAGGTAATCCTCTGGCAGCAGACTATGGAAATTGGCTGATCGGGCCCTGATCCGTTTTTTAATAACGGCGACAGCAATCGATGTAGGGCCTGTGCGAACGACCGCTTTTCTTCAAGCCCACAGTCTCCTTGGGGTCGATAGAGCCGGTTCAACAGCCGGCGCCAAGCGGTAGAGTCGGGATGTGGCGCGGTAGTGTTAGGTGCGGCATAGCGGTTGCCGTCGCTTTCGTTTGACGGTGCCTAAGTAGCCTCACCATAACCCCGTTTCCACACCCCTCTCATCGAACCGGACATGCAGATTTCCCGCATCCGGCTCTCGGACAAGACCTTACGCCTTCACCCACGCCACGCTGCGCCCACGCGCGGACAGACGTACGAGACCGAAGTACCCGTAAAGGTGCGAGAGTGGATACGTCCCGCCCTTGCGTCGCCTGACCTTGTGCTTGTTGCGCAACCACCGACGCAACCGCGTCGCCGTGTAGCTGTCGAGCGCCCGATACGCGCGGCTGACGGTCCCTACACTGAAGTAGTTTGCCCAGCCCCGCAACATGCGATTCAACCTGCCCACCAGCTCCGTGGTCTCTTGCCATGCTTTCGAGAGGATCGTCAGCTCATGGACGTTCTCGACCATGCGCCGGATACTCTTCTTTGACGGCCACAGGGCAATGCGAGCTTTCCCTGTCGTCGCCGAGTACCGCCTCCCAAACGTATATCCCAGGAAGCCGAACTCGCCTTCCGGCACCTTACAGATGCGTGTCTTCTCCTCATTCACCGTCAGCTTCAGCTTCCCCATGATCGCGCGCATGTGCCGCAAGGCTTCTTCCGCCTTGCCGCGTTTGCACAGGATCACGAGGTCGTCCGCATAGGTGACGATACGACTGCCAAGACTTCGCTCCAGCCCCAGTCTCTTCCATCCCAGCACAAACCGCCGCATGTACAGATTCGACAGCAGCGGTGAAACCGGGGACCCTTGCGGAATGCCGCGTCCGTTGTCCTTGGCCTCGGTCGTCCGTTTAGTCCTGCCTCGTTGATCGGTTTCTTCGACAGGGCATTCCAGCCACATCTTGATCAGATGGAGCACACGCTTATCCACGATGCGCCGCGCGAGCGATTGCATCAGTTCTGCGTGTGGAATGCTGCCGAAATAATCAGCGAGGTCGGCATCGACGACGTCCGTTTGGCCTCGGTGCAGACGTTCTTCCACCTCTTTCGCCGCCTGCTGGGCATTGCGGCCCGGCCGGTAGGCGTACTGCTCTGGCGGAAGATCGGCTTCGAAGATCGGTTCGAGCACCAGCATCGCTGCTGTCATGCACACCCGATCCCGCAGGGTCGAGATACCCAGTGGCCGTAGTTTGCCGTTGGCTTTCGGGATGAACACGCGCCGGATAGGATCCGGTCGGTAGCTTTCCTCCCTGAGCGCAAGCGCCAGTTCACCCAGCCACCTCTCTACCCCGTACGCTTCGATGTCGGCAAAGTCCTGACCATCCACACCCGGCGCGCCCTTGTTGGAGCGGCACTGAGCATAGGCATGGGCCAGGATATCTTCCCGGTACATCTTGTCGTACAAGGCGTAGAAGCGGTAGCCGGCTGCTGACTTCGCTTTCGCGTATAACGCCCTCTGCAGTTTCCGAACACTAGCCGGAGTTGATAGGTTGCCCAATCTCCACGTCCTTTACTACGTCTTGCGTTTATCTTGAACTGAGGCTCCTTCCCTCCACCGGCATTACCCGGCTTCCTCGGTACTACGGGCCTCTCCGTCACCCCAAGGCGCCCGGACCATCTCTCACGAGTGTTCGGTTGGTCATCCCTGGCCACGCCAAGGGGCTTCCCGTGTTGCGCGCGCTTTCCTTGTGTACATGCTGTCACCACTACCCCGGCGTGGCGACTGGCGGCACTGCTTTGCTCATCCATCCAGTCGTATCAGCCTTCCCCGGTATGGCTGCCAGGTCGGCCCACGCATCGTCCTTTTCGAGGCTTGCTCGGTGTTCACTCACGTTACGGCCTGCACACTCGCGCTGTCACCGTATTTTGTGACACGCTTAACCGAAGGCTTCAGCCATTTCGTTACCTCCATAACTGCTCCGGTTGCTTCCGGCTGGAGCGGTTGCCGGGTGGGGTTTGCACCCACTGGAAAAGCGCCGCCTTTGCACGGCGCACGCCAATAGCGGACATCTACCCCACGTCAAGGTTGCTGTTCGAAATCCATGGTTTCGACATCGTCATCTGAAGCAAGTGGTTTCCCGAATGCCTGGAGCCAAAGGTAGCCTGCAAAACC
>JBBWZW010000303.1:0-7753 GCA_039649305.1 Burkholderiales bacterium
ATACGCGCCAGTTCACGACGCTGGCGGTATTCTGAGCTTACAGGAAGGGAGTTTCAGAATGAAAGCTCAGTCCCTCACCCCCACCCCATCTCCCCTGGGGGAGAGGGGAGCGATCAGCAGTAAATGGATGACCCGGCGGTCATCCATTTACTGAAACATCAATATGGAAAGGGAATCAGATGTCGCAACAATGGAAGCCTGTCTGCAGGGTCGACGATATTCCGGTGCTTGGCGCACGCGTCGTAAGTCGTGCTGTAAAACCTGATGTAGCAATCTTTCGTAACGGTGAGGACAGGATATTTGCATTGCTCGACCGCTGTCCGCACAAGGGCGGCCCTCTGTCGCAGGGCATCGTATTCGGCGAGCGCGTTGCCTGTCCGCTGCACAACTGGAATATCCAGCTCGATTCGGGTTGTGCAACCGCGCCGGACGAAGGCTGCGCACAGAAATTCAGTGTGAAGGTGGAAGACGGCAACGTTTTCCTTGATGCGACAGAGCTGGAAACATGACCGAATTGCAGGAATCTAAAACCACCTGCTGCTATTGCGGCGTCGGCTGCGGTGTCGTTGTGCAGACCGATGGCGAGAAGGTGGTCGGCGTCAGGGGCGACCCGGATCATCCCGCCAACTTCGGACGCCTTTGCACCAAGGGAAGCACATTGCATCTGACCGCCAGGCCGGCCTTGCAGGCGCAGGCGCGTGCGCTATTCCCGGAAATGCGTTTCAAGCGCAAGGCAAGGCGTTCACGGTCGTCATGGGATGCGACACTCGATTTCATTGCACGGAAGTTCGCCGACACCATCGCGCAGTACGGTCCGGACAGTGTCGCATTTTATGTCTCGGGCCAATTGCTGACGGAAGACTATTATGTCTTCAACAAATTGTCGAAGGGACTGGTCGGCACCAACAACATCGATACCAATTCCCGCCTTTGCATGTCGAGCGCGGTTGCCGGCTACAAGCAGACGCTGGGCGCAGATGCGCCGCCCGCCTGTTATGAAGATATCGATCATGCCGAAGTGATTTTCATAGCAGGGTCTAACACTGCCTACGCGCATCCCGTGTTGTACCGCCGCATCGAAGACGCGCGCAAGAAAAATCCGGCACTCAAGGTCATCGTCGCCGATCCGCGTCGCACCGATACCGCGCGGGAAGCTGATTTGTTCTTGCAGATTTTGCCGGGCACCGATGTCGCGCTGTTCAACGGGATGCTGCACATCTGCCTGTGGGAAGACCTGGTCGACCTTGCCTATATCGATGCGCATACGGAAGGCTTCAGCGAACTCAAACGGACAGTGCGTGACTACACCCCGAAGTACGTGGCGCAAACCTGCGGCATCAGCGAAGAAGACCTGATCACGGCGGCGCGCTGGTTTGGCAAGTCGGGCGCGGCGCTTTCACTTTATTGTCAGGGCTTGAACCAGTCGTCGTCGGGCACGGCGAAGAATGCGGCGCTGATCAACCTGCATCTCGCCACGCATCAGATTGGTAAACCTGGGACCGGACCATTCTCGCTCACCGGCCAGCCGAACGCGATGGGCGGGCGCGAGGTCGGGGGCATGGCGAATCTGTCATCCGCCCATCGCGACCTGGCCAACCCCGCGCACCGGGCCGAAGTCGCGCGCTTGTGGGGCGTGGAGGATGTGCCGTCCACACCCGGGAAGACCGCGGTTGAAATGTTCGAGGCCGTCCGTGCGGGCGAGATCAAGATTATCTGGATCGCGTGTACCAACCCGGCGCAATCATTGCCGGATCAGGCATTGGTGCGCGAGGCGCTGGATAAAGCAGAACTGGTGATCGTGCAGGACTCCAGCAAAACCACGGCCACCGTCGACTACAGCGATGTGCTGCTGCCCGCAACCACCTGGAGCGAGAAGGAGGGCACGGTCACGAATTCGGAGCGACGCATCACCCGCTTCAGGCCGGTCTTGCCCAAGCTCGCCGAAGCGCGGCATGACTGGGAAATCGTGACGGAATTCGCACGGAAGCTGGAACGCTTGATGGGGAAGGGCGCGACGATTTTTCCATACCAGACCGTTGAAGAGATCTGGAATGAGCATCGTGAGTCGACGCGCGGCCGCGATCTCGACATCACCGGTTTGTCGTATGCACTCCTGGAACAGCAGGGTCCGCAGCAATGGCCTTATCCGGAGGGCGCCCTCGGCGGCAAGGCGCGCCTTTACTCGGACGGAATTTTTCCAACTGCCAGCGGACGCGCGCGGTTTGTCGACACCGTGTACAAACCTGTCGCCGAGCCGGTCGACGCGCGCTTTCCGTTTCGCCTGAACACCGGCCGCTTGCGCGACCAATGGCACGGCATGAGTCGCACCGGCATGGTGGCGCAATTGTTTTCTCACGCGCCCGAGCCGGCGGTGGCGCTAGCCCAGGCCGACATGGGACGGCGCCTGATCGGCAACGGGGATCTGGTACACGTTACCAGCAGGCGCGGCTCGCAAATCCTGCCGGCGTTCGCCAGCGACGAGATGCGTGCGGGGCAGGCGTTCATCGGCATGCATTGGGGCGAGGAGTACGTATCGGGGCGCGGACATGACGGCGACGGCACGTTCGGTGTGAATGCGCTGACGATGCCCGCACTTGATCCGGTTTCCAAACAACCGGAACTGAAGCATGCGGCGGTGAAGATCCTGAAGGCTGAATTGCCATGGCGCTTCCTTGTGTTTGGCTGGGTCGAGGAATCCCGCGCGCTAGCGCTGCAGGTGGCACTGCGGCCGTTTATGCGCCGATTTGCATATGCTTCGTGTACGCTGTTTGGTCGTGACAAGGCGGGTGTGCTGTTTCGCGCCGCCGATGATTATCCTGCCGCATCCGGGCTCACGGATGAAATCGAAGCGCAGTTCGGTATCGTTGGCAAAGATGTACTGCGGTATGACGACAAGCATCGGGGTAACGCGCGGCATATTCTGGTCGAAGGCGGCCAGTTGGCTGCGGTATCGCTGGCTGGTGATACTTCGGCCGAGTTTTGGCTGAAAGAGTACCTGGAAACCGGTCAGCCGGTCGCAGCGTTGGGGCGGATGCTGCTGATGCCATCAACCAAAGCGCCGCAGGGTTTCAAGTCGCGGGGGCGCGTTGTTTGCAATTGCTTTAACGTGTCGGAGATGGAGATTGCCGAAACACTCTCAAAGGTTGGTGGCAATTCGACCGAGGCGAGGTTGGCCTGCTTGCAGGATCAGCTCAAGTGCGGAACGAGTTGCGGTTCCTGTTTGCCGGAATTGAAGAAGTGCATACATGGGGGATTGTAGGCGCACGCAAGAGAGCCATTCGTCACGCCTGGTGCGGAATGTCGGGATTAGCATCCCAACCTACGGGATGACATCGCAACATGCGACGGTCGTAGGCTGGGATGAAATCCCGACATTCACCCTCTGCACAACTGATGCCTTCTGATGGGGCGTGAATGTTGGCAGCCTACGGCTGTGGAACAAGTAACCCGGCGCGCCCCAGGGCCGTCGCGATCGCATCCGCCAGCACACGATATCCTTCCGCATTCGGATGTATCTGGTCCGCGCGCAGCGATGCATCGGACAATACACCCGAGAACACGTCTTTCACGAGCAACACGCTCTCTTCCTTCGCCAGCTCCGCATAGATAGCTGAGTCGGAAAGACTCCCGACGCCGGCGCGAAACATCGACAACGCAGGGACGCTAACCAGCACAGGCATTGCGCCCGATTGCTTTACCGCGCGCAGGATTGTGCGCAAATCCTCTTTGACTTCGCTGTCGGGATGCCGGCGCAGGAAATCGTTGCCGCCGAGTTCGACGATGACAAGCGCAGGTTCGACTTCCCGCAGGAGCTTTTCAATGCGGGACTTTGCCGCGCGTGCTGTATCGCCGGGAACACCTGCATTCACGACGTCCCAACCGCTGCGCTGAGACAGCCGGGTCGGGTAATCTTCTTCTGCTTTTGCGCCCGTGCCGTGCGTAACGCTGTCGCCGAACGCCAGTACCACAGTCCCGCGGGGGAGCGGCTGGTATTTCGGGGAATCGCCGCATGCAGCAAGCAAGCAGAGCAACAGCAGCGCGAAGAATACTTCGAGCGGCTTCGTGACTGCACGTGCGTGGCTGACCAAAGTCATTTTTCCCGCTTCTTCATACGTCCCGTCCGCAGCACTAGCTGTGCCAGCTCTGCGCCCTGCAGCAAACGGATTTTCTGTTCATGCGCGTACCGCCGTGCGTTGGCGGTAGTATCGCCGGTCGTCACATAGATACTCTCATGCGCTTCGCGGCCTTCTTTCGCAGCATGCAGGTCGCGCAGTGGCTCGATGCCGGTGCTTGCGGCTTTCCAGCGCCGGCAACTTACCATTGCCGTGCGTCCTGTCCGAGTTACCGCGAAGTCTGCCTGCGAACCGGAGAGCCGCTCGACTTCGTATCCGTCACGACGGAACGCTTCTTCCATCAAACCGGAAAAGTCGCGCCATGACATTGAAGTGACCTGCTGGAGCGTCTCGGTGACGCGCCCGGAGCTCGGCGACCGGAGCTGCCGCGATGCGGCAATGACGCCGATCACAAGAAACGGTAGGCATGTCAGCGCACCAAAAATCGCATATTCGCCGCGCAGACTGACTACCGCGAGCGTCGCAATTGCAGCGGCGATAGCGATGCTGATCCACCAACGCGAACGTAGCAAAATCGCAAAAAGCGAATTTTCTGCCATCTTTAACTTCACATTACACCTCTTGCCCTCTGTAAATGACGGTGCATGATAGCTCATCCGGTGTAGCGCGCGCAGTCGGGAATCGGGCACTATACTGTTGCTCTGTCAGACCCCCTATGAAAATTCACAAGTGCTTGATGGTTTGATCGCAACAATTCATAACAGCAAACCCGCCGATATGCGAGGACGAGGCTCCGGTGACCCGAGCGGACGCCGGCGGTCGATCATGCTGGGTGTGTCGCTGTCGTTATTGATTCATGCGGCCGCGCTATGGTACCTGGTCGTCCGGCCCCCGGTGGTCATGGATGCCGAGCCGCCCGGAAGCGAACGCCGGGTGACAGTTTTGCTGGCGCCGCCCGCGGCCAGTCCGCCTCCGCCTCCGAGTGCGCCGCCTTCGCCTGGCGTCCGTGCCGGAAAGCCGCCTGCGCCGCGCGTGGCGAAGCGCAAGCCGGTCCGCAAACCGGAGCTTGCAGCTCCGCAGATAGTCACTCCGCAGCCATCGCCTCGAGTAGCAGAGCCGGCGGCATCGCCTGCCCCGGCTCCGTCCGATGATATGTTCACGCAACTGCAGGCTGCTCGAAAGCGTCGGGCCGAAGCGCAGGGTGCGGCAACGCCCCCGCAGGAGGACAAGGTAACGAACGACAACAGCGTCGCGCTCGCGAATATCGAGACATCTTTAAGGCAAGCGAATGGCCGCAACCGGGACGACAGTGGCGGGCTCTTTCAGGTGCGGCGGGTCGGATTGCGTGATGCGACGTTCGCGTTTCATGGATGGAGTGTCAATGCGCGCAGAAACTCGAGCCGCCTGGTGACGGTCGAGCAGGGTACGGAAGCGAGCATCGAAATTGCGGTCGTAAAGAAAATGATCGAGATCATTCGCGAGCAAAAGACCGACACTTTTGTCTGGGAATCGCATCGCCTCGGTCGCAACCTTACGCTGAGCGCGAGACCGGAAGACAGCGCCGAACTCCAGCAATTCCTGATGCGGGAGTTTTTTTCGGCGCGGTGATGGCCGTCAGGATTGCAGGACGTATTCCGGCAGCAACCTCCGGAGTGTTTTTGCGAGTTCGTCCCGGTTCACCGGTTTGCTGATGAAGGCATCGACACCGACATATTTGCTTTTGATGCGATCGATCGGACTCCGGCTATTGGTCAGAATGATGGTAGCGGTGCGGCGCCTGCCCTCGGTTTTTTTCAGCAGGCGGCAAAGCTCGAAGCCTTCCTGGTCCGGCAACTGGGTTTCGAGGATGACGCAGTTGTAGCGGAAATTCGCCAGCAACAGGGCGGCCGCAGCGCCGGTCGATACATGGTCGACACGGTATCCGAGGCTCGCCACCTCGGCGCTGATATGCCGCCATCCCTTGGGATTCGGATTGACTACCAGTACCGCGCCTATCGTCTTGTAAACCCGGACGCCTTTGCGGATCGCGGCAGTGCTGGTGCTGCTTTTGTACTCGGCTGGCGCGGGCGCGGCCGGGGCTACATCCGGAATAATGGTGTTCGATGGCTTTTCCGTCAGCGCCAGTATCGTAGCCGGCGACAGGTCCATGCCAGGGTCGGCGGGCTCGTGCTTCGACTTGGTGACGCTCGCCAGCGTGTTCAGGATGTCGACCCACCGAAACGGGCGCGGTATATGCGCGGCAATCGATTTTCCCGCCACCTCGGTGCCGATCGACACAATAGGTGCACCCGTCGGGTGCTCCAGTTCCATATCAGCACAGGCGCGTCCGGTCTCTTCATCCACGTCCATCAGCACGCAGTGCGGTTGCGTCCGTTGGTCATCCTGCCATTCCCGGTACGCGCCCGAAACCTTGAACAATGAATTCATTACCAACCGCTCATGGTCGCTGAATCCCACGAGAGCAATATCCACAGTAGCTTGTGAAGATGAGGTCATATTTTAATTCCAGTGCATACCATGACTTGCGGAATTGATTTTCTGACAAGGGTGAGGTACGTTGCCATTAGGCAATAGAGAGGATAGCCGGTTTGGGGGGCGCGGAGTATCCCATATTCATGTGATATTACGGAGAAGGCGACAGCGTGACTCGATTAATGGAATAATGCCGCATGTCTTCCGCCTTCCCGAGCAAGGACGACTCGAGGAATGCGCCAGCAAAGATTTTTCACCGAAGCGCAATCCTCAGCGTCGACAATTTCACTTCGATCCCCGCAAAAACCATCGACATTTCGGCGGCGGGTCTGTCCGTCATGTTGGACCGGCCCTTACCCGAAGGCGGGAAGGTGACGATCGTGATCCACGTGATTCTTAAGGATGAGCCCAGCCAGGCGCGTTTCACCTGCCGGGTGCAGTCCAACGTCCTGGCCGGCATGAAAGGCTTCAGGATCGGCCTGGAGTTTGCCGACCCTGACGCGGCCACGTCGAGATTGATCAAACAGCTGATGAGCGCTGTTTGATACGGATGACGTGAGGGGGACCGCTACTGCGCCGCTTCAGTGCGGGACGAGAAAGACGCCGGCAGCAATTGCCAGCGCAAGAACGATAAAAAACCCTACGATGGCTACATCTGCGCGTTCCATGACATCTCCGTAAACGATATAGGAAGCAATGTAGCCGCTATCGTTGGCGGCGATTTGAGCAAATATAAACAGTTGATCACTGGCCCGGCTTCAAGTTGAGCAATTCCTGAACGCTCATGCCGGCGGCCTCACAGATAGCCATGAGCAGTGTCGAGGTCAGGAACAGCTTGCGTTCCCGGAGCATCTCGATTATCCGTGTGTGTAGTTGCAGCGCACGTGCGAGCGCCGCATCGTTTTCCAGATGCATCTCTGCAATCAATTTATCCAGCAGCAAGCATGGGTCGCATTGTTCGAACAAAATCACTTCCTGTCGGGTCACGACCTTTGGAGTGGATGGGAAAACGGTATATGCAGGAGTGTGTTCCATCTGAGCCCCGCAGCGTTGCTGATGACGAGAAAATTCTGCGCTCCTCACCAGCCCCGGTCTGTACGGTCGCCTACATACCAGCCGGAATGTGCTCGTCATTTGAAGTTGCTCAAACAGTGTTGCTAATAAAACGCTGGCCAGCAGCCCGTCAGCCCCGGCCTTCCCCCCACAGT
>JBBWZW010000306.1:0-2982 GCA_039649305.1 Burkholderiales bacterium
GGTGCGACCATCATCGGTGGCATGCTGTTCGGCTTGTCGCGCAAGGCTTCGACCGAATTCTCTTTCTTTCTTGCAATTCCTACGCTGCTCGCGGCCAGTTTCTATTCGCTATACAAGGATCGCGACCTGCTGTCCGCCGCCGATATCCCGCTGTTCGGGATCGGTACGGTGGCCGCCTTCGTCTCAGCCTTCCTTTGCGTGCGCTGGTTGCTGCGTTATATCAGCACACACGACTTTACGGTATTCGCCTGGTACCGCATCGCGTTCGGATTTGTTGTTATCTTCACCGCATATAGCGGATTGGTGGTGTGGGCAGATTAAAATACGGGATGCCAGAAAAAACCGTCAGCAACCGCGCGCTCAACATACTCCAAACCGTCTTCGGTTATCCGAAGTTTCGGGGCCATCAGGGCGAAATCGTCAACCATGTGGGGCAGGGCGGCGACGCCCTGGTCCTGATGCCGACCGGCGGCGGCAAGTCGCTGTGTTACCAGATTCCCGCATTGGTGCGCGACGGCGTGGGTGTGGTGGTTTCGCCCTTGATTGCGTTGATGCAGGATCAGGTCGACGCGCTGGCGGAATTGGGTGTACGCGCCGCCTTCCTCAATTCGACGCAAAGCTTCGATGAAGCGATGCGCACCGAGCGCCGCGTACGCAATGGCGACCTGGACCTGATCTACGTCGCGCCCGAGCGGCTGATGACGCCACGCTGCCTCGAAATGCTGGAAGCTTCCAAAATTGCCTTGTTTGCCATCGACGAAGCGCATTGCGTTTCGCAATGGGGCCACGACTTCCGGCCGGAATACATCAAGTTGTCGATCCTGCATGAGCGTTTTCCGGAGGTGCCGCGCATCGCACTTACCGCAACCGCCGACCCGCAGACCCGCGCCGAAATCGCGCGCCGCCTGAAGCTCGAAGACGCAGCGCAATTCGTCTCTTCCTTCGACCGGCCCAACATCCGTTATCAGATTGTCGAGAAGGCCAATGGCCGCAAGCAGGTGCTCGATTACATCCAGGCCGAGCATCCGGGCGATGCCGGCGTCGTCTATTGCCTGTCGCGCAAAAAAGTCGAAGAAACCGCGGAATTCCTGAATGCCAACGGCGTTAACGCGCTGCCGTATCACGCCGGCATGGATATCGCCACCCGCACTTCCAACCAGGCCCGCTTCCTGCGCGAAGACGGCATCGTCATGGTGGCGACCATCGCTTTCGGCATGGGCATTGATAAGCCCGATGTGCGTTTTGTCGCCCACCTCGACCTGCCCAAGAGCATCGAAGGCTACTACCAGGAAACCGGCCGTGCCGGTCGTGACGGCGCGCCGGCCAATGCGTGGATGGCCTATGGTTTGCAGGACGTGGTGCAGCAGCGCCGCATGATCGACGAGTCGGAAGCAGACGAGACTTTCAAGCGCGTACAGTCCGCGAAACTGGATGCAATGCTCGGTCTGTGTGAGACGCTTAACTGCCGCCGGGTGCGGCTGCTCGATTATTTCGGTCAGGCTTCCACCGCGTGCGGCAACTGCGATATCTGCCTCCATCCGCCGGTGTCGTTCGACGGGTCGGTACAAATGCAGAAGCTGTTGTCAACGGTGTATCGGGTCGATCAGCGCTTCGGCGCAGGCCATGTCATCGATGTATTGCGCGGCACCGATTCCGAAAAGGTCAAGCAATGGCGGCACGACAAAGTGTCCACCTTCGGCATCGGCAGCGAGGTCAGCGAAGCGGAATGGCGCGCCATTTTGCGGCAAGCGATTGCGCTCGGCCTGATTGTGGTCGACCACGATTCCTATGGCGCGTTGAAATTGACGGACGAAGCCCGGCCGGTCCTGCGCGGTGAGCGCAAGGTGCAATTGCGCCAGTATGAGAAACCGGTCCGGCAAAAACGGCAGACATCGAAACAGAAAACCTATGTCGAAGCCGATTTGTCCTCCGTCGAGCAAGCGATTTTCGACAAGCTGCGCTGGTGGCGTGTTGAAACGGCCCGCAAGCATAACGTGCCGGCTTATGTGATCTTCCACGACGCGACGATGCGGGAAATCGCGAAGGCGAAACCGCGCTCGTTAAGCGATATGCGCAATATCACCGGCGTGGGTGAGAAGAAGCTCGAGACCTACGGCGAAGAGATTGTTTCGTTGATCGCGGAGATGAGCTGAGTATGCCGCAGTTGTAGGTTGGGATGACATCCCAACATTCCGCCGCCCGCACGACCGAAGGCTCTCGCGGACACCGGAACATCGGGACCAACCTACACGGCAGACTTCTTCCTGAACACCAAATCCCAAACTCCATGCCCCAGCTTTAATCCGCGGTTCTCAAACTTGGTCACAGGCCGATAATCCGGCCGCGGCGCATACCCTTCAGCGGTATTCTGCAACGTCGGTTCCGCACTCAGCACTTCCAGCATTTGCTCCGCATAGTCCTGCCAATCGGTCGCGCAATGCAGATAACCGCCAGCAGCGATACGTGACGCCAGCAGGCTCACAAACGGCCCCTGGATCAGACGACGTTTGTTATGACGCGCCTTATGCCAGGGATCAGGAAAGAACACATGAACGCCCGCGAGCGATCGCGGCGCGATCATGTTGGTAACGACTTCGACCGCGTCATGCTGGATCAGCCGCAGATTGGTCAATCCCTGCTCGCCTATGAGCTTCAACAGGCTGCCGACGCCGGGAGTATGCACCTCCACCCCGAAGAAATCTTTCTCCGGCATGCCTGCCGCAATCGTCGCAGTGGTGCCGCCCATACCGAAGCCGATCTCGAGGATCAGCGGGGCGGTGCGCCCGAATGCCTGGCTGAAATCGAACGGCGCCTTCACGTAGGGAATAAGGAATTGCGGACCGAGGGTGTCTATCGCCTTTGCCTGCGCAACAGACAAGCGTCCCGCCCGCGTCACAAAGCTGCGGATACGATACTCGGTCGGATCGTAGAACAAGGGCCTGGAAGAGCCGTCGGCGGGTTTGTTATCGGACATGCTGGTCA
>JBBWZW010000362.1:0-6424 GCA_039649305.1 Burkholderiales bacterium
GGCCAGAAGCAGGTCTTCGACCCGCTCCGCCTTCGGCAGCACGATACCGCACACGCCGGGCAACTTGCCGAGCTCGAGATCGTCGTGAAACCATTCGGTGTCAGCGCTGTTGATGCGTATCAATACCGGTTGCGCGGGTGAGACCCATGCCGCGACACTGGAGCGCGCGGCGGATTTCTCGGATGGTGGCACCGCATCTTCGAGGTCGATGATGACGGCATCGGCGCCTGCCAGGCAGGCCTTTGAAAAACGTTCCGGACGATTGCCCGGAACAAACAGATAGGAGCGCGGGACGGCCATCAAAAAAACTTCCCGACCTTGTCGGCGGCTGCCAGGTTCCAGATCCGGTCGATCACCGTGCGCATTTCATCAGCCGTCGCCGCGCCGCTGAATTCCACCAGCCGCAGCGCTTTTTCCTCGATCTCGGTCCGCGTGAGGGTATTGCCCGGGTCGCCCTTGGGTTCATCGACACGTCCATGCAGCGTCGGGCCGTCGATCGTTTCGACAGTGACCTTGCCGATCCAGCGCGCCGGGTAGGCGTGGTCGACTTCGCTGTCGAGTTCCATATGCACCTTGCCGCGGAATGCGGCGATGCGCGGGTCGTCGAAGTAATCCTGGAATTCTTTCATCCCCGCGCTGCGGAACTGTGCGATCAGGCCCAGCACCGTGCCCATCGAGAACTTGGCCTGGTGCACGGTCTGCGGATTGACGACCGGCCCGAGCACGTCGATCGCACCCTGATGGACATGCGCCGTGACGCGGAGGATCTGTTCGGGAGCCAGGTTGTTCTCGCTGACCACCTGCAGCAGCGCATCGGCTGCCGGGTGGGTATGGCGGCAAGATGCGTGGAACTTGAACGAGGTCTCGGCCAATGCCCAGCGTGATCCGAGCCGATCGGTCAGCCTGGCCGGTTGGGAATCGGACGACATACCGGCCGCCATGCCCTGGCTGCCTTCCAGGATGCGCTTGGCCCCGGTGAAGCCGTCTTGTGCGAGGTAGGCCGCCATCAATCCATCCGACGCCGCCTTGGCCGTATGAAGCTGCTTGGAATCGGCGGCATCGCGCAAGAACTCCCATAAGCCCGCGGCCTGCGTGCCGGCGGAGCCGAATGCATGCAGCATCTGCTCGGGTGTCAATTTCAACAAGCGGCCGACCGCTGCCGCGGCAGCGACAGTGCCGGCAGTACCAGTCGTATGGAAAATCTTGTAGTGCGAGCGGCCGAGGAATTCGCCGATGCGGATGCCGACTTCATAGCCGGCGACTGCTGCGGTCAGGAACTCGCGACCGGAACTGCCCAGCGCTTGTGCGACTGCCAGCACAGGCGGGAACACGACCGCGGCCGGGTGGAATACCGAGCCATTGTGGACATCATCCTGTTCGGCGAAGTGCGATGCAGCCGCGTTGACCATTGCCGCAAACATCGGAGTGGTCTGGCGTCGTGAGATCAACACTTCCGACGGGCCATCGGCCGTGCCCATTTGCTGCGCGAAACGTTCGATCGTTTCGACGGGGCGTGCGCCTTTACCAGCAAGCGTCGAGCCGAACCAGTCGAGGAACAGGTCTTCGGTGCGCTGGACCACGGTGTAGGGTATGTCTTCGAATTCGAGGTTTGCCGCGAATGTTGCCAGCGTCTGGCTTGGGTGGAGGTGGATCATGGTTGTCTCACTTTCAAATTGTGCTTTTGCGAACGCAGCGAATGTTTTTTACGCCCCTCTCCCGCATGCGGGAGAGGGGCGTGATAGCCTAGATCGAGCCCTGCGCGCGCAAGCTTGCAATAGCCTTTTCGTCATACCCAATCCCCGCAAGAATCGCATCCGTATGCTCACCCAAGGCAGGTACCGCATCCATCCGTGCCTCATAAGCATCCGGCACCCCTGGCGGCAGCAAGGCGGGCACCTTGCCCGCCGGCGTATCCACCTCGGTCCATCGCCCCCGCGCCTTCAGTTGCGGATGCTCCCACAGGTCATGCATGTCATTCATCCGCGCATTCGCAATCTGCGCCACATCGAGCCGATCGATCACCTGCTGCGCCGTCTGCGTTGAAAATGCTTCTACGATCATCGCGCGCAATTCCTTCCGCGCAGCAGTCCGCGCAGAATTGGATGAAAACCGCGGATCCGTTTTAAGTTCCGGTTGCAGCAGCACCTTGTCGCAAAACGCGCCCCATTCACGTTCATTCTGCAATCCCAGCATGACGATCTTCCCATCACCGGCGGGGAAGGGCCCATACGGATAAATGGTGGCATGCGCCGCGCCCGCACGCTGCGGCGGTGCAGCCCCATCCATCGCGTAATAAAGCGGAAATTGCATCCACTCCGCCAGGCTCTCGAGCATCGATACATCGATCTTGCAACCGCGCCCGGTCTTGCCGCGCTGGATCAATGCCGCGAGTATGTTGGTATAGGCGTACATGCCGGCGGCGATGTCGGCGATCGAACACCCCGCTTTGGCGGGTTCATCAGCCGACCCGGTCACAGAGAGGAAGCCCGCTTCGCTCTGGATCAGAAGATCATACGCCTTCTTGTCGCGATAAGGTCCGTCCTCACCGTAACCGGAAATGTTGCAAACGATCAGCCGGGGGAACTTTTCGTGCAATGCTTCATGCGACAAACCGAGCCGCGCGGCGGCGCCGGGTGCAAGGTTCTGCACAAGTACGTCCGCGCCTTCCAGCAGCCTGTCGAAAATGCTGCCGGCTTCCTCGTGCTTGACGTCGAGCGTAAGACTTTCTTTCGAACGGTTGGTCCAGACGAAGTGGGATGCAAGACCACGTACCCGTTCATCATAGGCGCGTGCAAAATCCCCGACCCCGGGCCGTTCGACCTTGATGACGCGTGCGCCCTGATCGGCGAGCTGACGTGTGCAAAAGGGGGCGGCGATTGCCTGTTCAAGCGAAACGACGGTAATTCCATCCAACGGACGCATGCTTGACTCTTTCAGAATGAACGGGGGAGGCCGAGCACATGTTCGGCCACATAGGACAGGATCAGGTTGGTGGAAATCGGCGCGACCTGATAGAGCCGCGTTTCGCGGAACTTGCGTTCAATGTCGTATTCGCAAGCGAAGCCAAACCCGCCGTGATATTGGAGACAGACGTTGGCCGCTTCCCACGATGCATCGGCAGCCAGCATCTTCGCCATGTTGGCCTGGGTGCCGCACGGTTGATGCGCGTCGAACAGTTCGCATGCCTTGAAGCGCATCAGGTTGGCTGCTTCCAGGTTGACATAGGCCTTGGCGATCGGGAATTGCACGCCCTGGTTCTGGCCGATCGGGCGGCCGAACACCACGCGCTCATTCGCATATTTCGTCACTTTGTCGATGAACCAGTAACCATCGCCGATACACTCGGCCGCGATCAGCGTGCGTTCCGCATTCAGCCCGTCAAGGATGTACTTGAAGCCTTTGCCTTCTTCGCCGATCAGGTTCTCCGCCGGAATCTCCAGGTTCTCGAAGAACAGTTCGTTGGTCTCATGATTGACCATGTTGAGGATAGGCCGCACCGTGAGTCCGTTGCCGATCGCATCGCGCAGGTCGACCAGGAAGATCGACATGCCTTCGGATTTTTTCTTCACGTCGGAAAGCGGAGTGGTGCGCGCCAGCAGGATCATCAGATCGGAATGCTGCACGCGGGAGATCCACACCTTCTGTCCGTTCACTACATAGCGGTCGCCTTTCTTCACCGCGGTAGTTTTGATTTTGGTGGTGTCGGTCCCGGTGCTCGGTTCCGTTACGCCCATCGATTGCAGTCGCAATTCGCCGCTCGCAATCTTCGGGAGATAGATCTGCTTTTGCTCTGCAGAGCCATGGCGCAGCAACGTCCCCATGTTGTACATCTGGCCGTGGCAGGCGCCGGAATTGCCACCGGAGCGATTGATTTCTTCCATGATCACCGAGGCCTCGGTCAGGCCAAGGCCCGAACCGCCGTACTCTTGCGGGATCAGCGCCGCCAGCCAGCCGGCTTTGGTCAGCGCATTGACAAACTCCTCCGGGTAGCCGCGTTGTTCATCCACCTTGCGAAAGTAATCGGCGGGGAATTCCGCGCACAGCGCACGGACGGCATCGCGTATTTCCTGGTATTGGTCTGGCGCATTCAACATCTGTTTTATCCTGTCCTGTTCGGGTTCAATCGAGTGTGGCGGTGGCGTCCATCGTCAGCCATCCTTGCGCATCCCTGGTCCATAGCCTGACGGTTTTGCCGTCAGGTTCCACGCGTCCGCATACCGAGAACGGCGCGATGTCGAACACCGGCTTCACCGCGCGGAACGCGAAGTGCCTCAGGTTTGCGTCCGGCAGATTACGGCGCAGGAGATCGAGCAGCAGCGTCGCAATCAGCGGCCCATGCACGATCAGGCCGGGATAGCCTTCCGTTTCGGTAACATAGCGACGGTCATAATGGATGCGGTGGCCGTTGAAAGTGAGCGCCGAATACCGGAACAGCAGCACCTCGTCCGGATGGATTTCACGCGTCCAGCTGTAGTCCGTCGGCGCAGCCTGTGGCTTAGGCGCAGGGTCTTCCGGCCGCGGGTTGTCGCGATAGACGATATCGTGTTCTTCGGTCAGCGCCACGCCGTCGGCATTGCTGATCTCATGGCGCACCAGTACGAATACCAGCGGCCCGGTGCGACCTTCCTTGTGACTCACATCCACAATGCGCGAAACGCGCGAGATCGCTTCGCCGACCCGTATCGGCTGGTGAAACTGGAGCCGGCCTCCCGCCCACATGCGGCGAGGCAGCGGCACAGGTGGCAGGAATCCGCCGCGCTGCGCATGACCATCGTGGCCGAGTTCGGATTGCTTGTGGATAGGAAGGAAATACAGCCAGTGCCATAAAGGGGGAAGCGGGTCGCCGCGTTGGGGCGCTGCGTCATCCCGGTCCAGGGTGGCGCCAAGTGCTGCGATCGGGGTGGACGTGACCTCGTCCGTGTGCGACTCGACTCGTCCGAGCCATTCGCGTAGGTAGTTGATGTCCATGGGTATAGCCGCTATCAGTGGAGCTTCAGTGTGACCGATAGGGCGGCTTGTAACAATTCGGAAATTCTGAACACCGGCTTAGTCCCCGGCTAACCCGGTATGAGAATTCACGAGCTTGTCATATTGCTTTCATACCCCTGACATATTTCGCCCCGATACTTCGCTCGTCAACATTCACGATCGGCGGAGACCATGATCATTGAAATCAACGAGTTATCGAAGACGTTCAAAGGTGGCTTCCAGGCGCTGGACCGCGTTAGCCTGAAATTTAACCCCGGCGAAATGGTGGCGCTGATCGGCGCATCCGGCTCCGGAAAGTCCACTTTGCTACGGCATATATCCGGATTGATGCCCGGCAACGAGGGTATTAGCCATATCAAAGTAGGCAACAGGATCGTGCAACGCGACGGCGCAATCGAGCGCGGTATCCGTGCGACCCGCGCGGACGTGGGCTTTGTGTTCCAGCAGTTCAACCTCGTCGGCCGCCTGCCGGTGCTGACCAATGTGCTGTCCGGCGGCCTGGCGCGCATGCCCTTGTGGCGCAGCTGCACAAGACACTTCACGAGCGACGAAAAAGAATTCGGACTGGAAGCGCTGGCGCGTGTAGGCATTGCTGAGCACGCGTATAAACGCGCGTCGGCACTTTCGGGTGGTCAGCAGCAGCGCGCTGCGATTGCACGCACCATAGTCCAGAAAGCGAAAATCATCCTGGCCGACGAACCGATCGCCTCGCTCGATCCTGAATCCGCGCGGCGCGTGATGCAAACGCTGGCGGACCTGAACCGGCAAGACCGTACCACCGTAGTTGTGTCGCTGCACCAGGTCGACATGGCATTGCGTTTCTGTCCGCGTACCGTCGCTTTGCATCGCGGCCGCGTCGTGTACGACGGCCCATCGAATGCCCTGAGCGCGCCCATGCTGCGCGAGCTGTATGGCGCGGAAGCGGAAGACATACTCAACACGAATAACACCACTCACGTCCAGCCAGACACGCCGGTCGTCACCGGCTTTCATCGCCTGCCGGCATACGTTGCCGCAGCCGCATAAGTTTTAATAGCAAGGGAGATTCATCCATGTATCGAAAGCTTTTATCCGCTTGCCTGTTCGCTTCCGCAGCGACGCTCGCTCACGCCGATGACGCCATAAAATCGATCAACTTCGGCATCATATCCACTGAATCGTCGGCGAACCTGAAGCAGGATTGGCAGCCCGTGCTCGAAGACATGAGCAAGAAGCTCGGTGTCAGGGTCAACGCCTTTTTTGCGCCCGACTATGCCGGCGTCATCGAGGGTATGCGCTTCAACAAGATCCAGGTCGCCTGGTTCGGCAACAAGTCGGCGATGGAGGCGGTGGATCGCGCCAACGGCGAAATTTTTGCGCAAACCGTCAATAGCGACCGCTCGCTCGGCTATTACAGCTACATTAGCGTGCATAAAGACAGTCCGTACCACAAGCT
>JBBWZW010000369.1:0-11270 GCA_039649305.1 Burkholderiales bacterium
CCGCTGCTGCGGCAGACAAAATCGCACCACGTGTCGGAAGCAACGGCTGGGACCAGGCAGTCGCACAGAAAGTGGTATGGATGGTCGCCGGCGAACAGCAAAGCGCCTCACTGACGCTCAATCCACCCGATCTCGGCCCGATGCAAGTGGTCCTCAGCGTCTCGAACAACGAAGCCACCGTCAGCTTCACCTCGGCCCAGCCGGAAGTTCGGCAGGCGCTGCAAGACGCCGTGCCGAAGCTGCGTGAAATGCTCGGCGACGCCGGCATCCAGCTTGGCCAGGCGAATGTCAGCGCCGGCACGCCGAATAATCAGCAAGGCGGATTCGGTGGCGGCCGGCAGGGTTCCCGTGGAGCCGGGCAGGACAATGAAGATTCCGCGGAAGCTCCGGTGCATAACGTACGTAGTCAGACGATTACGGGTGGTGGTGAAGGATTGGTAGATACGTTTGCATAGGACGACCCGTAGGTTGGGATCTGCGACGCGCTGCTAATCCCAACGAATGTTCGGATTGCGGCATGCAGGAAAGCCTTCGGACGCACAAGGGTCCGAACGTTGGGATTGCATCCCAACCTACGCTACAGAGCTAAACGAGAAAACCGACCGGTGTTCCTCCTGCAAAGGGAATACCCGAATATACCCCCTCTTCCTCCCTCTTTTCCCCGCATCCCACCCCACCCTTGAACCCGATAATGGCAGCACTCTCACAGTGCAGTACATAAGGATTTATTTCGATGGCAACCGCTCGCAACGCACCCAATGCCGGCCAGGCCGATGCCGCACCGGCGAAATCCAACAAGATGCTTTTCATCATCCTCGGTCTCGTCGTGGTCCTGTTGATCGGAGGCGGAGCTGCCGCATTCTTCCTGCTTGGTTCCAAGGGACAGGCTGGCGAAACACATGCATCCAAGCCCGATCCCGAAAAGCCGCCTGTATTCATGACGCTCGAACCGTTCACCGTCAATCTTGCGATGGATGACGGCTTGCAGCAGTTCCTGCAGATAGGCATGACGGTCCAGGTCGCCGACCAGGCGCAGTCGGACCTGATCAAACTCTATTTGCCCCAGGTGCGCAGCCGTCTGCTGCTGCTTTTAAGCAGCAAGAAAGCTACCGAAATCCTGAGCGTGGAAGGCAAAACACAGCTTGCGGGCGAAATCGTCAAACGACTGGAGGAGTCTTTCTCGGAGCATGGTCCGAAACCGGACGTGTCCGGCGTTTTCTTCACCTCATTCGTTGTGCAGTAAGACATGGCCGAGAATTTTCTCTCCCAGGAAGAAGTCGATGCCCTGCTCAAGGGCGTCACCGGCGACCAGGACGACGATACGAGTGCGCCTGAAGACAAATCAGGTGTGCGCCCCTACAACCTGGCGACCCAGGAACGTATCGTGCGCGGCCGGATGCCGACGCTCGAGATCATCAACGAACGTTTTGCGCGCCTGTTCCGCATCAGCCTGTTCAACTTCCTGCACCGCACCGCAGAAGTTTCGGTAGGTCCGGTGCGTGTTTCTAAGTACAGCGAATTCATACGCAACCTGGTGGTGCCGACCAACCTGAACCTGGTCCACATGAAGCCGTTGCGCGGCACCGCGCTGATTGTTTTCGATCCCAGCCTGGTGTTCCTGCTGGTCGACAACATGTTCGGCGGCGACGGCCGCTTCCATACGCGGGTCGAAGGCCGGGAATTCACGCTGACCGAGCAGCGCATCATCTCGCGCATCCTGAACATCGTATTCGAAACCTATTCCCAGTCGTGGGCGCCGGTCTACCCGATCGAGTTCGAGTACATCCGTTCGGAACTGAATACCCAGTTCGCGAACATCGCGACGCCGAATGAAGTGGTGGTCACCACCACTTTCACCATCGAGCTCGGCCCGGTAAGCGGCAAGCTGCATTTCTGCACGCCGTACTCGACCATGGAGCCGATCCGCGACATCCTCACCAGCAGCTTGCAGGGTGAGACGCTGGAGATGGACAAACGCTGGATCCGCTTGCTCAAGCAGCAGATCAAGACTGCCGAAGTGGAACTGGTCGCCAACATCGGTACGGCCAATGTCACCTTCGGCGACCTGATGGGCATGAAGGCCGGCGATGTCATTCCGCTCAACGTGCCGGATCCCCTGATCGCAACGGTGGACAACGTGCCGGTGATGGAATGCAGTTACGGCAAGCTCAACGGGCAATATGCATTACGCATAGAAAAACTGATCTTCAGCGCAAACGAGTCCCTTCGGGGACACGAGTCACTGCGCAGACTGAAAGAAGCGGGATCGTTCGCCGAGGGCGCAGCACCGCAACAAAACAACGCAACGCAAGGAGATAGCAATGGCTGATGACCTGGATACGCAAATCGACGCAGAAGACCCATGGGGCGCGGCGCTCGCCGAGCAGGCACAAACCGAGGTAGCCGCAGCCGCAGCTGCAGCGCAGCCGGCGACGGCGAGCTTCCAGGACTTTGGCGGAGCGACCGTAAAGTCCGGCACGCACAACGACATCGATTTCATCCTCGATATTCCGGTCCAGCTTACGGTTGAACTCGGTCGCACCAAGATCGCGATCAAGAACCTGCTGCAGCTGGCGCAAGGTTCGGTGGTCGAGCTCGACGGACTGGCCGGTGAACCGATGGACGTGCTGGTCAACGGCTGCCTGATCGCCCAGGGCGAAGTGGTGGTGGTCAACGACAAGTTCGGCATCCGCCTGACCGACATCATCAGTCCGTCGGAACGCATCAAAAAACTCAACAGGTAATTCAGCAAATGAGGTTGATCCACACTCTGGTCCTGCTGCTCTGTGCGGCGTCCGCGCATGCCGCCGAACCGGCCAGCCCGGCTTCCGCCGGCAGCCTGTTCCAGGTACTGCTGGGCCTGGTCGTGGTGCTCGGATGCATGGCAGGTGCGGCATGGATGCTGCGTCGCTTCGGACTGGCAAAGTCCACATCCGCGAGCGCAGTTAAAGTCGTCGGCGGCGTCAACGTCGGCACCCGTGAGCGGGTACTGGTGGTCGAAGTCGGCGACCAGTGGATCGTGGTCGGTGTCGCACCAGGACGTGTTAACGCACTGTCGACGATGCCGCGGCAGGAAGCAGTCACATTGCCGGAATCCGCAACACCCGTCGCAAAAAACTTCTCAGCCTGGCTGAAACAAACGATAGAAAAGCGCAATGCGCAGTAACCTTTCTCTACTCAAGGCAGCATTGCCGGTCGTGCTGCTCGGCCTGCCGGTGCTTGCGATCGCGCAGCAGGCGGGCTTGCCTGCCCTGACCAGCACCCCTGCGCCGGGCGGCGGCCAGACCTACTCCCTCAGCCTGCAAACGTTGGTGCTGATGACCGGCCTGTCATTCCTGCCCGCAGCATTGATGATGATGACCAGCTTTACGCGCATCATCATTGTGCTGTCGCTGCTGCGCCAGGCCCTGGGCACCCAGACCGCGCCGCCGAACCAGGTCATGATCGGCCTGGCGCTATTCCTGACATTCTTTGTGATGGGCCCGGTATTCGACAAGATCTATGTCGATGCCTACCAGCCCTTCTCGGAAAACAAAATCACGATGCAGCAGGCGATGGACAAAGGCGTCGCGCCGCTGAAGGCATTCATGGTCAAACAGACGCGCGAATCCGACCTGGCGCTGTATGTCAAGTTGTCGAACGGGCCTGCGCTGCAAGGACCGGAAGATGTACCGCTGCGCGTTCTGGTCCCCGCCTTCGTCACCAGCGAACTCAAGACTGCTTTCCAGATCAGCTTTGCGATCTTCATCCCGTTCCTGATCATCGATATGGTGGTCGCCAGTGTGTTGATGTCGATGGGTATGATGATGATGTCGCCCGCGATCGTCTCGCTACCGTTCAAGCTGATGCTGTTCGTGCTGGTCGACGGCTGGCAGTTGCTGATCGGCTCCCTTGCGCAAAGCTTCTATCAATGAAAAGGAATAAGCAATGACCCCGGAAAGCGTCGTAGGCCTTGGGCGCCATGCAATGGAAGTGATGCTGATGGTGTCCGCGCCGCTCCTGATAGTGGCGCTCGGCATCGGCCTGATCGTCAGCATCTTCCAGGCCGCGACCCAGATTAATGAACAGACCTTGTCCTTCATTCCGAAGCTGGTCGGCGTATTCGTCACCCTGATCATCGCCGGACCGTGGATGCTGACCATCATGCTCGACTACATGCGCGAAGTGTTTGCAAGTATTCCGGGGATGGTTGGGTAACTGTTCTCGCTATTCCCCTGCCGCAGGCAGCTGGGGGATCACATCACCGGGCATCATGATTTCCCTCACCAGCGCCGAACTCCAAACCTGGATTGCTTCCCTCCTGTGGCCGCTGACGCGCATCCTGGGGCTGATCTCCGTCGCTCCCTTGTTCGGCAACGTCAGCGTGCCCGCGCGCATCAAGATCAGCCTCGGCATCATGCTGGCAATGATCATCGCCCCGACCGTCTCCGCCCTGCCCGCCATGGACCCGATGTCGCTTGCCGGCCTGCTGATCCTGCTCCAGCAATTCGTCATTGGTGTGGCAATGGGTTTTGCGATGCGCATCGTGTTCGCCGCCGTGGAACTGGCCGGCGATATCAGCAGCCTGACGATGGGCCTCGGCTTCGCCGTTTTTTACGACCCGCAGACACGCGCGCGATCGTCGTCGATCAGCCAGTTCATGGCCTTGATGATGATCCTGGTTTATCTCGCGACCAATATGCACCTGGTGCTGCTTTCCACCCTGGCGGAAAGCTTCACGTCGCTGCCGATATCGGCGGCGCCGCTTTCCGGTGAGGGCTTCCGGCAAATGGCCGACTGGGGCGGACGCATCTTCAGCGCCGGCCTGCAGTTGTCGCTTCCGGTCGTGGCTGCCCTGCTGCTTACCAACCTGGCGCTTGGCATTCTTACGCGTGCGGCGCCTCAGCTGAATCTGTTTGGCATCGGATTTCCGATCACCATCGGGCTGGGGTTCGTCATGATTGCGTTTTCGCTGCCGTATCTGGCGACGCCACTGGTGCGACTGCTGGAGGAAGGAATAGCTGCGATTCAGCAGATTACCTTGGCGATGGTGCCTAAGCCTCGATAACGCAGGTTGGGATGCAATCCCAACGTCACACCATACGCATGAGAGCCGTCGGTCGCTCGGAGGTCCGAATGTTGGGATTGCATCCCAACCTACTCCTGCTGCAAACGGTTTCGGTAAAAAAAACGGAGGCTCCGGCCTCCGTTAGCACATCGCCATCTGCGCGCTCAGATGAAATTGAACAGCGACATCCCCGACACCTTCATGAACGACTTCTGCGCCGCCTCCAGCACCATATTCTGCTGCGTGAAAGCCGAGATCGTTTCCGCCAGATCGATATCCTGCAGCTTGTGCAGGGTTTCGATGTATTGAATATTCAGGTCGGAGCCGCCGCTGTCGAGCACGTCGAGTTCCTTCAGCCGAGTACCGACCGCAGCGCGCACATTCAAAACATTATCCAGCGCGTGGTCGATGTTGTTGTTGGCGGTATTGAGGCCATTGGTCAGGTTGGCCTGCCCGGTGGCGCCCATCCCGGACTGACCCAGTGTCGACAGCAGGTCGGTCATTGTTTTGAAAACGCTCTGGTCGCGGCTGGGGTCGATGGTAAATCCGTCACCGTCGGCGGGTTTCCCCTTGATATTGAACTCCATACCGGCAAACTTGATCGACTCACCCTCGACAAACGTGGATGCGATGACAGGCGGCGCCGGCAGGTTAACCAGGCCGGTAGCCGGATCCATGTAGAGAGTTGGGATGACGGTATCATTCCTGACCACAAAGGTCGTCGTGTCCGGTACGCCAGGACTCCCGCTCGCCACGACAGTAAAATCGATACTGTATTTTTGTCCCGTCAATTTCGAACTGTCGAAAACGGCGCCGCTGCTAACGATTCCGGAACCAGTATTGGCAGGCAGCGTGCGCGCCGCTGTGACAAATACGCCGTTGCCGGTTTTGTTGTTTTCGAATACGGAGTAGCCGGTGTCGTTCAGCGGAATCTGGCGCGAAGCGCCGACTTGCAGCATGCGTTGCCCCTGGTCGCCGGCGTAAGCGGCGCCCGCAAGCGTTTTCGAGAACGGCTGCGTTGCGGTCTGAAAGCCGCCGAACATATAGTTGCCATTGCCATCGCGGCTGTTGGCCAGCCCCATCAATTCCTCGAAGCGCCCCCGCAGTTCGGCAGCCAGGAACTGGCGCTGCGAATCTTCCATTGCGCCGTTACCGGCATTGACCACCAGTTGCTTCGCGTCCTGCAGCAACGTGGTAACGCTCTGCAAAACGCTTTCCTCTTCGGACAAGCTGCTACGCGCGGTTTGCCGGTTGGCCGCGTACTGCTCGTTCACCGAGATCGATTGTGTAATCCCCAGCGCGGTTGCGGCGGCCACCGGGTCATCCGCCGGTGTCAGTACGCGACGCTGCGTCGACAATTGCTGCTGGGTCTTGACCAGCGCGGCCTGCATGTCGCTGATCCCTCTCGACCCTAATTCAAATATCGTATTCGTGCTGATGCGCATGATGAGGCGTTCCTATCGACCGCTAATTTGAAAAGCCTGCGTACTCAACGAAGCGAGACGAGGGTATCGAATACTTCTTTGACCACCTGCATCACCTTCGCGGCCGCCTGGTAGTTCTGCTGGTAGCGGATCAGGTTGGCCGCTTCTTCATCCAGGTTGACGCCTGACTCCGCCTGCTGTGCCTGGTTGACCTGGTTGAACAGCTTGGTTTCGGCGGATTTGGTGACTTCAAGTTCATGCGTCTTGTTGCCGATCTTGCTGACCAATTGACCGAAAGCGCCCTGGAAGCTGGTGGATCCCACCCCTTGCGGCGCATTGGTGGCGCCACCGAGGGTATTGGCGGTTTGCAGCGCGCCCAGCAACAGCATGTTGCGGTTATCGCTGCCCGCATTCGGATTGGTTTTGACGGTAAAGCTGTCGAGGTCCGCCGGCTGTCCGGTGATCTGGATATTGACGCCGCCGAAACTGATCGTCGCGCCGTCGGTATACGGGATAGCCGTACCCGCCGCATAAGATACTGGCGCGTTGTTACCTGCCGTTACCGTGACCGCGAAAGGAAATCCGGTCGTCGATGCCGGTGTCGTCGTCGAGTCGTTTAACGTGCCGGTCGGCGGATTTGTCGCGGGAACCGCTGCCACGTAATTCAACTGCACCGGCATCGGGACCGAGCCCGGCGGTGTTTTGAAATTGCTGTCGACCGAACCGGCGCTGATCACGCCGGCGCCCGAGTTGCTGCTATTGAATGCAGTAACGATAGGCGCAGCGGCGGCAATCTTGGCCTGGTCCTTCACCAGCACGCTAAATGAACCGGCGCCGTTGAAAGTCGGTTTGATGACGTACACGTCACCGTTTGCCATGGTGCCGGCATTGACGTTGAAGTTGATGCCGTCGTAGGGCGTAGTCGGCAGTAAAGGATTCGAATAGAGCTGTGCGTTGTCCGCCAACCGGGTGATGGTGTAGTTGCCACCAGCATCACGCCCGAAACGGTAGTCGCTGGTCGTCAGCGCACTCACGTTGTCAATTGTGGGGCGGACGTCCGCCGGCGTACCGAGGGGAATACCTTTGTTGTAAATGCTGCCGTTCACCACAGGCAGCGCCTCGGTGAAAAACTGGCCGCCGGGCGCGCCCGTCTGGTCCATACCCAGCTCGTGCTGTGCATTGAATCGATTCGCCAATCCGAGCGCGATGCGGCCGAGGGAGTTCTGCGCCGACGACAAAGTCGTGGCGCGGAATTCGAACAGCCCGCCCAGCGCCCCGCCCGGCAAGCCGCTTTCGGCAAGCGGGACGACCTTGCCGCTGCCCGCGACATAGCCGACTTGCAGTTCGCTCTTGTCGGTATGCGACGGGATCACTGCCAGTTTGGAAGCAGTCGTGCCGATCACCATCGGCTGGCCGTTGCCGACGAAAACGCTGTAATTCAGGTTTTCCTTCACCACCGTTACCTGCGTCAGCTTGCCCAGTTCGCTCACCAGGTAATCGCGCTGGTCGAGCATGTCATTCGGCACATGGCCGTCGGCAGCGCTCTGTGCCTTGCCGATCGCCGCGTTCAAGTTGGCGATCTGGTCGGCATAAGAGTTGATCGAGGCGACGGCGGTGGTGACCTGGATATTGACGGCTTCACGCATCTCGCGGAATTGCCCGTCCAGCGTCTGGAAACGCGCTGCGAGGGATTCGGCCGACGCCAGCATGCCCTGCCGCGACGGATTCGCGCTTGAGTTGCCGGCCAGGTCCTGCACACCCTTGAAAAAATCCTGCAATACCGGCGCCAGTCCCGACGACGGATCAGCCAGCATCGAATTGATGCGGCTGGCCTCGGTGTAATGCGTCTCGATCTGGCCCTTGGAGGTGTTGATCGCGCGCAGCTGGTCGCCGAGATATTCGCTGTACTGGCGCTTGACCGTAAGAATGGTTGCGCCTTTACCGATGAAGCCGCCGCCCTCGTTCTGACCGGCGATGGCTGCCTGCACCACTATCTGCCGGTTGTAGCCGGGCGTCCTGGCGTTCGCAATATTGTGCCCGGTCGTTGCAAGTCCGGCCTGCGCTGCAATCAGGGCGCTGTTAGCGGTACTAAGGATATTGGCCATGGGGGTTGCGCTTCTCTGGTTTTATCGCGATATCTGATATACGGCAGTCCTGCCGAAAACTTTAGGCGGGACCGGAATGAGAACCTGTCAGGCTGATAAGTTCTGCTGAATGAGGCGGGTCAGCTTGGCTGCATAGTTCGGGTCGGTCGCATAGCCGGCGCGCTGCAATCCTTGCGCGAAGCCGTTTACGTCCTGCGCATTGGCCAGCACGTTTTCATAACGGGGGTTTTTGCGCAGCAGGTTGGCATAGTCGCGGAACGAATCGGCGTAGGAGTCGTAGGCTCGGAACTTCTCGATGCGCTTCTGCGGCACACCGTTCACGTACTCGGTCGTCACGGCCTCGACTACCTTGCCCTTCCAGTTGCCGGTGGCTTTGATGCCGAACAGGTTATGGCTGGTGCTGCCGTCTGTGCCGCGTATCTCCCGCTTGCCCCAGCCGCTTTCCAGCGCTGCTTGGCCGAGCATGAACTTCGCCGGGATGCCGGTGCTACGACTTGCTTCTTCCGCGTGCGCAGTGAGCCGTTCGCGGAATGCCTGCACGTGCGCGGGCTGGGAGGAATCGGGTTTCTCCACAGCGGCAGGCTGCATTGGCGCCGGCTGCCACGGATTGAATTTTTTCGCTTCCGCACTGGTTGCATCAAACACCTGGCTGGTCTCGCCGTCAGCCGGCGGCAAACCCTGTGCCGCCATGGTTGTCGACAACTGACGAATCAGCACCTCTGCCAGGCCGACTCCCTTGCTCGCCAGGTTCTGCGTCATTTGCTGGTCCAGCATCGATGTGTACATGCGGCTTTGGTCGTTATCGACCAGGCTATCCTGTGGAGATGCTTCGCGCATGCTCTTCATCACCATGTTCATGAACAACGCTTCGAACTGTTTGGCGGCGTTCTTGAGCGCTTCTGGCGAATTCTCCCGCGCGGAACGGCGTAACGAATCCAGGCCCTTCGCATCAATGGCGAGATGATCGGATGATTTGAGTGGATTGACCATGCGCGTTTATATGATTTCCAGCTCGGCGCGCAACGAACCCGCGGCCTTCATCGCCTGCAAAATGGCCAGCAAATCCTGCGGCGTGGCGCCGATTGCGTTGAGGGCCTTGACCACATCGGCCAACGAGGTGCCGCTCTTGAGCAGCATCACCTTGCCCGGTTCCTTGCTGATCTCGATCTGCGAACGCTGCGTGACTACCGTCTGTCCGCCGGACAACGGCGCGGGCTGGCTGATGACCGGCTCCGTGTTGATAACCACCGACAGGTTTCCATGCGACACCGCACAGGTATCGAGCGTAACCGCCTGGTTCATGACGACCGAACCTGTACGCGCATTGATGATCACTTTCGCACTGACCTGTGCGGGCGTGACATCCAGGCTCTCCAGGCTGCCGAGAAAGGCCACCCGTTGATCGCTGCTCTCCGGCGCGCGAACGCGAATCACGCGTCCGTCTTGCGCTGCTGCGGTATCGGGGCCGAAATGTCTGTTGACCGCAGCAACCACGCGGCTGGCTGTCGAGAAATCGGTATGGTTCAGTTCGAGGAAGATCGCATTGCCCTGCCCGAGGGTGTTGGGCACCGCGCGCTCAACCGTCGCTCCGGCGGAAATCCGGCCCACGCTCAGGTGGTTGACCTGCATCGAGCTGCCGCCGGCTGAGGCGCCGGCACCGCCGACCACCACATTGCCCTGCGCCATAGCATAAATCTGGCTGTCCGCGCCTTTCAGCGGGGTCATCAACAATGTGCCGCCGCGCAGGCTTTTCGCATTACCCATCGACGACACGGTGATGTCCAGGGTCTGGCCCGGCTGGGCGAACGCCGGCAGCGATGTCGTGACGATCACTGCCGCCACATTTTTCAATTGCAGCTGTCCACCGGGCGGCAGGTTCACTCCCATTTGCTGCAGCATGCTGATGACGCTCTGCACGGTAAACGGCGTCTGCGTAGTCTGGTCGCCACTGCCATCAAGGCCCACCACCAGTCCGTAACCCATCAACTGGTTCTGACGCACGCCCTGGATGCTGGCGAGGTCCTTGATGCGCTCCGCATGGACCGTGACGGGCGCTACGATACAAGCGGCGCAGAGCAGCAACGTCACCAGCTTCAGGGATGCAAACACGTGGGTGGATTTCATTCGTATGTAATTACAGTGGCATCACGCTCAGGAAAAAGCGTGTGAGCATCGACATCATCTCCGCCTTGTCGAGATGCCTGTTGGTACGGTATTCCGCGCGTGCGTCGGCGACCTGCGTCGAAGGCACGACATTGCCGGCGCTGATGGTGTTCGGATTGACGACGCCTGAGAAGCGGATGAACTCGACTCCCTTGTCCATCGCGACCTGCTTTTCGCCGCTGACCACCAGGTTCCCGTTAGGCAGCACTTCCATCACGGTGACAGTCAGCTGGCCGGAAAAAACATTGCTGGAACTGTCGCCGCCTTTTTCTTCGTATGTGCTCGACGCCTCAGCCTTTGCGCCTAAAAATTTGGTCGCGGACGCAGCCACGCCACCAAGCAGGGTCGGGACGGTCGCATCCACGCTGCCGTTCTTGCTGGCGGAACTGCCGGCCTTCTTTTCAGCCGAGGTTTTTTCATTGATCGCAATCGTCAGCGTATCGCCGACCAGACGCGCACGCCGGTCTTCGAACAGGGGACGATAGGCGGCAGCCTGGAAGATCGCACCGTTGCCCGGCGCAATCGCGGGAG
>JBBWZW010000378.1:0-8184 GCA_039649305.1 Burkholderiales bacterium
GACCCAGAACAGCGGACGCTTGTCGAGCAGGAGATCGCGCAGCGTGCCGCCGCCGAAGGCGGTGATGAAGGCGACGATGAAGACGCCGACGACATCCATTTTCTTGCTGCGCGCTTCAATGAAGCCCGAGATGGCGTTAACGAGGACGGCCATGGCTTCGACGTATTGGAGGAGAGTCATGCGGGAGGAGGGGTTATTTTTTGTGGATGATACTACTGGAACGGCATTCGGGCAGGATGTAGGTTGGGATGCAATCCCAACGTTCGCCCTCTGCACAACGGCTGGCTTTTAGTCAGGTGTGAACATTGGGATTGGCGCGCGCGCCGCAGATCCCAACCTACGGTCGCACAAGTGCCAGGGCAGGACCCCTGCATCAAGCCTTCAACAAAACCACCAGCGCTCCCGCGCCGCCGTCCACCGCCCGCGCCTGGCAAAACGCGATCACCTCATCCTTCTGCACCAGCCAGCTGCGCACCTTGCTCTTCAGTACCGGCTCCCGATTAATCGACCCGAGACCTTTGCCATGAATGATGCGCACGCAACGCTGACCGCGCTTGACCGCATTGCGCAGGAATTCCCCCAACGCCTCGCGTGCTTCGTCCCGACGCATGCCATGCAGGTCGAGCTGGCTCTGGATCACCCAGTGACCGCGTCGCAGCCTGCGTACGATGTCCGGACCGACACCGGTGCGTGCAAAGCTTAATGCCTCATCCGTGTCCAGCAGCGTATCGACATTGAACTCATCCGACAGCGATTCCTGGAGCGCCGATTGTTCATCCGCCATCCGCTGGCGCGGAATCGGCGGGGGAGGCGGTGCGGATGAAGATGCGCGCTGGGGCGGAGTGAGCGGGGCAACTTCGCCGATACTGCGGCGAAACAGGTCCGCGTCGACCCTGCTTTGCTGTTCGCGGCGCAGGCGCTCTGCTTCGGCGGCCTGGCGTGCTTCTTCCTTCGCCTTGAGCTCTTTGCGCAGCACTTTGAGTGCGGCGAAATCCTTGATGGGGCCAGACATGATGGAGTCCTAACGCCGCCCGCCCGAAATGTCCAGGCGCCCGAAGCGAACGGCAATGCTACGGCGGCATCGGAGCGTGCCGCAATTTTGTGTAATTCCCTTTGCGGTATTACCCTTCCAGGCTTTCCAGATAGCGTTGTGCGTCGAGCGCGGCCATGCACCCGGTGCCGGCGCTGGTGATCGCCTGGCGATAAATGTGGTCTTGCACGTCGCCGGCGGCAAACACGCCCGGAATGCTGGTCGCGGTGGCCATGCCTTCGGTTCCCGATTTGGTCTGGATGTAGCCGTTGTGCATATCGAGCTGGCCTTCGAAGATGCCGGTATTCGGTTTGTGGCCGATGGCGATGAACAGGCCGTGCAATTTAACCGTGGACTCGCTGTCATCGGTGATCTGTTTGATCCGGATGCCGGTCACGCCGGTCTTGTCGCCGACGACTTCTTCCAGCTTGTGGTTCCATTTGATCTCGATCTTGCCTTCCTCGACTTTGGACATCAGGCGGTCGATCAGGATAGGCTCGGCGCGGAACTTGTCGCGGCGGTGGATCACCGTGACCTTATTGGCAATATGCGACAGGTACAGCGCCTCTTCGACCGCCGTATTGCCGCCGCCGATGACAGCCACTTCCTGGCCGCGGTAGAAGAAGCCGTCGCAGGTGGCGCAGGCCGACACGCCTTTGCCCATGAACTCTTCTTCCGACGGCAGGCCGAGATATTGCGCGGATGCGCCGGTGGCGATGATCAGCGCGTCGCAGGTGTACTCGCCGGAATCACCAATCAGGCGGATCGGTTTTTCGGTCAGTTTCGCAGTGTGGATGTGGTCGAAAATGATTTCCGTCTTGAAGCGTTCGGCATGCTGCAGAAGACGCTGCATCAGTTCAGGGCCTTGCACACCCATCGGGTCGCCGGGCCAGTTCTCGACGTCGGTGGTGGTCATCAACTGGCCGCCTTGTTCGACACCCGTGATCATCACGGGTTTCAGGTTGGCGCGCGCTGCATAGACGGCTGCACTATAACCGGCGGGGCCGGAGCCGAGAATGAGGACTTGAGCGTGTTTGGCGTTCGACATAACAATCAGACTGAGAGAGAAAGGCGTTGTTCGGCAGGGCGAGAAAAGACTAATGAGTCTGTTTCAATCGGTTACATATGCCGCCTGTGGGCGAAAAATCAACCGCATCCCCGGTTAATCGGCGATTAATTAGGAATTACCGCACGAAAACTGGGTAAGATTATAGTCGACTCGCGTTGCGAGCATGGTCGGCGGGTACAAACCGGCAACGATAATGACCGCCGGCAGTGTTAACATAGCCACCGCAGCGATTCCGCATTACCTCTGGGCGCATTAGGATTTATGAGCAGAACAACCCAAGCATACAACCGAAAAAACAATGCGCCACCCGCGCAGCCGCTTCCCGGCCGGCTGGTGCGTCTGATATCCGAAGCACGCTGGTTCGTGCTTGCTGTCGTCACCGTATACCTGATTCTTATCTTTTTGACATATTCGAAAGTCGATCCGGGTTGGTCGCAGGCGAACGTCGTGCCGAAGCTGAACAACTGGGGCGGCCGCATCGGCGCCTACCTGGCCGACCTGATGCTGTACATCTTCGGCGTTTCGGCGTGGTGGTGGTGCGTGCTGCTGTTGCGCTCGGTCTGGACCGGCTATCGGCGGTTGTCGATGCGCTTCCTGCTGCAAAAGGAACCGGACCCTGAGCATCATCATGAAGTGTATATACGCGCGATCGGATTCGGCCTGTTGATGATCGGCAGCGTCGCACTCGAACACCTGCGCATGCACTCGCTGAAAGCGGATCTGCCGCTCTCGCCGGGCGGCGTGCTGGGCAGGGAGATCGGCGACGCGGCGCAAACTGCGTTTGGTTTCACCGGAGGCACGTTGTTTCTGCTGTTGATTTTCGGCGTCGGTTTCAGCCTGCTGTTCCATGTGTCATGGATGGCGGTCGCCGAGCGCATCGGCGCGGCACTCGAGAGCGCGATTGAACGCCTCAAGAATGTGTATGCGGCGCGCGAGGACCGCAAGGTCGGCCATGTGGCCGCGGTCAAGCGCGAAACAACGGTGGTGCAGGAGCGCGCCAAGATCGTGGAGGCGCCGCCGATCCGCATCGAGCCGCAAGTGGTGGCTGTCCCCAAATCGGAACGTGTGCAGAAGGAAAAGCAGGTTGCCCTGTTTACCGACATGCCGGACACCAACCTGCCGCCGTTATCCTTGCTGGATGATGCGCCGGCTGCGCAGGAAACCGTCAGCGTCGAGACGCTGGAGTTCACCAGCCGCCTGATCGAAAAGAAACTGTCGGACTTCGGCGTGGACGCCAAAGTGGTGGCCGCCTATCCGGGCCCGGTCATTACCCGCTATGAAATCGAACCGGCGACCGGCGTCAAGGGTAGTCAGATTGTCAACCTCGCGCGCGACCTGGCGCGTTCGCTGTCGCTCACATCGATACGGGTGGTGGAAACCATTCCCGGCAAAAACTACATGGGACTGGAGCTGCCGAATCCGAAGCGGCAGATCGTGCGCCTGACAGAAATTCTCGGATCGAAGGTCTACAACGACAGCCAGTCGAGCCTGACGGTTGCGCTCGGCAAGGACATCGCAGGCCATCCGGTTGTAGCTGACCTGGCCAAGATGCCGCACCTGTTGGTAGCCGGTACGACCGGTTCCGGTAAATCGGTCGGCATCAACGCGACCATCCTGTCGCTGCTCTACAAATCGGACCCGAATGATGTCCGCATGATCCTGATCGATCCGAAGATGCTCGAGATGTCGGTCTATGAAGGCATCCCGCATCTGCTTGCGCCGGTGGTGACCGACATGCGCCAGGCCGGCCATGCGCTCAACTGGGCGGTGGCCGAGATGGAGCGCCGCTACAAACTGATGTCCAAGCTCGGCGTGCGCAATCTGGCAGGCTACAATCACAAGATTGCCGAGGCCGTGAAGAAGGAAGAGAAGATTCCCAATCCTTTCAGCCTGACACCGGATGCGCCGGAACCGCTCGACAAGTTACCGACCATCGTCATCATCATCGACGAACTGGCCGACCTGATGATGGTGGTCGGCAAGAAGGTGGAAGAATTGATCGCCCGTATTGCGCAAAAAGCGCGTGCCGCCGGCATCCACCTGATCCTGGCGACCCAGCGTCCATCGGTCGACGTCATTACCGGCCTGATCAAGGCCAACATCCCGACCCGTATCGCGTTCCAGGTCAGCAGCAAGATCGATTCCCGCACGATTCTCGACCAGATGGGCGCGGAAGCGCTGCTCGGCATGGGCGATATGCTGTACATGCCGTCCGGCACCGGCTTGCCGATCCGGGTCCATGGCGCCTTCGTATCCGATGATGAAGTGCACCGCGTGGTCGATCACCTCAAGTCGCAGGGGGAACCCAATTACGTTGAGGGAATCCTAGAAGGGGGAACAGCCGAGGAGGGCGGTGATGCCGTGCTCGGCGGCGAAGGCGGCGCCAGTGCCGAGGCCGATCCGATGTACGACCAGGCGGTCGCCGTCGTGCTGAAGAACCGCCGCGCGTCGATCTCGCTCGTGCAGCGTCACCTGCGCATCGGCTACAATCGCGCAGCCCGCCTGCTGGAACAAATGGAGCAGAGCGGACTGGTTTCTACCATGCAATCGAACGGCAACCGCGAAATCCTGGTGCCGGCCGGGAATACCACCGAATAGGAAAGCAATTTGAACCAAGTACGAAAGAATCGCCTTCAACTGCTGGTCGCGTGCGCGATCGCGCTGCCGGCATACGCACACGCGTCGGCGATGGAGCAATTCAAAACCTTTGTCGCCTCCACCAAGGCTGCCAAGGGGGAATTCACCCAGCGCCAGGTCAAACGTAATACCGGCGCAGACGGCGCCAAAGGCGGTAGTCCGATCGTCTCGAATCCTGCCACCGGCACGTTCGTTTTCGCACGTCCCGGCAAGTTCATCTGGACTTACCAGAAACCATACGAGCAATTACTGCAAGCGGACGGCGAGAAGCTGTACATCTACGACAAGGACCTGAACCAGGTCACCGTCAGGACGCTCGGCAATGCACTTGGCTCGTCGCCCGCCGCCATCCTGTTCGGCAGCAATGACCTGGAAAAGAATTTCACGCTGAAAGAAGCGGGCAAGAAAGACGGCCTTGAATGGCTGGAAGCCACTCCGAAGACCAAAGACACGACTTTCGACAAGATCGGCATCGGCCTGAAGGACGGTGTGCCGCACGCGATGGAGCTGCGCGATTCCTTTGGCCAGGTGTCCCTGCTGTCATTCAGCAAGTTCGAGAAAAATCCGTCGATGGCGTCGGAACAGTTCAAGTTTGTCGTGCCCAAGGGCGCGGATGTATTCCAACAATAAAGTAGGGCGGGCGAATCTCGCAAAATTCGACCCGCCACATCCCATGTCCTGCCGATGAGCTCCGTCCCCCTCGCCGAACGCCTTCGCCCCCATACGCTTGACGATGTCATCGGCCAGCATCACCTGCTCGGCCCGGGCAAACCCTTGCGCGTGGCTTTCGAATCGGGCGAACCGCATTCGATGATCCTGTGGGGCCCGCCGGGTGTCGGCAAGACCACGCTGGCGCGCCTGATGGCGGACAGTTTCAATGCGGAATTCATCGCGCTGTCCGCGGTGCTTTCCGGGGTCAAGGACATCCGCGAAGCGGTCGAGCGGGCGCAAATTTTGCGTGCCAATTCAGGCCGCCGCACCATCCTGTTCGTCGATGAAGTACACCGTTTCAACAAGAGCCAACAGGATGCATTCCTGCCGCATGTCGAAAGCGGGCTGTTCACTTTCATCGGCGCCACCACCGAGAACCCTTCCTTCGAAGTAAACGGCGCGCTGCTATCGCGGGCGGCAGTGTATGTCCTCAAGTCACTGTCGGACGACGATCTTGGCGCGATGCTCGACCGCGCCTCCGCGCTCGAGCTGAATGGCCTCGGCTTCACTGCCGAAGCGAAATCCACGCTGGTCGCCAGCGCGGACGGCGATGGCCGCAAGCTGCTGAACAACCTTGAAATCGTCGCCCGCGCCGCCGCCGCGAAGGAACAAACCGAAGTCGACGAGGCGCTGCTGGCAACCGCCTTGTCCGAGAACCTGCGCCGTTTCGACAAGGGCGGCGATGCCTTCTACGACCAGATCTCCGCGCTGCACAAGTCAGTGCGCGGATCCAACCCCGATGCATCGCTGTACTGGTTCGTACGCATGCTCGACGGCGGCGCCGACCCGCGCTACCTGGCCCGCCGCATCATCCGCATGGCCAACGAAGATATTGGCCTGGCTGATCCGCGCGCGCTGCGACTCGCGCTCGACGCGACTGAAACCTACGAGCGGCTCGGCTCACCGGAAGGGGAGCTGGCGCTGGCCGAGGCGGTCGTCTACCTGGCCTGCGCCGCCAAATCCAATGCCGTCTACAACGCCTACAATGCGGCCCGCGCGTTCGTTGCCAAAGACAAGTCGCGCCCGGTGCCGGAGCATCTGCGCAATGCGCCGACCAAACTGATGAAGGAACTCGGCTACGGCAAGCTGTACCGCTATGCGCATAATGAGCCGGACGCCTATGCGGCAGGGGAGACCTACCTGCCCGAGGGGATGCGGGATCCGAACTGGTACCAGCCGACCCCCCGCGGCCTGGAGGGCAAGATCGCCGATAAGCTGGCTTACCTGCAGTCGCTGGATCGCGAGGCGAAGAAGAACGAGAAGGGCTGACACTTCCCCTCTCCCACTTGCGGGAGAGAGGTCGATCTGTCGCGCCCTGTGGGTAAGAGCCAGGCGCAAGCCGGAGAAGGCGAGTGCCAAGGTGACATTGGCAATAATCAAGTCCCCCCTCAAAGCTCGCGACGACTCCAACACGCTTGGTACAATGGCGGTTTCGAAATAACCCGGCCAATTCCCACTCACATGATCGACATACAACTACTTCGCAAGGACATCGACGGCGTCGCCGCCCGCTTGGCCGCGCGCAAATTCAAGCTTGATGTTGCCGCCTTCAACGCGCTTGAAGCCGAGCGCAAGCAGATTCAGACCCGTACCGAAGAACTGCAAGGCAAGCGCAATACGCTGTCCAAGCAGATCGGCATGTTGAAAGGCAAGGGCGAGGACACGACCGCGCAGATGGCGGAAGTGAACAGCATTGCCGACGAGCTGAAGGCTTCCGCGGAGCGCCTCGATCAGGTGCAGGCGAAAATGAGCGAGTTCATGCTCGCCATCCCGAATTTGCCGCATGAATCCGTGCCGGCCGGTGAAGATGAAAGCGGCAACGTCGAAGTCCGCAAGGTCGGCACGCCGCCCGCCTTCGACTTCGAAGTAAAGGACCACGTGGACGTGGGTGCGGCGCTCGGACTCGATTTCGATGTCGCTGTCAAACTGACGGGTTCGCGCTTTGCAGTGATGAAGGGCGGCATCGCGCGCCTGCATCGCGCGCTGGCGCAATTCATGCTCGATACCCATACGGCCGAACACGATTACACCGAGTGCTATACGCCCTACATGGTCAATGCGGAATCCCTGCGCGGCACCGGGCAGTTGCCCAAATTCGAGGCTGATCTGTTCGCAGCGAAAAAAGGCGGACAGGAAGGCGAGGGCGAAGCGCTGTACCTGATCCCGACGTCCGAAGTTCCGCTGACCAACACCGTGCGTGGCGAGATCGTCGCCGGCGATACACTGCCTATCCGGCTCACTGCGCATACGCCGTGCTTCCGCTCCGAGGCGGGCAGCTACGGCCGCGATACGCGCGGCATGATTCGCCAGCACCAATTCGACAAGGTCGAGATGGTGCAGATCGTCCATCCGGAAAAGTCGTACGAAGCGCTGGAAGAAATGGTCGGCCACGCCGAAAACATCCTGAAGAAGCTTGGCCTGCCGTATCGCGTAATCACGCTGTGCACCGGCGACATGGGTTTCGGCGCAGCCAAGACCTATGACCTCGAAGTATGGCTGCCCGCGCAGAACACCTACCGCGAGATCTCGTCGGTATCGAATTGCGAAGCCTTCCAGGCGCGTCGCATGCAAGCCCGTTTCCGCAATGCGCAGGGCAAACCGGAGCTGGTCCACACGCTTAACGGCTCCGGCCTGGCAGTGGGCCGCACGCTGGTGGCCGTATTGGAGAATTACCAGCAAGCTGACGGCAGCGTCGTGATTCCGGAAGCGCTGCGGCCATACATGGGTGGGCTGGAGC
>JBBWZW010000412.1:0-12987 GCA_039649305.1 Burkholderiales bacterium
GCGTTGGCCTGGACGCGGTCGCAAATATGGTCAAACAGGTGCGTGGCAAGATACGGATATTCACCACGCGGGGACGGGGAACCCGATTCCAGTTGCAGCTCCCGCTCACGCAGTCGGTAGTGCGCAGTCTGCTGGTAGTGATCGGTGGCGAACCCTATGCGTTTCCGCTTGCCTATGTCAACCGCACGCTGGAGCTTGGCAAGGACCAGATCGACAGTTTGCAGGGGCAGCAGCACTTCGCGTTCGAAGGACGGCGGATCGGACTGGTCACCGCCCACCAGATCCTGCAAAGCGGCGCAACGCCGCAGCCCGGCGCCACCGTCCCGGTCGTGGTCGTGGGCGGCCAGCAGAATACGTACGGCCTCGTAGTCGATCGATTCCTTGGTGAACGCATGCTGGTGGTGCAGCCGCTTGACCAGCGCCTTGGCAAGGTGAAGGACATCGCGGCCGGCGCACTCCTTGAAGATGGCTCCCCGGTGCTGATCGTCGATGTCGATGACATGATCCGCTCGGTGGAAAAACTGATCAGTGCAGGCGCGATCGAAAATGTGAGGCACCATTCCGGCACTGGCAGCGCGGTTCGGCGCAAGCGGGTACTGGTGGTGGACGACTCCTTGACCGTGCGGGAACTCGAGCGAAAACTGCTAGTCAATCAAGGCTATGATGTCACCGTCGCAGTGGACGGCATGGACGGCTGGAATGCCGTACGTACCGAACGATTCGACCTGGTGGTGACCGATATCGACATGCCTCGCATGGACGGCATCGAGTTGGTCACATTGATCAGGAAAGACCTGAACCTGGCATCGATTCCGGTAATGATCGTGTCGTACAAGGACCGCGAGGAAGATCGGCGCCGCGGTCTTGATGCCGGCGCCGACTATTACCTTGCGAAGGGTGCGTTTGATGACGGAACCCTGCTCCAGGTCGTGGTCGATTTGATTGGAGAGGCAAACGCTTGAAGATCGGCATCGTCAATGATTTATCGCTTGCGGTCGAGATGTTGCGCCGCGCGCTCTCGCTGCGGCCGGAGCATGAAGTGACTTGGGTCGCGAGTGATGGCGAACAGGCCGTCCGGTTATGCAGAATGCAAAGACCGGACCTGGTGTTGATGGATCTGGTGATGCCGAACATGGACGGGGTCGAGGCCACCCGACTCATCATGAAGCAAAGCCCCTGTGCGATCCTGATCGTGACAGTCGATGTAGGCGCCCAGGCGCGAAAGGTCTACGAGGCGTTGGGATGCGGGGCGGTGGATGCGGTCGACACGCCCGGCCTGGTGCGCGGCGACTTTGCGCAGGGCGCCGCGCCCCTGCTGTCCAAAATCGAGATGGTTGGGCGGCTGATCGGCGAGCGGCAGGGCCTGAGCGTTGGCGCCGCTTCCGCGCCGGCGGCGACAAGCGGGGCGTCGGGCCGTCTTGTCGCGATCGGGGCTTCGGCCGGCGGACCCGCCGCGCTCGCCACAGTCCTGCGCCGGCTTCCCGCGAGCTTCCCGGCGGCGGTGGTCGTCATACAGCATATCGATGCCACGTTCGCACGCGGCTTGGCCGAGTGGCTCAGCCAGCAGTGCGCGATGCCGGTCCGTCTGGCCAGCGAGGGCGACAGGCCGGTCTCCGGAACGGTCCTGGTCGCAGGGACCGACCAGCATCTGCGGCTCAAGGGTGCGGACCGGTTGGGCTATACTTTGGATCCGGCTGATGATCCGTACCACCCGTCAATTGACGTGTTTTTTCACAGCGTAGTCAGTATGTGGCGCGGAGACGCCATCGGGGTGCTTCTCACCGGCATGGGACGAGACGGGGCGCTTGGCCTGAAAGCCATGCGCGACAAGGGCTACTACACGATCGCGCAGGATCGCGCATCCAGCGCCGTGTATGGCATGCCCAAGGCTGCCGCTGAACTTGATGCGGCAGTGGCTATCGTGCCGGCCGAACTGATTGCCTCAAAACTAATACGCACGTTCGGATGAAACGCGCAGGATGGAATAACAAGAATGGATTCACAGATGTTGCACGGCCTTGACGCGGGAGCACCCGCCGCTCCAGACAACTGCAAGATGATGGTGTTGCTGGTGGACGATCAACCCATGGTCGGGCAGGCAGTACGTCTCGCGTTGTCCAGGCAGGCACACATTGACTTCCATTACTGCGCGCGTGCCGAGGAAGCGGTCGGTGTGGCGGAGCTGACCAGGCCCACCGTGATCCTGCAGGACCTGGTCATGCCTGGCGTGGACGGGCTCGCGCTGGTACGCCAGTATCGCAATAATCCAGCCACACGGGATATCCCGATCATCGTGCTATCGAGCAGGGAGGACCCGGTCGTCAAGAGCGCGGCGTTCGGTGTGGGCGTCAATGACTATCTGGTGAAACTGCCGGATACGATTGAACTGGTGGCCCGGATCGAATACCACTCCCGCTTCTATATCAACCTGAAGCAGCGCGACGCGGCGTTCCAGGCGCTGCGGGAAAGCCAGCAAAAGCTGCAGGAAACCAATCTGGAGCTGTTGCGACTGACGAATACCGACGGATTGACCGGTATCGCCAATCGCCGGTATTTCGATGACTATCTGGAAGCAGAGTGGCGGCGCGCGCGGCGCGAGCAGGCCGAGATGTCGTTGCTGTTGATCGATGTCGATGATTTCAAGCGCTACAACGATACCTATGGCCACGTCGCAGGAGACGAGGTGCTGCGGCGCATCGCCGCCGCGCTTCAGGGTGCTTGCAAGCGGCCGGCCGATCTGGCGGTACGCTTTGGCGGGGAGGAGTTCGCGCTGATACTGCCCAAGACTACCGCGGGCGGCGTCAGGATGCTTGGCGAAATGGTGCGCCGCGCGGTGGCGGGACTGGGGATTTCGCACAGTGCCGCTTCCACGGGCGACAGGGTCACCGTCAGTTGCGGCGGAGCCACGCTGGTTCCCGGCGAAGGTGAGGTTCCGGCGCGCCTGATTGAACTTGCGGACATCGGTTTATACCGGGCCAAGCACGACGGCAAAAACCGCGTGGTTGTAGTGGATTGAGGCGAGCCTGGTATAGGTTATCCTCGAACCCTGATTGGGTCGAGGATAGCCGTCGCCCAAGCCTTCCTCCCGCTGTAATTGAAATCGCGCGGCTCATTTTCGTTATCGCCAGACTTGAAATTGCCGCCACCCACGCCGGCCGACTCCGTTATTGCGGATGAAGCTAAAACGCTGCTGTTGCCGGTACGCGTTTCCACGCGATCACAATCACGAGCGTTCCCGCTCCGCCCGCCGCTGCACCCTCCACAGATACCACAACAATCCGGCCGCCACTAATACCAGGCTGGCGCTATTGCCGAACCAGAATCCTGCTGCGCCCTGCAAAGCAGGCGGGCTGATCCCGAGCGGGTCCAGTCCCAGCAGATAGCCCCCTCCCAAACCGACGCCCCACAGGGCGATCGCGTACATCACCGTCGGAACCACCGCTACCCGGTACGCGCGGAGCACGAAAGCGGTGGTCACCTGGACCGAGTCGCCCAACTGGTAGAACGCGATGAACAGGAATAGCGGCATGGCGATGGCGATAACCGCTTCATCCGGCGTATAGGCGCGGATGATCAGATCGCGCATGAGCCAAACGATGCAGCCGATGGTGACCGAGAGCACGGCTGCCAGGCCGATGCCAACATTGCCAATGCGGCGAGCCGCATCAAATTTGCGCGCGCCAATGGATTGCGCCACCAGGGTGCTGGTAGCGCTGGCGATGGATAACGGCAGCATGTAAAGCACCGTCGCGAAGTTCGCCGTGACCTGGTGTCCGGCCACGACGATGGCGCCCAAACGCGCGATGAACAGCGCCATGAAGGTAAATGCCGTCACCTCGATGAGATAGCTCAAGCCCATCGGTATGCCGAGCTTGAGCAGCGTGCGTTGCGGCGCCCAGCGCGGCGCGACGAAGCCGCTGCCGAAGATCTGGAATGCGCGGTACGATTTCCCGGTTCGCAGAATGATGAAGCCCACCAGCAGCGTGAGCCAGGTAATGGTTGCGGTGGCCAACGCGCATCCCGGTCCGCCCAGCGCCGGCAAGCCCAGGCCGCCGAAGATGAAAAGCGCGTTCAGCGGCACCTTCAGCATGACACCGACGATGTGGATGACCATCACCATCTTTGGCCGGCCGATGGCGGTATTCAACGATGCATAAATGCGGAAACCGAGCGACGCCGGCAATGCCAGCGCCTGGATGCGAAGGTAGAGCGCCGATTTCTCGTGGAGCTCCGGCGATGCATTCGCAATCGACAACAATGGGTCGGGAAACGCCAGTACCAGGGAGCCGGCGATCGAGAGGAACAATGCAAGCCAGGCGCCTTGTTTGACTTCAAAGCCGATGTCCTCGAAACGCCTGGCGCCAAACAGCTGGCTGATGATGGGGGAGAGCGCCTGCAGTACGCCATTCAACCCGATGAACACGCTGACATAAACGGATGTCCCGATGGCGAGGGCAGCGAGGTCGGTGGCGGAGAAGCGCGCCGTCATGGCTGTATCGATGACACCGTAGGCAATGACCGCCAGTTGACCAATGAGTATCGGCCACGCAAGCGCAGCTATCCGCGAGATCTGATGGCGTAATTGCGTTTGCATCCTGCTAAACGGCTAGTACGCGCGCCGGTAAAGTCGATAGCGCTCGTCGCGGTCCGATGGACGATGTCCTTCCCATAGCAGCAGCCATCGCTCGTTGAACCTGGTGATGACCGGCACGTTATCTTTGCTGCCTTTGTTGTCCTGCAAAAGTAAGAACTCGCAGTGTGACCTGTCGGAGCGGGCAAACGGAATCCCGCCGAAATAGGCGAATGACGCGCGCTGCGCGGGGCCGACGTTGGTGTCGACGCAGAAGTGATTCGCGGGCAAATTCTGCGCAATTTGCTTCGCGACGCCGGCATAGCTCTTGCCATAGTTGATCCAGGGTAGCCACAACGTCATCAGCAACAACCAGCACAGGATGACGCCGCCCGATGAAAGTACCACCGCGCGCCACAAGACGGAAGGCCGGCGCGAAATACGCCAGTGCACAAGCACGATCCATCCCACTGTCGCGAACGCTGCAACCAGGCATGCGATCAGGCTGAATTCCGGTTTGAAACCGGGTGCCAGCTTGAATGCATTCCTCGCAATCTGTGGCGGCCAGCCGGTTTGTTTGGCGATCCATCCGATCCAGATGAAGGCGGCACAAGTGGTCAGGGTCATTACCGAGAACCAGTCGACCGCATTGATCGCGCCGCGTTTCATGGTCGGCAAGCCGAACGCCGCAAGAATCGCAAGCGGCGGGAGCAGCGACAACAGCAGGCTTTCTTCCGAATAGGGGTTCAGGATGGCAATTACTGCAAATGCCACGAAAAATGTCAGCGGAAGGAGGATATGCAGGGCCTGGCCCTGCTTGCGCCACGCGTACACCGCCCAGGCCGCATAGGGCCATGCCGGCCAGGCAAACCAGAGCCCGTTCTTCAGCAGGTATCTCAGCGCATCCCAGGAAGGCAGGTTCAACTGGCGGAAATTCCACATCATCCACGCGTTGTACGGCGAACTGTTGAAGGGGCGGACCAGATGGTTGGCGATCACCCATGTTTCGCCGATGATGAAAGCGACCGGGAGGCTGATGACGGCCAGGCGGATGAGGATGGCCCGATCCCTGAATGCCGACAGGACCAGCAAAGCAAGCCACACGGCAAGCGGAATCACCCAGCCGCGCGAGAGCACCACCAAGCCAAGCGCGATACCGACGGTGAGGGCTGCCCGCTTCGAACCCGTCTCGAAAAGGCGGGCGGCCGCATACATGGAAAATGCGATCAGGGAAACCTGAAGCGCTTCGGGGCTGGTGCTATGGCTATGCAGCAGCAAGCCAAGGCAGCCGAGGTAAATCAGCAAGGCGCCGTCGGCCAGGGTGCGGCCGTAGTCTTTCGGCTCCGGTTGTCCGCCGAACGCCAGCCTCAGGGGTTGTGCTTCGGAGCGACGGCCAAGCAGGTAAGTGGTGTACCAGACTGCGGTCGAGCCGATCAGGAAGAAGACCACGGTGGCAACCCGCGCTGCGAGCGCATCGCCCAGCAACCAGCCGAACAGCTTGATGGCGATTGCGCCCAGCCAATAGGCGAGCGGGCCTCTTTCCGGCATCGGCAGGCCGGCGATATGTGGTGACAGCCAGTCGCTCAGTCCGCCATTGGCCATGGTCCACATGATGCCGAAACTGGCTGCGTCATCCACTTTCCAGGGGTCGCGACCGATAAGGCCCGGCACGATGTACAGCAGGCACAGGGCGAATAATACCCAGCGCGGAAGAGTATGCGTAGCGGAAGCGGGAAGGCGGACAGGCTTCATGTATGGCAGATTGGATTTGGTCTTGTGCGGCTCGGCGATATTGTGCCGTAAAACCCAGTGTCCTGAGTCATTGGTTGCCCCGGCAAATCAACGGCTCGGGAAACACTGCCGCCTGGCCGTGAGCTGAACCGCCAGGGCGGATAAACAAAAAAGGCAGCCGTAGCTGCCTTTTTCAAGAGAAGCAACAGGATCAGCCTGCAGCTTGAGTCTTGGAACCGCGAGTGCCGAACTTCTGGCGGAATTTCTCCACGCGACCGGCGGTGTCGACGATTTTGTGCTGGCCGGTGTAGAACGGGTGCGATTCAGCAGAGACCTCGATCTTCACCAGCGGATATTCCTTGCCTTCAAACGTGATCTTGTCTTTCGTTTGAATGGTGGAACGGGTGATGAATTTGAACTCGTTGGACATGTCCTGGAACACGACTTCGCGATAATTCGGGTGTATGCCTTCTTTCATGATTGCCTCAGGTAGGTTTGGTAGCCAATCGGCACTTCGTCGGTCGTATTGCTTCTTGACCCGATTGCCGGTCACTTGCCGGGGAGTAAAGAATGGGATTGTACAATAAAATCAGTGGGTTGGGCTAGGGCCGTACATGGCGAGCCTGCCCAACCGCATGTTGCCCTGTCAGCTTCCGCCGCGGCGCATCATGTCGAAGAACTCGAGGTTGTTCTTCGTCGATTTCATCTTGTCGAGGATGAATTCCATCGCCTCGATCTCATCCATGCCGTACAGCAGCTTGCGCAATACCCAGATTTTTTGCAGCTGGTCTGGCTTGATCAGCAACTCTTCGCGGCGCGTGCCGGACTTGTTGAGGTTGATGGCCGGGTAGACGCGCTTCTCGGCGAGGCGGCGCTCCAGGTGCACTTCCATGTTGCCGGTACCCTTGAATTCCTCGTAGATCACGTCATCCATGCGGCTGCCTGTTTCGATCAGCGCGGTGGCGATGATGGTCAGCGAGCCGCCTTCTTCGATGTTACGCGCGGCGCCGAAGAAGCGTTTCGGGCGTTGCAGCGCGTTCGCGTCCACACCGCCGGTCAGCACTTTGCCGGAAGCCGGGATCACGGTGTTGTAGGCGCGTGCGAGACGGGTGATCGAGTCGAGCAGGATGACAACGTCGCGCTTCATCTCGACCAGGCGCTTGGCCTTTTCGAGCACCATCTCAGCGACCTGCACGTGACGGGTTGCCGGTTCGTCGAAGGTGGATGCAACCACTTCGCCGCGCACCGAGCGCTGCATTTCAGTCACTTCTTCCGGACGTTCATCAATCAGCAATACGATCAGGTGGGTGTCCGGATGATTGGTGGTGATGGCGTGTGCAATGTGCTGCAACATCACCGATTTGCCGGACTTGGGCGATGCGACCAGGAGTCCGCGCTGGCCCCGGCCGATCGGCGCAATCATGTCGATAATGCGGCCTGTGATGTTTTCCTCGCCGCGCATTTCGCGCTCAAGGGTCATGACCCTGTTCGGATGCAGCGGCGTCAGGTTTTCAAACAGGATCCGGTGTTTGGAGGCTTCCGGCGGTTCGCCGTTGACCTTGTCCACCTTCACCAGTGCAAAGTAGCGTTCGCCGTCTTTGGGAGTGCGGACTTCACCTTCAATCGAATCGCCGGTATGCAGGTTGAAGCGGCGGATCTGCGAAGGCGAGATATAGATGTCGTCAGTCGACGCCATATAGCTGGCGTCAGGCGAGCGCAGGAAGCCGAAGCCGTCAGGCAGCACTTCGAGGGCGCCGTCGCCGAAAATTTGTTCGCCTGCCTTGGCCCGCTTTTTCAGGATCGCAAACATGAGTTCCTGTTTGCGCAAGCGTGCGGCGTTGTCAATTTCAAGTCCGATTGCCATGTCCAACAGGGCCGAGACGTGTAGCGCCTTGAGTTCAGATAAATGCATAAGTGTGTCCCGAGGTGGGAAAAAAGGTGGGGGAGGGAACTGCGTGGGGTGGTTAAATTAATTGTATCGGCGGCGGTGCGAACGCACCGCCGCGGAGGCGTCTCTTCAGATATTGCTGTCGATGAACGAGGTGAGTTGGCCTTTTGCCATTGCACCTACTTTTTGCGCGGCCGGCGCGCCGTTCTTGAACAGGATCAGAGTCGGAATGCCACGGATGCCGAACTGGGCTGGCACGGCTTGGTTCGCGTCCACGTCCATTTTGGCGATCTGCAGTTTGCCGTCATATTCCTTTGCCACTTCTTCGAGGATAGGCGCGATCATCTTGCATGGACCACACCATTCAGCCCAGAAGTCCACCAGGACCGGCTTGTCGGATTTCAGGACATCCGACTCGAATGATGCATCGGTAATATATTTTATGTTATCGCTCATGGTTTCCTCAATGAGAGGGGAAAAAAAGGGAGTCAGCCGGGCCGACGGGCTTACCATTCTTGCTCAATCCCTACGATCACGCGCCCGGGACTGCTATGAGCATATGGAAACGTCGTGCGCGAATTCAAGGGTGAGAAGGGTGCTGCAAGGGGTAATACGGCGGGGTATTGGATAAATCATAACCGATTTTCAAAAAATGTGTAGGGCGGCACCTTAATTTTGGCCCGGGGCTCGCATAAAATGCCAGGCCAGCAAGGGTGTAAGGCCTTGCGCTATAGTAGAACCGGCCACGCCCATCGTATCCTCTCCGTATTCACATCGACCTGATCCTTCATGCTGCATAGCCCCCTCTTGTTGCCACCCTCCGCTGAATTCTGGACCCAGGTCGCGCATGCGTTGCTTGATGGCGGACTGCTGAAGCAGTTCGGGGATAGCCGCGTGCATGATTACTCCGCGGTGCGCGTCGTTGTGCCCGGTTTTTCCAACGCTCAACAGTTGAGGGCGGCGCTTGCAGCCCGCCTGCGGCATGCTTTCATCCCGCCGCGCATTACGACGCTGCAGGGTTGGCTGGCCATGGTGCCGCCGGATCCCGCTGCGCCCTTTACCTCCGACAGCCAGCGCCTGGCGTCGCTCTACGCGGAACTGCGGCAGCATGCCTGGCTGAAAAAACTTTTTACCGCACGACGCAACACCGATTTGCTGCCGCTGGCGCAAACCCTGCTGACCCTGTTCGATGAACTGAGCCAGGCGTTGCTGCCGTCTGTCCAGATATCGCCTGATGTCGCCGATGAACGCTGGCAGGCTGCGCTCGAACATTTATCCAGTCCGGCACGCAATATCCTCTCGGACGAGGCCCAACTGGTGTGGTCCCTCTGGAAAAGCCAGTTGAATACGAGCGATGGAACGGCCGCCTGCTTTGCGCAGATGATGCGAGTGGCGCAATCCGCCGATGCGCCGCTGGTATGGATCAGTGCCATCGAGCCGGACCCGATGGAGAGTGCATTCCTGAATACGTATGCGGAGCGCCAGCCGGTACTGCCCGTGACTCTGGATTGGCGCAAGGAAGCGGTCGATCCGGTCTTCAGCGCGGCCTGGCAGGAACTCCATGCGGGGCAGGAGCAGGATACCGCCGACTACAACTTCGGCATCGCCAACCCCGGCGGCCTGTCGCTATACGCCGCCGGCAGCCTCGAGGATGAAGCTGTGCGAGGCGCACAGACGATCATCGACTGGCTGCAAGCCGGCAAATCGAGTGTCGCCATCATTGCACAGGATCGGGTCGTCGCACGACGCATACGTGCCTTGCTCGAACGCGCACAGGTCTTTGTATCCGACGAAACCGGGTGGAAGCTGTCGACCACCCGTACCGCATCGGCGATCGCGGCATTGCTCGATGTGGCGGCAACGCGCGCCGAAACCGCTGCGCTGCTCGATTTGTTGAAGTCCCCGTTCCTGTTCCCGGATGTCCCCGACAAATCGGAAAAGGTAATGGCGATCGAGGCCAGTTTGCGCCGCGCCAATGTGCTCGGCGGATGGGATGGCGCATTTTCGGCATTGGAAAACGACCACTCGGCACAGGGCGTCCTGAAGCGGATCGCGGAGCAGGTCCGCCTGTTCGCCGGCCGCAAGACCCTGTCGGGATGGATTGCAGCGACCGATACCGCGCTGCAGGCGCTCGGCATGCGTGATGCCTTGGCAGCGGATTCCGCGGGATCACAGGTGATTGCCATGCTGGACGCGCTGGCGCAGGACTGTGCTCCTTCCGAGCACGACTTCTCGTTTGCCGAATGGCGCGCCTTCATCAGCCTGCAGCTTGAGTCGACGCCATTCGTGCCGCCGAATTTCGACCCGCGCGTAGTGATGTTGCAGTTGAACGGCGCGCGCCTGCGTTCGTTCGATGCGGTATTGATGGTTGGCGCCGATGCCGACCACTTGCCGTCACAGCACAATGAAACGCTGTTTTTCGCGAACGCGGTACGGCGCGAACTCGGGCTGGCCACCCGGGAAGTGCGCCAACGAATCCAGATGCGCGACTTTACGGCGCTGTTGCGCTCCAATCCGGAAGTCGTCCTGTCGTGGCAAGCGCACAAGGCCGGCGAACCGAACGCGGTCAGCAGTTGGGTCGATCGCCTGCAATTGACACTGGATCGCGCCGGTGCCGAGCCGCTGCCTGCGCACGGAGTTAAGGTCGAGCCGCACCGTCTCGTGCCGCAGCCGCTGACCGCGCCGGCGCCGATTGCGGCGCACTTGCTACCGCTGAAGCTGTCAGCCAGCGGTTACAACAGCCTCGTAGCATGTCCGTATCAATTTTTTGCCACCCGGATGCTGCGCCTGAATGGCCTGGATGAACTGTCGGATCTGCCTGAGAAGCGGGATTACGGCGACTGGCTGCACAAGATATTGACGACGTATCACGAAACCCTGCGCGACCGGAAGGTGGCCCTGCATGAACGTGCCGATCTGCTGATCGACATCTCGGGGAAGATATTCGAAGAAGAAGTCGCCCGCAGCGCCGCGGCGCTCGGTTACTACGCGCGTTGGCAGAAAATCATGCCGGCCTATCTTGCCTGGGCCAATGAGCGGGAGAGCCAGGGTTGGGAATTCGTGGCAGGTGAGCAGGCCTTCGAAAAAACCATCAGGTGGACCGGCGGCGAGATTACTCTGCACGGCCGCATCGACCGCATCGATGAAAACGCCGACGGCGAGCGGGCGGTGCTCGACTATAAAACCCGGAACCTCCAGGCATTGCGTGACAAGCTGAAGGAACGTGAAGATCACCAGCTCGCGTTTTACGGGATGCTGTCCGATACACCGGTAACCCACGCGCACTATGTCGCGCTGGAAGCGACCAAAGACAAAACCGGCGATGCCGCCGCGCAGAGTTACGACGAATGGCAACGTGCGCTGCAGGCGCAGATGGTGGAGACGATGCAGGCAATCGGGCAGGGCGCTGCGCTGCCCGCCAGCGGCATTGAGCGAGTCTGTCAGTTTTGTGAAGTGCGCGGGTTGTGCCGCAAGGGAGCATGGTAATGCGGATGGATATCAGTGCCCCGCGCGCATACGAGGCCAACGGTTCTGCGGTAAACGCCGCAGAGTTCACCCGGATCGCCTGCGATCCGCGTCGGTCCATCGTGGTCGAGGCGTGCGCCGGTAGCGGCAAGACCTGGCTGCTGGTGGCGCGCATGTTGCGGCTGCTGCTCGCCGGCGCCGAGCCGGCCGAACTGCTCGCGATTACGTTCACGCGCAAGGCCGCGCAAGAGATGCGCGAACGCCTGGTTCATCTGTTACGCGAGCTTGCGCTGAAACCTGATGACGAAGTCAGCGCGCTGTTGATCGAGCGCGGCGTGCCCGAACAGGATGTGCCTGGTTTGATGCCGTTGGCACGCGGCTTGTATGAGCGCGTGTTGTCGAGTCCGAACGCCTTGTCCATCGATACTTTCCATAGCTGGTTTGCGCGGCTGTTGCAGATCGCGCCGCTCACCTCGGGTGTGCCCCATGGTTACAACCTGACCGAGGCTACCGGCGAGCTGATGATGGACGCGTACGCCCGATTCCTGCAGGGGTTAAACGATGATGGCGGCGGCGAGGTGAAGGAAGCCTTGCTCGCGCTGTACGAGATGGTGGGCGACTGGAACGCGCACAGGCTGATCGATGCGTTCGTCAGCAAGCGGGCGGAATGGTGGGCGGTGACGCAGGGGGCGCAGGGGGCGCCGGTCAGTCCGCCGCTTCAGTGGCTGTACGAGCTTTGTGCCGAGGATGCGCTGGCTGACGCCCGGCTCACGTTGTGGGACGACGAAAGATCGATGGCACGCATCCAGAATGTCGCATGGCTGCTCGGGCAGGGCGCCAAGCGCAACCAGGAGCGCGCGACACTGATCGAGAGCGCATTGACGGCGGGTCCCGGAATCGCGGATTTTGACCAGTTATTGGCACAATTTTGCGACGACAAGGGGAGCCCGCGCGGTAACGATCATCGGCGCGGAAAGCTGCTCACGGCACTTGAGCAGAGCTTCGGCGCCGATGGTGCGGACCGGTTCGAACAGGAATTTGGCGACATCGCCGGATTGCTGCTGCAATTGCAACGACGGAGTTTCGAACGTCTCGTGCTCGGTCTGAACAGCGCATTGTTCACTGTCGGCGCTGATTACCTCGGGCACTATCAGGCGGTAAAAGCGGAACAGCGCGTCTTCGACTTCGGCGATCTCGAGTGGCATGCGTATCGCCTGCTCACCAACGAAGAGCATGCAGCCTATCTGCAAAGCCGCCTGGACGCGCGTTACAAGCATATTTTGCTGGACGAGTTCCAGGATACCAATCCTTTGCAGTGGAGTATCGTGCGGGC
>JBBWZW010000429.1:0-5574 GCA_039649305.1 Burkholderiales bacterium
AAGGGACAGCTGGAGCAGCAGAAGGCCCGGCTCGGCGTTACGCAACAAAACCTGGCCCGGGTCCGTCCCCTGGCGCAACAGAACGCGGTAAGCAAAAAAGATCTCGACGATGCAATTGGCAATGAACAGCAGGCCCGGGCCGCCGTGTTCGCCGCGGAGGGCGAAGTTAGGACAGCGCAGCTCAACCTCAGCTACACAACGATTTCTTCCCCGCTTGACGGCCTGTCGAGTTACGCAAAAAAGCAGGAAGGAAGTTACGTGACCCCGGGGGAAGCCGGGCTCCTCACCACCGTGTCGCAGGTCGACCCGATGTGGGTCAATTTCAGCTTGTCGGAGAATGAGCTTCTCAGGTACCGCGCAGAAATCGACAAAGGACGGCTCAGGTTCCCGCAGAACAGGGAATTCGACGTTGAAGTGGTTCTCGGCGACGGTACCTTATTTCCCAATCGCGGCCGCATCAACTTCGTCGCCCCGTCATTCAGCAAGGAAACCGGCACGTTCCTGATACGCACGGAAGTGGCCAATCCTGAAGGAACGCTGAAGCCCGGACAGTTCGTGCGCGCAAAGGTTTTGGGGGCCGTGCGGCCCGACGCGATCCTGGTGCCGCGGCGCGCAGTGCTGCAGGGCGCAAAGAGTCACTATGTATGGGTGATCGACAAGGATGGCAAAGCGCGGGAACGCGTGGTTGAGGTAGGCGAGTGGCAGGGCGACGACTGGTTTATCAATCAGGGCTTGCGTCCGGGCGAGCGCGTGGTTGTCGACGGCGCCATCCGGGTATCGCCTGACGTCGCACTCAAAGTCGTCGACAAGCCTGCAACGGGACTGGCAGGCGCCGGAGCCCCCGGGGCTGAACAGACCAGCGGGGATAGCTCGACAGGCAGCGCTGCATCCGGACCAGGCAAGCCGGCCGACAAGCCACGCTAAGCTAAATCTCAAATGAATATCTCTCGCTTCTGCATCGACCGTCCCATCTTCGCTACGGTCATCTCGATCATCATCACACTGGGGGGCGCTGTGGCGATGCTCGGCCTGCCCATTGCGCAATACCCGGACATCACGCCGCCGCAGATCACGGTTGCGGCCACCTACCCCGGCGCCGATGCCAACGTGGTGGCAAACAATGTCGCAGCGCCGATCGAGCAGCAAGTCAACGGCGCCGACAACATGATCTACATGAACTCGTCGAGTTCGTCGACCGGCAACATGACGCTCAACGTGTTTTTCGAAATCGGCACCGATCCCGAGCTCGCGCAGGTCGACGTGCAGAACCGGGTGAACCTCGCGCTGCCCCAGGTGCCGTCATCGGTGCAGCAGCAGGGCATCCAGGTACAGAAGAAGTCGTCGGCATTCATGATGGTGATCGCCATCTATTCGCCCGACGATCGCTTCGATCCGACCTATGTCGCCAATTATGCGAACCTGTATGTCCTGGACGCTCTGAAGCGCATTCCCGGCGCCAACCAGACATCCATTTTCGGAACGCCTGATTACGCAATGCGCATCTGGTTGAAGCCCGACCGCATGGCGCAGCTAGGCGTGACCGCGGCCGATGTCCAACAGGCGGTCGCCAACCAGAACCAGCAGTTCGCCGTCGGCCGGCTGGGACAATCGCCGACGGGCAAAGCGGTCGAACAGTCCTTTGCCGTCACTACCCCCGGGAGGCTGACCGAGCCGGCCGAATTCGAAAACATCATCATCCGCGCCGCCAGCGGAGGGGCCGCGATCGTGCGGCTCAAGGATGTCGGCCGGGCCGAACTTGGCCAGAAGGACTATTCGATCCGCAGCACCTTCCAGGGAAGGCCGGCCACGATGATGGCGGTGTACCAACAGCCCGGCGCGAACGCGCTGGACGTCTCGGAGCAGGTCACCGCGAGCCTGGCGGAGCTGAAAAAGTCGTTTCCCGAGGGACTGGAGTACACCGTAGTGATGGACACGACCAAGTTTACCCGGGCATCGATCAGCGATGTGGTGCACACGTTCTTCGAAGCGCTGGTGCTGGTCGTGCTGGTGGTCTACCTGTTCCTGCAAAGCCTGCGCGCGACCCTGATTCCCGTAATTGCGGTGCCGATATCCATCATCGGCACGTTCGTCGGTATGGCGGCACTTGGTTTCTCCGTCAACATGCTGACCCTGTTCGGGATGGTGCTGGCCATCGGCATCGTGGTGGACGATGCGATCGTTGTCATTGAGAACGTCGAACGCAATATGCATGTGCACAACCTGGAACCGAAGGAAGCTGCCAGGCGCGCGATGGACGAGGTAGCGGGCCCGGTGGTCGCGATCGTGCTCGTGTTGTGCGCAGTGTTCGTGCCGGTCGCCTTCCTCTCCGGTATCACCGGGCAGATGTACAAGCAGTTCGCGATCACCATCGCCATCTCGGTCGTGATTTCCGGCATCGTCGCGCTGACGCTCTCCCCTGCTCTTGCCGCGATATTGTTGAAGCCCACGCATGGCAAGAAGAATCGCTTCTTCAGATGGTTTGAAAGAAGCTTCGAGCGTATGACAGGCGGATATAGCAGTGCCGTTGCGTTGACCATCAGGCGGGCCGGAATCGCGCTCCTGCTGTTCGCCGTCATGATCGCGCTGACCGTCGTGATGATGCGCATCGTACCGCGTTCCTTCCTGCCGCCGGAGGACCAGGGTTACCTGCTTGGCGCAGTCGTGTTGCCCGATGCCGCCAGTCTCGACCGGACCGGGGCCACCAGCAGCAAGGTCGCTGAGCATTTCATGAAGGAAAAAGCGGTAAGCGGAGTCGCCGTCGTGGACGGATACAGCTTGCTGGATGCGCAGAACAAGAACAATGCCTCCACCTTCTTCGTCGGGTTCAAGGACTTCGAAGAACGGTACACATCAGAGAACCGGGACACCCAGAACGCGGAAACGGTTCTTGATAAAGCCCGCAAAGCATTGTCGAAGGTACGCGAAGGCATCATCCTGCCTGTGAATCCGCCATCGATTCCCGGCCTGGGTACCACCGGAGGCATGGAGCTGTGGATCCAGAGCAAGGGTGAGAAGACGCCGCAACAGATGGCGGAAGTGGTCAAGCAGTTCGTAGCCAAGGCAAAGCAAACTCCCGGGCTTGCCGGTGTCACAACCACATTCAACGCGTCATCCCAGCAGCTGATGGTGGACGTGGACCGTGACAAGGCGGAGACCCTCGGCGTCCCGGTTGAAGACGTTTATAGCGCGATGCAAACCATGTTCGGCTCATTGTATGTGTCGCAGTTCAACAAGTTCAGCCGCCTGTGGCAGGTGATCCTGCAGGCCGAACCCGCCTATCGCCTGAGGCCCGACGATCTGGAGGAGATCTTCGTTCGCAGCGCCGATGGCAACATGGTTCCGCTCAAGTCGGTAGTCACCACCAGGTATGTCACCGGCCCTGACCTCATGACACGATTCAATAACTTCCCCGCAGTCAAAATAACCGCGACAGCGGCGCCCGGATACAGCTCCGGCCAGGCTATCGCGACGCTCGAGAACATCGGTGCGCAAGTGATGCCCTCCGACTTCGCCCTGGCGTGGAGCGGAGAGGCGTTCGAAGAGAAGAAGTCCGGTGGCGCGTCCTCCTCCGTATTCATTTTTGGCCTGGTTATGGTGTTCCTGATCCTTGCCGCGCAATACGAAAAATGGACGTTGCCGGTCGGCGTGCTGATGGCCGTGCCGTTTGCGATATTCGGCGCACTCGTGGCGGTCATGATGCGTGGCCTCTCCAACGATGTTTACTTCCAGATCGGCCTGACGATGCTGGTGGCGCTTGCGGCCAAGAACGCCATCCTGATCTTTGAGTTCGCCGTCATTAACCGGGAAGCCGGACAGACGATCTACGACTCGGCCATGACGGCAGCGCGGGAACGCTTGCGCCCGATCGTGATGACCTCGCTGGCCTTCATACTCGGCTGCGTGCCGCTGGCAATCGCGGTCGGTGCATCGGCAAACAGCCGGATATCGATTGGCACCGGCGTGATCGGCGGCATGCTTGCGGCGACGGTGATCGCGGTGTTCTTCATTCCGATGTTCTATTACGTGATCGAGACGATGTCGGCGAAATTCAGCCGGAAGAAAAAAACGGAGGCCGCCGAAGCGGCTGTCTCCGCAGGCGGCGCACCAGTCCAGCCCGCGCCCCATGCCCCGCATGAGGACAACTGAACGGCCATGCCACCCTCTGCCAATTCTGCCGCACTGGCGCTGCTCATCCTGACGGGACTCGGCGGATGCGCGATCGGCCCCGACTACCAGCAGCCGCCGGTTGGCACGCCGGATGCGTTCCGTTTCGAAGACAAGGATGCAAAACGCATGGCCGACACCGTCTGGTGGGAGCAGTTCCAGGACCCGGCGATGAATGAAATGATCGGGATCGCGCTCGCGGAAAACAAGGATGTCAAAATCGCAGCCGCGCGCGTCGATCAATTCCTCGGGCGACTGGCCAGCACGCGCGCGCCGCTTTTTCCCCCGGTGGGCGCCGCCCTGAACGCGCAGCGCCAACGCGCAAGCGAGCGCAGCGCGGTGCCGCTTCCGGCTGGCGTCTCGCTGGTTGGTGAACAGTATGAGGCGGCACTTTCGGTAAGCTGGGAAATCGACGTGTTCGGCCGCTTGCGCCGACAGACGGAAGCGGCGCGCGCGGACGTTCTGGCGAGCGAAGAAGGCCGCCGCGCGACCATTCTGACCCTGGTGTCCTCGGTGGCGCAGTCCTATATCAATCTGCGCAATTTCGACCGGCAACTCGAGATCGCCAGGGCAACCACCGCCAGCCGGGCGGAATCCCTGCGGATATTCAAGCTTCGCTTTGACGCCGGCACGGTGTCCGAACTGGAGCTGACGCAGACCCAGGCGGAATACGAAGACGCGTTGGCGAGGATCCCGCCGATCGAATCGCAGATCGCGCAACAGGAGCATGCCCTGTCGATCCTTCTTGGCCGCAATCCCGGCGATATCCGCCGCGGCCTGGAACTGAGACAACTCGGACTGCCCGCGGTGCCGGCAGGACTGCCTTCGGAATTGCTTGCGCGGCGGCCCGACCTTCGCCAGGCCGAACAAAACCTGATTTCCGCCAATGCGCTCATTGGCGCCGCGCGGGCGCAGTACTTTCCCTCCATTTCGCTCACCGGCTTGCTAGGCTCGGTCAGCGGCGACCTGTCGGACTTGTTTAGTGGGCCGGCGAAGACGTGGGCTTACGCGGCTGCGGCGGCGATGCCGATCTTCACCGCCGGCGGCATCGCCGGACAGGTGCAACAAACCGAGGCCGTGCAACAACAGGCGCTGCTGCAATACCAGAAGGCGATCCAGGTCGCATTTCAGGAAGTGGAAGACGCCCTGGTGACGTTCCAGAAATCGCGTGTGCAACTGGAGACGCAGAGGCGCCAGGTCGAGACCCTGACCACCTACGCCCGGCTGGCGCGTGTGCGTTACGAAAACGGATACACCAGCCTGATCGACGTACTCGATGCCGAGCGCAACCTGTTTAACGCCGAGGTCTCATTTACCCAGACGCAGAACACGGTGTATGCGTCGCTGGTTAATTTGTACAAGGCGATGGGCGGAGGATGGGTGGTGGAGGCGGAGCGGATGGTGCCGGAG
>JBBWZW010000459.1:0-11189 GCA_039649305.1 Burkholderiales bacterium
CTCCTCACGCCTTGCACCGCATCCCGCGACGGCCGCCAAATTGCCCAACTTATTCCTTCGCGGCGCCTAACTGGGAAAGCGCTCCACAGCGGTATAACGCTCTTGATAACCAGCGGCGCGGCCGCCAGCGTTGGTCAGAATGTTATGGGTCAACATACGGGCGCCTTTTCGTGCATAGATATGGTTCCCTGGCCACTATAGTCTTTAAATAAAACCCGTTTAGGCTCTACCTTAAAAGTGAAAACTTTTACATTTTTATTTTTCGATTTTTTGACGATGGCCTTGCCCGTCATGAGGTTTGTACTGGAATCTACGACTGTATCGGAGCCGTCAATTTTGTTTGTTTCAAAGGATTCCACACCAATTAAACGCCAATTATCTTGGATTAGTTTAAATTGGCTTGATGCGTTGCCAGCACATTCGTGCCAGTGATAGCCATACGAAACAATAAGGCTTTTGGCATTGATCCTTATATCTTCATAGCCGAAATTTCCTGTCCCACCGGACGCTGGTGTTGACGCTGATTTTTCGACAAGAGAATAACTGCCAGATTCTAGTTTCTGGAGTATGTAGATTCGCACATTCTCCTCGTCGTTGTCTTCCTTGTAGGCGATTATTCCCGCCCAATCCTTTCGGCCTTTCCCCATAAGATCGCCTTCTGCTGATGCACGCACATTTGCTTCTGTAAGCGACGCGACAAATGAATCAATGCTTATGAACTGTATGTTCTGCTGGCAAAGGGCAGGCTTCGAAACGACCGCGAAGATTAAAGCCAAATATATCGCTCTACGCATCGAGGCATTCGTTAATTTTGATGTCATAAAAGAAAGGGCGGCAATTCGATAGCTGGAGACGCATTATCCACTTTTCGCCTGCGAATGCTGACCATCGACGATAGTTATTGATACAGCCGGTGGTTCCAATGTGGCCAACCGCTTTTTACCTCCAGATTCACGCGTGGGAAGGCAGCAGTGTGTACACTACCGCGCTACCGTTTTTTTTGTTTGGCCCATGACGATTACTATCAACGAAGAACTCCGCGCCTATATCGATCCATTGACAGAGGACGAATACGCGTCGCTGGAACGCAGCTTACTCACCGAAGGATGCCGCGATGCGCTGGTATTGTGGGGCGATCTGCTGGTGGACGGACACAACCGCTACGGCATTTGCCAGAAGCACGGAATCCCTTTTAATACCGTACAGAATCAGACTTTCCAGTCCATGGACGATGTGCACCTGTGGATGATTGACAATCACCTCGGGCGGCGCAGCGTATCGGATTTTCAACGAGGCGTACTTGCACTTCGCAAGAAGGAAATCGTGTCCTCGCGTTTGGCAGAAGTGCAAGCCCGGCAGTCTCCGGAAAAAACAACAGGGGGTGATGCCGCCACGCAATCCGGAGCCGCCCCAATGTTGACCCGCGAGACTATTGCACGCACGGCCCGCGTGAGCAGTGCGACGCTCGGTCAGATCGAGAAGATCCGGAAGACGGCTACGCCCGAGCTGGTCAGTGCAGTCAAGGCCGGTGTGATTTCCATTAATGCTGCAGCTGCCGTAGCCTCCTTGCCTGGAGAGAAGCAGGTAGCGGCTGTCGCCGGGGGCAAGAAGGAACTGCGCCAGGTGGCGAGACAGGTGCGCGAGGACCGACTGCCACCCAAGCCTGAACCGGCCGCCCCACCCAGTGACGCCACCCCCGACCAACTTGAAATTCACCGCCTGACGCTATTGGTTACCAAGCTCACAGAAGAGCGCGATCAACTCAAAAAGAAGGTGCAGCACTTAACGATTGCACTTGCAGAGGCCCGCGGTGTGGAGTAGTTTTCTGCGTATACAGGTCAGCAAGTCAGGCCCAGTTAATCTCCGGCCGTTTGTTCGATGGGTTTGAACGGCCTGCGGAAATGCTTCACGAGGAAGTCGATAAACGCGCGGGTGCGGATGGATTGATTGCGTCGATTCGGGTAATAGACGAACAGGTCCGCGGATGGGAGTGCGAATTCCGGGAGTACCACTCTCAGCCTCCCACTTTCGAGATATTTCGCCAGGTCCCACTCGGAGCGGATCAGGATGCCGTGACCGTCAAGCGCCCAACCGAGCACGATATCGCCATCGTTGCTCGAAAGCGCTCCATGTACCTTGATGGCCTCGCTATGGTCGCGGTGCATAAAGCGCCAGATTCCATAGGCATCGTCGTTTTGGCGATGGATGATGCAGCGGTGACTGGCGAGATCGGCAAGGCTCGTCGGCACCCCATGGCGCTCAAGATAGACGGGGGACGCGCAAAGGAACCGACGGTTCGACATTACGCGCCGCGCATTCAGTCGTTTGTCGGGAAGTTCGCCGAAGCGGATCGCAAGATCGAAAGCGCTCTCCACGAGGTCAATAGGGCTATCCGTCACTTCAACCTGCACTTCGACATCCGGATACTTCTTTGCAAACGCGGAAACGAGTGGCGCTATGGTCGTGCGGCCAAAACCAAGCGTCGCGTTGACGCGCAATAACCCACGTGGCATTGCACGCGGCGACGTGACCGCCTCCTCCATCTCCCGGAGCTCTTCAAGAATGCGCGTCGCATGGGTGAGAAACGTTTCGCCTTCGCTCGTCAGGCTAATGCTCCGTGTGGTCCGATTTACGAGTCGGACGCCCAGTCGGCTTTCCAATTGCGCGAGGCGTTTGGTCGCTGCCGGCGGCGTCAGGTCAAGTGCCCGGGCAGCTGCGGACAGGCTGCCATGCCGCGCAATCAGGACAATGAACTCCAGGTCCGCAGAGATGTGTGTCTTCACCGTAATTCACTAATCAATTGAGTCAGAGTGAATTCTAAACGCCTTTTTCGCGGATAACCTAGCGTCCAGTTTGCATCCACGACTTGCAATGCCTTTAGGAGAAAACCATGAGAATCGTCGAAATCCGCGAAAAGACCGTCCCTATCAGTTCACCCATTCGTAACGCCTACATCGACTTCAGCAAAATGACGCTAAGCCTGGTCGCTGTCGTGACTGACGTTATCCGCGACGGCAAGCCCGTCGTGGGCTACGGATTCAACTCCAATGGCCGCTACGGACAGGGAAAATTGATGCGCGAGCGTTTCATTCCCCGTGTACTTGAAGCCGATCCCGAAAGTCTTGTCGATGCAACCGGCAAGAACCTGGATCCGGAAAAAGTCTGGAACACGATGTTTACCAATGAAAAGCCGGGTGGCCACGGCGAGCGATCGGTTGCAATCGGCACTATCGACATGGCGGTATGGGATGCAGTGGCGAAAATCGAGGGCAAGCCGCTGTTCCAGTTACTCGCCGACCGTTACGGGAATGGTCAGCCCAACCGCAAAGTTTTCGTTTATGCCGCAGGCGGATACTACTATCCGGACCAGGACCATGAAAAGCTGAAGGACGAGATGCGCAGCTATATCGACCGCGGCTATTCGGTGGTAAAGAAGAAAATCGGTGGGGCTACGCTCGACGAGGATTTGCGCCGCATCGACTCTATCCTCAGCGTCCTCCAGGATGGCCAGAAGCTCGCCGTCGACGCCAACGGCCGCTTCGATCTGGACACCGCCATCCAATATGCGAAAGCGCTGTCGCAGTACGACCTGTTCTGGTACGAAGAGCCGGGCGATCCCCTGGACTTTGAACTGCAGGCGACGCTGCGCAATTACTATGACAACCCGATGGCGACCGGCGAGAATTTGTTCTCCATGCAGGACGCGCGCAATCTTATCCGTTACGGCGGCATGCGTGCGGACCGCGATTGGCTGCAATTCGACTGCGCGCTCAGTTACGGCCTGGTCGAATACCTGCGCACGCTGGAGATGCTGCGCCAGCACGGCTGGTCACCCAGCCGCTGCATTCCCCACGGTGGTCATCAGATGTCGCTCAACATCGCTGCAGGCCTCGGACTCGGCGGCAACGAATCGTATCCTGACCTGTTCCAGCCATACGGCGGCTTCCCGGACGGCGTCAAAGTGGATAACGGCTATATCACCATGCCTGACTTGCCGGGCATCGGCTTTGAAGGGAAAGCCGACCTCTACGCCGAAATGCAGAAGCTGTCTGCATAAGGGCTCCCGCCGGGTAGACAACTCCCCGCTCCGCGCCCGACGGTTTGGCTTTCAAGCCAAACCGGCTGCGGCAGCTCGAACCTGTGGTTCGCGAAACCCTGCCCGACCCGCTTGCTTGAGAGGTGAGTCACCCGCGACCAACCACTATTGGCGGGCAACGCTACCCGACGCCGCATCCGCCGTGAGCATCTCCGCGATATCGGAATCCTGGCTGAATGCTTCGGCGAAGTAGGAGACGAAGCTGTTGACTTTGAGCGAAGGCCGTCGCGCCGGCTGAAACACCACATTCAAGGGCAGCGAAGGCAAGCTGTACTGGGTCAGGATAGGCTTGAGGCGGCCGGCGCGGATGTCGTCCCCGTAGACCCACAACGTCGAATAGCTGATGCCCAACCCTTCGCATGCCGCCTGGCGAATCGCTTCCGAGCTGTTTGATTGGAAATTACCGCTCACCCGCACGGTGATATCGGGCTTGCCTTCGTCCTGATAGATCCATTCATTGATATTGGCCAGCCCGGTATAGACCAGGCATTGATGGCGCAACAGCTCATCCGGATGGCGTGGCTCGCCGTGCTTGTCGAGATAAGACGGGGCGGCCATCGTAGCGCGATGCGCAGTACCGATGCGGCGCGCCACCAGGCGGCTGTCCTTCAGTTCGCCCACGCGAAAAGCGACATCGATGCCGGCCGCCACCAGATCGACGAAACCATCATCGAGCTGCAGATCGACCCTGATTTTGGGATACCGCTCATAAAACCCCGGCAGCCGTGGCACGATATGCAGGCGGCCGAACGCCACCGGCGCGGCCACGCGCAGGACCCCGGAGATTTCGTGTTCGGCCCGGTGCACCTCGATGCGAGCCTCCTCCAGCGTGTCGAGCACCTGGCGGCAGCGCTCGTAGTACAGCTGCCCGGCCTCGGTCAGGGAATGGCTGCGGGTGGAGCGCACCAGCAGCCTGGCGCCCAGTTGCGCTTCCAGCGCTTGTACCTGCTTGCTGATCGTCGATTGCGTCGTCAGCCCTTCACGAGCCACCGCGGAGAAACTTCCCGTCTCCACGACGCGGACGAAGGTTTCCATCAGGCGCAGTCTGTCCATCGGTCTATATATTCCTGTAAAGAATAAATTATATCGCTTGTCACGCCTATTTAACTCTGCCGGGAATGGCCATAATTGCGCAACACAAGCCGTGCGGCCTCAAGCGCCTGCGCCACCTTCAACTCAATAAGAAAAGGAACGACACCTTGACTACTGCTGACAACATCCAGGTCGGACAACACAAACTGTTTCAACCCACTCGCATCGGCGATATCGAAGTCGCGAACCGTGTCGTGATGGCTCCGCTTACCCGCAGCCGCGCCGACGAACCCGCCGGTGATGTACCCGGCAGCGCCATGAACATCGAGTATTACCGCCAGCGCAGCAACGCCGGCCTGATCATCAGCGAAGGCACCCAGGTGTCCCCGGTCGGGAAGGGCTACATGGCCACGCCTGGCATCTATTCCGACGCCCAGGTGGAAGGCTGGAAGCCCATTACCCGGGCCGTGCATGAAGCCGGCTCGAAGATCGTCGCCCAGATCTGGCATGTGGGGCGGGTGACGCATCCCGAACTTACTGGCGGCACCCAGCCGATCGCGCCCTCGGCGGTCAGGCCGAATGTCGTCGCTTACACGCACAAAGGCAAGGTCGAGGCGCCGCAACCGCGTGAACTGGCCATCGATGAAATCGCGCAGGTGGTTACTGAGTATCGCCGCGGCGCGGCAAACGCAATCCGCGCCGGCTTCGACGGCGTCGAAATCCACGGCGCAAACGGTTACCTGATCGACCAGTTCCTGCGTGACGGCGCCAACAATCGTACCGACGAATACGGTGGCTCGGTCGAAAATCGCGTTCGATTCGCGCTCGAGGTAGTCGACGCAGTGATCGCCGAAATCGGCGCCGGCCGCGTCGGGATCCGCTTGTCTCCAGTGACGCCGGCCAACGACCTGTCGGATACCAATCCGCAAGCGGTGTTCGGTTACCTGATCGAACAACTGAATCTGCGCGGTATCGCCTTCATCCATTTCATCGAGGGCGCCACCGGCGGTTCGCGCGACGTGCCGGGCTTTGATTTCGAATGGGCCCGCAGGACCTTCAGGGGTGTCTATATCGCCAACAACGGCTATGACCGCACGATGGCATTGGAAGCGGTTGAATCGGGCCATGCCGATGCGGTCGCGTTCGGGCGCCTGTACATTGCCAATCCGGACCTGGTGCAAAGGCTGAAGCGCAATACGCCACTCAATGTGCCGAATCCGCAGACGTTCTATACGCCCGGCGAAGTCGGCTATATCGATTATCCGGCGCTAGACGAAGCCGCCTGAAACGGCACAAGCCGAATCGGGCCGCCCCACAGCGCGCGGCTCTTCTGCAGGTGGGGGTTCGACAAAAGCTTCCAGGCTTGTCGCTCCGTATCCAGCGAAAAACGTGCTCTCGCCTGCAATTTGATTTGTATCAAGCTTTGACGCGAGAGCACATCGAGAGATATGGTTCCCGTAAAAACCCCCGCTCCTTGTGCAGCGAAGTATTGCTATGACGTTGCGCGAATTTTTTTCGCCAGATCCGATAATCGATACGGCTTGATCATGAATGCAAATTCGTCGAGATTGCCATGCTCGGCTTTCAGTGCGGGAAGCGGATAACCCGATGAAAGTATGACTTTTACGTCGGGACAAAGCTTACGCGTGAAACGTGCGAGTTCGATGCCGCTCATCCCGTTGGGCATCATTACATCGGTAAAGAGCAGATTAATATCTCTCCGGCGTTTCAGGATATCGATAGCGTCATGGCCGTTGCCTGCGGTAAGCACCTCATAACCAATACTGCGGAACAGCTCGGCGGCAACCTCCATCAGGTCCGGCTCATCTTCCACAATCAGGACGGTATCCGTACCTGTGCGGCTGTCCGCGTTCGCATCCCTATCCGCCTCGTCTGCTTCTCCCGGTATGGAAGGCAGATAGATACTAACTGTCGTGCCTCTGCCGACTTTACTTTCCAGCACGATCTCCCCTCCGGATTGTGCAATAAAGCCGTAGACCTGACTCAAGCCCAGCCCGGTACCCTTACCAATTTCCTTGGTTGTGTAGAAGGGTTCAAACGCGCGCGCCATAACTTCCGCAGGCATGCCGGTGCCGGTATCGGTAACATTTACTCTGACATAGGGGCCTGCCGGCAGGCTGCCGACTTCGCGTTCCCCAAGTTCGACGCTCTCAGTTGCGATAGCAATTCTTCCTCCATCGGGCATGGCATCGCGGGCATTGACTACCAGGTTCAACAGTGCTGCCTCAAACCGGGCCGCGTCGACTGACACCGTCCTTAACGTTGAGGCAAGGCTGATGTCGAAGGCAATAGAAGAATTGGCTGCACGGCGAAGAACGGATTCAAATCCGCCAATGAGCGCATTCAAATTGTATTTCTCCAGCTTCAAAGGCTGTTGACGAGCGAACGACAACAGTTGCTGGGTCAGCGTTGCGGCACGGTCCACGGAACGCTGCATGCTGTCCAGCATCTTGAGATCGCGTGGATCGTGCAGCCGTGTTGAAAGCACGTCCAGGCTGCCGGACATCACCGCCAGCAAGTTATTGAAGTCATGCGCAATACCGCCGGTCAGCTGGCCAATCGCCTCCATTTTCTGCGACTGAAACAATGCCTCATTGGCCCGCTCCAGCGCTTCTTCTGCCTGCTTTTTCTGGGTAATGTCGCGGGTAACCTTGGCAAAGCCGATCAGCACCCCGAGATCGTTGTGGATCGCATCGATGACCACATGTGCCCAGAACCTTGTGCCATCCTTGCGCACCCGCCAGCCTTCCCTTTCAAACCGCCCTTCCCTGGCTGCGGTCGCCAGCGATTGCGCCGGCAGGCCGCTGCTTCGGTCCTCCTCGGTATAGAACCGGGAAAAATCCGTGCCGACTACTTCATCATGGTGATACCCCTTGATGCGTTCTGCACCGGCATTCCAGTTGGTGATAGATCCGGTGGGTGAGAGCATGTAGATCGCGTAATCGGTCACGCCCTGGACGAGCATCCGGAAGCGCTCTTCGCTCTCACGCAGGGCTTCCTGGGCGACCATGCGTTCGGTGATATCCCTCGTGACCTTGGCAAATCCGATCAGTGTTCCCGAACCGTTCCGAATCGGATCGATGACAACGCTGGCCCAAAATCGTGTTCCGTCCTTGCGCACGCGCCAGCCTTCAGCTTCAAACTTGCCTTCGTCCAGCGCTGTCTGCAGCGCCTTGGCAGGGATACCGGCGGCCCGGTCCCCTTCCGTGTAGAAGAGGGAAAAATGCCGGCCGATAATTTCATGCGGCAGATAGCCTTTAAAGCGTTGTGCGCCCGCGTTCCAGCTATTGACGTACCCTTCCGGGTTGAGCATATAGATCGCGTAATCACTGACTCCGGTGACGAGCAACTGGAAGCGCTGTTCATCATTCAGGTCGTCGAGGATGGCATTGTTTTTACTGTTCATTGATATATTGTTAAAGCCAATCGATGACGGACGGTTACGGGGAATCGTAGAAATAGGATACAAGAACCGGGTTTGCCGGAGGATGGCAACCGTTCCCCAAAAATATTTTGGAATGATACACCCGAAGCCATGGTGCATTTAGCGATCAACCAGGCGAACAGCCAGATGGGTCCACCCAAAAGTAGCTTCGCTGGTAGATGAAGCGGCGGCAGAATCACCATCCACGGTTTGCAACACGCGACGGCAGCGGGATTTGAAGCCGTACCTCAGGTCCGTCCCTGATCATTGTCCGCAAAAAGCGAGCAGATCACAGGAATTCGTTGATGATGTAGAACGCGTTGTCTTTCGCCTTATGCCATAGCCCTCGCTTCGCCCACGCCTCCAGCTTGATTTCCCTGGACTGGGCCGCGTACTTCCCGAAGATGGCATCAAGCCGTTCCGCCGTTGCGGGGTCGCTGATCCCGAGCGTGATTTCGTCATTGGTTTCGAAAGACCGGTCGTCGAAATTGCTTGAGCCAACCGCACTCCATACGCCGTCGATCGTCATCACCTTCTGGTGCAGGAGCGTGTGCGGATACTCGAACAGGCGCACGCCACACCGCAAAAGCTTTTCGAAGTTGCGGTGCGCCGCGTGCTGCACCATCGGGTTATCGGATCCGCCGGTCGAAGGCATGAGTACACGCACGTCGACACCACGGGAAACGGCCTCTCCGAATGCGTCGATCGCCGCCGGTTCCGGAATGAAATAAGGGTTCTGGATCCAGATCCGCTTGCGGGCAAGGCAGATCGCAGTGTGGTGAAGTATCTTTACGGCCGGCGCGGAGCCCTCCGGCTTCACGAATGCCGCATGAATCAACACGTCACCTGCCGGTTCCAGCGACGGGAAAAAATCCTGGCCGACGAACAACTCACCGGTTTGTCCAGTCCAGTTCTCGCTGAACGCGGACTGCACGCTGTTCACGATGGGACCACGCAACCTCACACTGATATCGCTGACGTGCTTGCTTCCAGGTGCGTCCCACTGCCAGTCGTCTGTGATGCAGTGCCCACCCACAAATGCTTCCCGGCCATCAATGACGACGAGCTTGCGATGATTGCGGTCATTCAGCACACCGATATTGCGCAGCGTCTTGTCATGGAAAAGCACGAGCTTGCATCCGGCATCCTCCAACTGGCGCCGCGCGGCTTTGCCCATCTTTCTGCAGCCGGTCGCGTCTAGCAGCACGCGAACCCGCTTGCCCGCGCGGGCGCGCTCTGAGAGAGCGTCCGCCACCCGCTGACCGAGCACGCCTTCCTTCCACAGGAAGGTTTCGAAATGCACCGAATGCTGTGCCGATTTGATTCGCTCCAGCAGTACATCGAAGAACGTGTCGTTCTCGATGACTTCGACGCTGTTTCCGGGTACGGCTGTGCTGAGAGTGAGGCCTGCGAGGGAGGGAATCAGTTCGGCGATACCCAAGCCGCATTCGATATGGAGTTTGGGATCGCGGTGTCGCCTGACTGACCAGATGACAATGAGCAGCAGTAAAACGACGGAAATAGCCAGCCCAGGCCAGAGTAATGTGCTCATTGTTGTCCTTGCCTCAGCTGTCGGAAAAGTGGACTTCTCGCGGTTAGTGCGGGACAAAAGTTACTTTAAAACTAACGACTTAGGCAAGAAAACAACTCCGACTTTTGACATAAAGCAACAAACCGCATTGGGGTTGGCGTCACAGATCCCAACCGACGTCTCTCCGCGAACAGATGCGACAAGCGCTATTGCCCGCCCTTCGTCACCGGCCGATCACCCGCCGAATCACGGACATGCCGCCCGTGCCCCGGATCGATATGAACATCAATCAGGCACGGCCGTCCGCCGCGGACACACTCGACGCCGCGAGCAATCGCGTGTTCCAGATCTTCCATGCGTTTGACCGGGCCGATTCCCATCAGTCCCTGCGCTTCCGCCAGCTTCGCGATGTCGGGCGCCGGATGGTCGACGGTCTGACCGATCCACCGGTTAGCCGGATTGCGATTGCGCAGACGCGCCACGCCTTCCTGGTGCAGTTCGTCGTTGTAGTAGGAGCGATTGTTCGAAATGATGAACAACACGGGAATCTCGTAACGTGCGGCAGTCCAGAGCGCATTAATTCCCATCAGGCAGTCACCGTCGCCCAACACACCCACCGAAATCCGGCCGCTGTCACGCAACGCGAGTGCGGCGCCTATAGCCAGACCGGGGCCGGACCCTATGCCTCCCCCGCCATCCTTGCCAAGATAGGCGAGCGGATCGTGATGGGGCCAGAGATCGCCCGGCCAGCCGCGTGGAAGTCCGCTGAACGTGACCGGTTGGTTATCAACGGCTTTGGCCAGCGCCCGCGCCACGTGTCGCAGGTTGATGCAGGAATCGTCTTCATGGATGTCCGCGGCACCCGGCGGCGTCGGCTGTGCAGCGCGCTGCGGACGGTCAGCCAGCAATGTCAGCAGTTCCGTCACTGCCGCGTCGGCATCGCCTAACAAATGCACGTCGATCGCGGGCAATTCCATATGCTCCTTGCCCCATCCGTTATGCAGGAATACATCCATGCCGGCATGAATGACCTCAGGCGTTGCATTGCCCCGGCCGTACGCCTGCCGCAAAGCGCCGCCCAGGTC
>JBBWZW010000467.1:0-3242 GCA_039649305.1 Burkholderiales bacterium
TGATGCATACGTCGTCGATGGTCCCGCTGGTTCAGCGGCGGCGATCGCGTATCGCAACATTTGCAACTAGCCACGAATAACAGAACCGCGACCGAAATTTGTTGCCTGCCATGGACCAGAACGGTCCCGCACGATACTCCTGCGCCGCAGCTCGGAAATCGAGAGCAACGTCGCGATCAGAAGGAAATCGCCGCAGATCGTGTGAGGAAAATTTGTTCCATGAAAATCCAGGCTAGGGGAGCGGTTCAGCATTTTTCTGAAATCGGGGACGTCATGGACGATTTTGCCAATCCTGCAGTATCACTCGACGGATCGCGAAAATCGCCGGTGCTTGTGATCATCGAGCATCACGTCCTGGCGCGTACCTGCATCCTCAGTATTCTCAAGAGAGAGCTCATCGGATTCGAGATCGTCGAAATGGCAACGACGAGTGGCCTGAACTGGTTATCGGGAAGAGATGTCCGCTTGATCGCGCTGAATATCGGAGACAAGCAGATCAATGATCCTTCGGTCGAGGATAGTCTCGCGCTCCTCGCAGAATCCTGTCCGAACGCCTACGTTGCGGTGTTGTCAAATCGCGACGACGAGGCCACCGCCTCAGCCGCGATGCAACGGGGAGTTCGTGGGTTTTTTCCGACTTCGATTCCAGTCGAGGTCGCCGTCGCCGGATTGCGCCTTGTTCTTGCCGGTGGGGTCTACCGACCGCTGCCGATTGTTGGACAAAACGAAGCGTCGAGCCTCAAGACGATGTCGGCAGACACCGGCGCTCCCGAGCTACCGGCAACCCACGAGGGTAACGGCGCCAGCAAGATTGAGCCCGAGAAGGCGCTGGTCGACCTTACGCCCCGTGAGCGACATGTGCTCGCGGCGCTGAAGCTCGGCCTTCCCAACAAGCTGATTGCGGTCAAGCTCAACCTTTCGGAAAACACCGTAAAAATGCATGTTCAGCACATCATGAGGAAGTGTTCCGCTCGCAACCGCACCGAGGCGGTGCTTCGTTGGAGCGAACGACTATCCGGTCATAACGGTCACGCACGCGTACGAGTGCCTTCATCTTCCTGAAGGCTGCCTTGCTCTTCCCATCATGGCCGCAGCTCAATCCTCGCGGAAGGCGTTGTTGAAGCTGTCGAGCAGAGGCCTGAGGGCGTAGAGCGCCACGGTCCCGCGACCAGTCTTGATGAACACCTGGGTCGGCATTCCCGGAACGATCTGGACACCGTCGATCGCAGCGATGCGTGGATCCTGCACTCGAATCTTCGTCGCGTAATATGGCTGATCGGTGCGCTTGTCGAGAAGCCGGTCGGCAGAGACATGCGTCACAATTCCCTGGAGCCGTGGTACGCGGCGCTGGTTATAGGGCAGGAGATTCACGTCGGCGCTCAGTCCGGGACGGACCACATCGATGTCCTCGGGCCTGATGCGCGCAGTCACGATGAGACGATCTTGCCGGGGAACCAGATCCATGAGAGGTGCGCCGGCGCCAATCACGCCACCGGGGGTATGGACCCGCAGTTCGGTTACCACGCCGTCCTCGGGCGCCTTGACCGCCGTTCGCAACAGTTGATCGTCCGCCGCCTGTAGTCGCTCGCGTGTCTGAAAAATCTGGTTTTGTGCCTCGCGCAGCGACTGCGCGATCTCGTTTTGCCGGTCACTCTCCAATTTGAGGAGAGTTGCCTGCGATTCGCTGATGACCTGCTCGGCGCGCGAGATCTGCGCGACAATCTCACCCCGCCGCCCCTCGATGTCAGCCTTTTCCCGCTCGAGGTTCAGAAGGCGCGGGCGCCGCTCAAGCCCCTTGTTGACGAGAATGACGACCGTAGCCACTTCCTCGCCGACGATTTCGACGCGCTTCGAGGCCGCGCCTTCCTGCGCCCTTAGGCCCTCGATTTCCTTTTCGACTTGCGACCTTTTTTCTCTATTGACGGTCGCTTGCGATTGAAAGACCTGCCGGCGCGTTTCGAAGATGCTTTGCTGGGCCGCAAGGACGGCCGCGACCGACGGGTTCTCGTTCTGCGTCATCTCCAACTTGGCCGGAAACGACACCCGCTCGTCGCCGCGTTGCTCCGCCTGCAGCCGTGCTTCTCGTGCCGTCGCGTCCCACAATTGGCCTTGCAGGCTCTGGACCTCGGCCCGGGCCTTGGTGTCCTCCAACGAGATCAGTATTTGTCCAGCGTGGACCACATCACCGTCCGCGACAAGAATCTCCCTGATGATGCCTCCCTCAAGGTGCTGGATCGTCTTTCGGCTCGACTCGGATTCGACGGTGCCAACAGCAATCGCGGCGCTCTCAAGCGGTGCGAAGGTCGACCAGACACCGAGGCCCACGACAAAGCAGCCGACCAGCAGGTTTCCGGTCCAGGTGACACCGCGAAGCCGGTCGCAGAGCGCCGGCGGCGCCGACGTCAATCGCCGCGGAACCTCCCAAATCTGAACGTGAGCGAATGCAATTTTCATTAGCTCACTTGCCCTTCGGGCAGAGAGGTCGCAAGAATATTTGCTGCGCGTCACGGCAACACCGGTCGCGGTGGAGGCCCAACGCTGCCCTCGCATTCCTGGTTCGAATGGGGCGAAGCAGCTTCGCGCGAGACGACTTGAGATCGTGTCAAATACCGCTCTATAATTTCCTTGCTGTCACCGAATGCGCTGACGGCGCCGCCTTGCATAATCGCAATCTTGTCCGTTGCGGCGAGGATCCCTATCCGGTGGGTGATGATGATCACCGTGGTATTGGCCGCCTTCATTTGTTCAATGGCCTCGAAGAGCACGCACTCGCCGAGATAGTCCAGGCTGGCGTTCGGTTCGTCGAGCACCACGAGGTGCGGGTCGCCAAAGAACGCCCGGGCAAGGCCGAGGCGCTGGCGAAAGCCACGCGAGAGACTGGCCGCTCCGCCAACGATGACCGTATCGTACGACCGCGGCAGCTGAATGATGATCTCGTGAAGGCCGGCCAGCTTTGCTGCTTGAATGACCTTCTGCAAATCGGCATCGTCCAGCCGTGCAATGATGTCCTTTATTGTTTCGCCGAACAGATCGATATCTTGCGGCAGATATCCGAGGCGCCGACCGCCGCCCGAATCGCGCACGGCTAAAACGTCGATGCTATCGAGCAGGACCGAACCCATCGTCGGAGCGGAAATTCCAGCGATGATTTTGCCGAGCGTGGATTTGCCGGAGCCAGATGGACCAATGATGCCGAGGCATTCACCGGGCGCGAGACGGAACGACACACCCTTCAGCATCAA
>JBBWZW010000141.1:0-5570 GCA_039649305.1 Burkholderiales bacterium
TCTTTTGTCGCCGCCGCTTGCCGCGCGGTGCACCGCGTGTGTGATCGACAAAGTGCCGCGCAAGTGGGAACAGCCGTCGGATCATACGCCGGTCATTGCCACGCTGGATTAACCGAGTCGTAGTTCGCGGCGGGTCGAGACGTCGAGACCCGCCCTACAAGGTCAATGCCGCCTTGATCTGCTGTAACGACGCCGGATCCTCCAGCGTCGTCAGATCGCCCGGATCACGCCCCTCGCAAATCGCCTGAATAGAACGCCGCAGCAATTTGCCTGACCGCGTTTTCGGCAGCAGCGTGACAAAGTAAACGCGCGCCGGACGGCCGACCGCGCCAAGATGCTTGTCCACCGTCGCCATTATCTCCCCTTCAAGCGCCAGCCTGCCTTGCTGGGTGGCTGCCGGGTCCGCGTTCTTCAGGATCGCAAACGCCACCGCGACCTGCCCTTTCAGCTTGTCTTCAATGCCGACCACAGCGACTTCCGACACATTGGGATGACTGGAAATACTTTCCTCGATTTCACGCGTGCCGAGCCGATGGCCGGCCACGTTGATGACGTCATCAGTGCGCCCGAGGATGAAGTAATAGCCATCGGCATCGCGTATGCCCCAGTCAAAAGTCGAATACACCTGTTCAGTGCTGAAATTGGACCAGTAGGTTTTGACGAAGCGCTCATCGTCGCCATAGACGGTTTGCATGCAGCCGGGCGGCAGCGGGCCTTCGATGACGACCACGCCCTTTTCATTGGTGCCGCACACCTCGCCGGTGGACTCGTTCAATAGCTTCACTTTGTAGCCGTACATCGGCACGCCCGGACTGCCGAGACGGGTCGGCTTGTCATCGACACCCTTCGCCACCGACAGGATCGGCCAGCCGGTTTCCGTCTGCCAGTAGTTGTCGATCACGCGCACACCAAGCGCCGACGAAATCCACTGCGATGTGGTTTCGTCCAGCGGCTCGCCCGCGAGGTAAAGGACTTTCAATGAAGACACGTCGTATTTCTTCATGAACTCCGGCGGCTGCTTCTTCAATACCCGCACGGCGGTAGGCGCGGAGAACATGCGCGTGACTTTGTACTTCTCGACGATGCTCCACCAGATCCCGGCGTCGGGGCGAATCGGCAAGCCTTCGTACATTACGGTCGCCATGCCGGCGATGAGCGGGCCGTAGACGGTATAAGAGTGTCCGACCACCCAGCCGATATCGGACGTCGAAAAATAAGTTTCCCCGGCATTGCCGCAAAAGACATGTTTCATTGAAGCGGCAAGCGCAACCGCATAACCGCCGACATCACGCTGCACGCCCTTCGGTTTTCCGGTCGTGCCCGACGTATAGAGAATGTAGGACGTGTCGTTCGATTCGAGCCAGGCGACCGGGACGTTCGCATCGATATGCTGGTCGCGCAACCCGGCGTAGTCGACATCGCGACCCTCGAGCTTGTACATCGGCGCCAGCCCGCGATCCAGCAGCAGCACGTGCGCAGGCTTGTGTTGCGCACGCTCGATCGCATCGTCCAGCAAATCCTTGTAGGTGATGACCTTGCCGGCGCGCGAACCAGCATCGGCAGAAACGATCAGCTTCGGCTTGGCATCGTCGATGCGCGTTGCCAGGCTGTTGGCGGCAAAACCGCCAAACACTACCGAGTGGATTGCGCCGATGCGCGCACACGCCAGCATCGTGAAAGCCGCTTCGGGAACCATCGGCATGTAGACCAGCACCCGATCGCCGCGTGTTACGCCCAGCGATTGCATCATCGCCGCGACGCGGTTCACCTCGGCCTGCAGTTCGCTGAACGTATAGACCGTCTCTGTGTTCGTCTCCGTCGATATTGCGATCAGCGCGGGTTTGTCACCCTGTGTTGCCACCCAGCGATCGACCGCGTTGTGGCAGAGGTTGGTCTTGCCGCCGACGAACCATTTCGTGAACGGCGGCTTGGTATAGTCGAGAACTTGCGAGAACGGCTCATGCCAGTCTATGAGCCTGGCCTGCTCGGCCCAGAAGGTATGCGGATCGTCGATGGACTGCTGATAGAAGTCTGCGTAGTTCATGTTGTCTCCTCATTACGCCCGTCTTCAAATGGGTATTCCTGGAGCTCCAAACGAAAAAAAGCGCAATGACAATGTATCACTGCGCTTTTTCTTTGGCCATCAACTCGATCAGATCACGTAAAGATCGACATATTCATGGACCGGCATCGCTTCCAGCTTCGCCTGGTCGAGCGATATATCCAGTATCGTCTTTTGTTGCTTGGTGGGGAAGCGGCGCGCCAGGTTGGTTTTGAACTTGGCTTCCAGCAGCGGGATGCCATCTTTGCGGCGCAGACGGTGGCCGATCGGATATTCGACCACCACTTCCGGCAGGATTTCACCGTTGTTCAACTCCACTGTCAGTGCGTTGGCGATGGAACGCTTCTGCGGATCATGATAGTCGGCGGTGAACGCCTTGTCCTCGACGCAGGCGATCTTGTCGCGCAGCGCATCGATACGCGGATCGACAGCCACTTCGTCTTCGTAATCGGCGGCTGTCAGGTGGCCGTACAGCAGCGGAACCGCAACCATGTACTGGATGCAGTGGTCGCGGTCGGCCGGGTTGTTCAGCGGCCCTTTCTTGTCGATGATGCGGATGCAGGCTTCGTGGGTGCGGATGGTAATCTTCTTGATGTCCTCTGCCGATTTGCCCGCCTTCTTCAGCGCCGCATGCAACGTCATCGCCGCTTCGACCGCGGTTTGCGAGTGGAACTCGGCAGGGAACGAAATCTTGAACAGCACGTTTTCCATCACATAGCTGCCGTACGGGCGCTGGAATTTGAACGGCTGGCCTTTGAACAGCACATCGTAGAATCCCCACGTCTTGGCGGAGAGCACGGACGGGTAGCCCATCTCGCCGGTCTTGGCGATCAACGCCAGGCGCACCGCGCGCGAAGTCGCGTCGCCTGCAGCCCAGGATTTACGCGAACCGGTGTTCGGTGCATGGCGATAGGTACGCAGAGATTGACCGTCGACCCATGCGAGCGACACGGCGTTAAGGATTTCGTCGCGCGACAATCCCATCATTTCCGCGACCACCGCAGTTGATGCCACCTTCACCAGGACCACGTGGTCGAGGCCCACTTTGTTGAACGAGTTTTCCAGCGCGATGCAGCCCTGGATTTCGTGCGCCTTGATCATCGCGGTCAGCACGTCTTTCATCGTCAGCGGTTTCTTGCCGGCGGCGACCGCATTGCGCGACATCCAGTCAGCGGTCGCAAGAATACCGCCGAGGTTGTCGGATGGATGGCCCCACTCCGCCGCCAGCCAGGTGTCATTGAAGTCGAGCCAACGTATCATTGCGCCGATATTGAATGCAGCTTGCACCGGATCGAGCTGGAATTGGGTGCCCGGGACTTTTGCGCCGTTCGGGACAACGGTGCCCGGGACAATCGGGCCCATCAGCTTGGTACAGGCCGGATATTCCAGCGCCTCAAGGCCGCAGCCGAGGGTATCGATCAGGCAGTTGCGGGCGGTATCGTACGCAACCGGCGACTTGATTTCATATTGGGTGACGTAATCGACGATGTCGACGAGGACCTGATCCGGTTCAGGACGGACGTTGGAGATGGGAGCGGACATATGTTTCCTTTGTAGACGAGACTTTACTTTTTTATTTGCGTTTGCTGATCGGCACGAACTTCAGGTCTTCCGGCCCGACATAGTTCGCGCTCGGCCTGATGATCTTGTTGTCGATGCGTTGTTCAATGATGTGCGCAGCCCAACCGGACGTGCGCGAGACCACGAACAACGGTGTGAACATGGCGGTCGGCACGCCCATCATGTGGTACGAAACGGCGGAGAACCAGTCGAGGTTGGGGAACATCTTTTTCACGTCCCACATCACCGTTTCCAGGCGCTCGGCGATATCGAACATCTTCATGGAACCCGCATCCTTAGACAGGTTACGCGCCACTTCCTTGATCACCTTGTTGCGTGGATCCGAAACGGTGTACACCGGATGGCCGAAGCCGATGATGACTTCCTTGTTCTCGACGCGCTTGCGGATGTCGGCTTCCGCTTCGTCCGGATTATCGTAACGCTTCTGGATCTCGAATGCGACTTCGTTCGCGCCTCCATGTTTCGGACCGCGCAATGCGCCGATCGCGCCAGTGATTGCGGAATACATGTCGGAGCCGGTACCCGCCACCACGCGGCCGGCGAATGTGGACGCATTGAACTCATGTTCCGCGTACAGGATCAGCGAGGTGTGCATCGCTTTCTCCCACAGGGCCGACGGCTTTTCGCCATGCAGCAGATGCAGGAAATGCGCGCCGATTGAATCGTCATCGGTTTCCACTTCGATGCGATTGCCGTTATGACTGTAGTGGTACCAGTACAGCAATATCGATCCAAGCGACGCCATCAGCTTGTCTGCGATGTCACGCGCGCCAGGCGTGTTGTGATCGTCTTTTTCCGGCAGGACGCAGCCGAGCGCGGAAACGGCGGTGCGCATGACGTCCATAGGATGCGACGAGGCAGGCAGCCACTCGAGCACCGCCTTCACATTGGCGGGGATGCCCCGCAATGATTTCAGTTTCGCCTTGTAGCCCTTCAGTTCGGCAACCGTAGGTAGCTTGCCGTGCACCAGCAGGTGCGCGATTTCCTCGAATTCGCAGGTGTCGGCCACATCCAGGATGTCATAGCCGCGGTAGTGCAAATCGTTGCCCGTCTTGCCGACGGTGCATAGCGCGGTATTGCCTGCGGTAACGCCCGACAGCGCGACAGATTTCTTGGGTTTGAAACCGGTAGGTTGATGCTCACTCATGGTATCTCCGCTATTTAGCTTTTTGCTGCGCAAACAGCGCATCCAGCTTTTGTTCGTAGTCGTGGTAACCGATGCGGTCGTAGAGTTCCATGCGGGTCTGCATGGTATCGATCACGTTCTTCTGGGTGCCGTCGCGGCGAATCGCGGTGTACACATTTTCCGCCGCCTTGTTCATCGCGCGGAATGCCGACAGCGGATACAACACGAGGCCGACGTCGACGGTCTTTAATTCTTCCACCGTGAACAGCGGGGTCGAGCCGAACTCGGTGATGTTCGCGAGTATCGGCACCTTCACCGCATCCGCAAATTTTTTATACATGTTCAGTTCCGTCATCGCTTCCGGAAAAATCATGTCGGCGCCGGCCTCGACGCACGCGACGGCGCGCTCGATGGCCGCATCGAAACCTTCCACCGCCAACGCATCGGTACGCGCCATGATGACGAAATTCTCGTCGGTACGCGCGTCAACCGCTGCCTTGATGCGATCGACCATTTCCTGCTTGCTGACGATTTCCTTGCCGGGACGGTGGCCGCAGCGCTTGGCGCCGACCTGGTCTTCGATATGCATCGCGCCCGCGCCGAACTTGATCAACGACTTGACCGTGCGCGCGACGTTGAACGCGGAGGCGCCGAATCCGGTGTCGACATCGACGAGCAGCGGCAGATCGCACACATCGGTAATGCGGCGGATGTCGGTCAACACATCGTCGAGGCCGGAAATGCCCAGGTCGGGCAAGCCGAGCGAACCGGCCGCGACGCCGCCGCCGGATAAATAAATCG
>JBBWZW010000492.1:0-6180 GCA_039649305.1 Burkholderiales bacterium
ATGGAGTATCAGGCGGTTGAAGTCCATTCCGGGTCAATCACGTCATTTTCGAGGGATGCCGACGACTTCCGGTCTACCCGATAAACGGACATCTTCAGAGCCGGTCGGATTGTCTCAAACGTGCCAACAACGGACTCATGCACTGAAGCAAACTGCACCTCATTCGATCACCTCGTCGGCGCGGACGAGCAGCGTCGCCGGCATTTCAATGCCAAGCGTTTTGGCCGTCTTGAGGTTGATCACCGTCTCGAATTTTGTAGGCAACTCGATGGGCAAGTCTGCTGGCTTTGCGCCCTTGAGGATTCGGTCTACATGCATCGCGACCCGTCGATACATGTCCGGGAGATTTGCGCCATATGACATCAATCCGCCAGCGAGCGGATACTCCCTGAACCCAAACATCGCGGGGAGCCTGTGTTGGATAGTCGCGATCACAATTTCCTTAACGCGACCGGCGAGAAATGGGTCTGTAGCCACTATTACGGCATGAGGCCGCTTGCCTGAGATGGCGCTTATTGCATTCTCCAATTCTTGCGGGGTTCGCGCCTCAAAAGGATCGATCCTTACCATAAGCGAAGGGGCAACCCGTTGCACCTCTCGCAGAAAGTTCACATTGAATGGGTTCGCAACATTGTAAAGCAGGGCGATGTGTGAAGCCCACGGCAGTGCTTCTTTAAGTAGCTCGACGGATTTCCTGGCGTATGCCTCCTCGTGCGCTGTGGCCAGACCAGTAGCATTACCGCCCGGTCGGGCGAGACTTTGTGCTAGACCTGCTCCGATTGGGTCAGTAACCCCAACAAATACGATCGGCGCGGCGCTCGTTGCTCTATTTACGATTGCTGCCGGTGTCGTACCTCCGACGACAAGAAGGGTCGCGCCTGCCGAAAGCATTTCATCTACAACGGCTGGTAGTCGGTCGAAATTGCCATCGGCGTAATGCCAGACGATGGTGATGCTTTGGCCCTCGATGTACCCGTGCTGCCGCAGGCCGTCCTTGAGGGCCTTAACATTGTCAATAGCAGCCAAAGCGGATCGAGGAATGATTATGCCGATCCTGGGAATTCTCGACATTTCCTGCGCGCGCGCCGCGAGCGGCCACGCCGCGGCCGCAGCGCCCAGAAGCGTGATGAACTCGCGGCGATTCATTCGATGACCTCGCATGAGAGTTGCCAAGGCAAGTTAGCAGGTCCCAATGCTCGTTGCATTGAATGCTGCGTCGCAATGGGCGTGTGCGGCTGAGGTCCGTCCCGGGTCATTCGCGTCGGTTTTATCGGACCACGGCGACTTCCGGTCCACCCCGGTGAACGGACATTCTCAGGATAAGCCGCCATGTCTCAAAGGTGCCAATGGCGGAAGTCATCCGCGAACACAGCATGATCGCCGTTGAACAAAAGCTCCTGCTATCAGAACTGAGCTGTGACTCCCAATCGTGGACCATGAGTGTAGCGGTCGATCCGCCGCAATCTTGTCGAGTCGTTTTGAGCATCAAGAGAGGAAAACACGTTAAAGTAAGCATCCAAGCGATAACTTAGACTGACTTTTGCGTTTTGCGACATCCAGTAGGACACGCCAACTTGAATATCGGAATTAAACACCGTTCCAAATTTATCCACCGTTTCGGGCAGAGGCTGAACAATGGGCCCGAGCCCGGCTGGAACAGAGACGAAGTTTTGAATGCTTTGCAGCCTCTGAAATTTCTGTGTTCCGAACAACACAGCAATGTCACCTAGATAATCGAATGTCCAACCCCGCCCAATCGGCGCGGCTCCTTCGACACCGAAGCGTGGCCCTGCACCCAAGAAACGATGCTCCTGCGGTGCAAGATTGTCTGCGCTTGCCGAAAATATTCCGGTAACAACTTGGCTGACGCTGTTAACGGAATTCGTTGTCGCCTGCAGCTCCGCCACTCGAACGCCGAACTTAAGCTGCATTGCATCGGCACTTCCCCCGAAAAAATCACGACCCAAAGCGAGATCAGCCAGCCAGCGAGTTTCTTTGTGCGTGACTCGCTCAGAGTCTGACGCGGACACTAAAGTCGGAGGAGGCCTGTCAATAATAAGGCTTGTAGAGCTGGAAGATGTAACGGTTGTTCTTGCTTCTCCATAACGGAATTGGCCGCTCGCGTGCCATGGGGAGTCTGCGAATCGATAATCGAAGCCGACCGCCGCGTCCCAACCAACTTTGGGAACCAGCGGAAAAAATCTTTCGTCATTGGTGAAGTTGTTAGGCGTAAGACCCACGCGTTGATAAAAGCTATAAATGGGATCGCCCCCGGACCAAATTGCTCCGCCTTCGCCCCATAGCCTCAATCTTGCTTGCTCAGCCGGGGCTACGGCTTTTACATATGCTGGCAAGTCGGCAGCATATGCGTCGTTAAGGTCGCGAACCGTAGGTCGCCCGGAGTTTGCACTCACATGGCGGTTTTTCAGTGAAGCGTTTTCTGCCCGAAGCTTCGTCACTTGACGAAGTGCTTCGTTCTCTTTTTTGATCGCGACAATTTCTTTTTCAAGCGCTTGGACCCGAGCGAGCGCATCGTCCGCACTATCTGCCCTTGCGGGAGCCTGCCCGACGACACCCAGCGCAATAGCCGTCAGTAGGAATATCCTAATTACAAATCTGGAAAAAAGCATTGACCCCACCCGCGTTGGACCGAAGAATGAGGCAAGGTTATCTGAGCCGTTGCGCTATATATCGCTATAAATCAACCCTAGGCGGTAGTTATTTCCAAGTGTTGCAAAATTAGCGCTTTGCGAACCTCAGGATGAGGACAGCCGGCTTGGTTCGATGTCCGAGTTGGGTCAATCGCGTCGTTCTAACCGTTCGCAGATCACTTCCGGTCTACCCCGACACGCAGACATTTTCAGAGTCCGTCGGCATGTCTCAAACGTGCCCAGAAGCGGAACTAAACGCAGGCGCTCTGACCTCAATCAAGCACGCAGCGCGAATCAATATGTCTGGCGGGACCGTCAGGCCGAGGCTTCGCGCTGTCCGCATGTTGACCACCAACTCCGCGCAATGAAAGGTCTCGACGGGTAGGTCGCTGGGTTCAGTGCCGCGAAGAATGCGGCTTGCGTACCCAGCCATCTGATACGCCGCGCCGCGCAAACTGGTCCCGAAGGCGAAAAGTCCGCCCGCATCGGCCTGCGCCCGCGCTACTCCAGTCGGTAGGCAGCGCGCCAAGGCAAGCTCTGCTATGCGTGCGGCGTTCGCCCCATTGACTGGATGTTCGAGGACGACGAGCGCGTCGGCACCTTCGCGCTGCATGGCCGCGAAAGCGCCGTTGAGATCAGGGTCGGGGCCGGCGATGCGGACGACCTGTGGCCGGAGCCCAGCCTCTTGCATGGCATGGCTATGCGCTTGTACGAGGCAATTGGAGACGCCGCTATCCGCAAGCAACGCGATCCGCGCGAGGTTCGGTTTCACCGACCGCAGCAATGCGATGTGCATCCGCGCCTGATCGGGATCGTAGGTCGTCATTCCGGTCATGTTGCCGAGGGGTTGTCTTGATACAGTGGCGAGACCGTCGCTGACCGGATCGACGACAACCGCATAAACAATGGGAATGTCCCTTGTGACCTTTCGCGCCGCACGGGCCGTCACTGCGCCGACGACCGCGATTAAGTCGACGGAAGCCCCGCGAAGCCAAAAAGCCTATCGGAATCACCATACGCGACGCGCAGTTCATAACGGACAGTTTCCCCCTCGATGAAGCCGCAGTCGCGCATCCCAGCCTTAAAATTCTCGACGGGACCCGGCGTGCCGGCTGCCATAATGCCGACGGTCGGCATCTGATTGCACCAAGTCAAGACCGTTCTCCCACCGCGCGGGGCGTTATCAATTAGCCTTGATGCCGGCTTCCCGGATGACCTTCGCCCATTTGCTGCTTTCCGTGCGGAACAGCGCGGCCGACTCGTCCGCCGTCATCCCGACTGCCGTAAAGCCGAGCGCTGTCAATTTTTCCTTGATGTCCGGCAGCCCGATCACCTTGATGATCTCACGGTTGAGAAGCGCGGTGATCTCCTTTGGCGTTCCGGCCGGAACGATGAAGGCGAACCAACCCTCGCCCTCGATCTCGGGATAGCCAGCTTCCACCATGCTAGGGACATCGGGAAGCGCCGGCGACCGTGTCTTGCTGGTCACGGCGAGCCCGCGCAGCTTCCCTTCCCTGATCTGTGGCACGGCCGGAGGCAGCGAGCTGAACGCAATCGGGGTGTGCCCGCCGAGCGTCGAGGCGACTGCTTGGCCCGCGCTGTTGAACGGCACGTGCACAAGGTCGAGTCCCAGCGAAAGGCGGAAATTCTCGCCGATCAGATGCGGCGGCGTGCCGATGCCGGGGGATGCGAAGCTGTACTTGACGCCACCGGATTTAATCAGCGCGACGAGCTCTTTCACGCTCTGGACCGGGAGCGAAGGATGGATCGAGAGCACAGTCGGCGCGCTGACGGCAACCGTGACCGGATCGAAGTCCTTATAGGGATCGTAGGGCACGGTGTCGTACATCGCCGGATTGACGATGATGTTCGGAGGGACGACCAACACGGTGTAACCGTCGGGCGCCGCTCTGGCGCCCTGACCCATGCCTGTATTGCCGCCCCCGCCGCCGACATTCTCGACATAGAACTGCTTCCCAAGCTGCTCGGAAAGCTTATGCGCAGCGAGCCGCGCCAGGATATCGGCAGGGCCGGCGGGTGCGTAAGGAACCAGCACACGCACCGGCCGCGCGGGATACCCTTGCGCAAACGCAAATGACGACAGAGCTGGTGCAAAAGCCGAGCCTGTCGCTAGCTGCAGAAACTGCCGGCGCTGAAGAGTCATGAGCAATCTCCCTCTGACGAGACTCCGGATAGCATTCGAACGAGAGGGCAGGTAGTATATGGATTAGGCAAAATACATATTGGATTCAGTATGGCTATAGAGCTGCGGCACCTCCGTCAATTCGTGGCCGTTGCCGAGGATGGCCACATCACGCGAGCTGCCGAGCGGCTCGGCATGCAGCAGCCGCCGCTCAGCCAGCGGATCAAGGCAATCGAAACCGAGCTCGACGTCCAACTCTTTCGCCGCAAGGCGCGTGGCGTCGAGCTGACTGAGGCCGGACGCGTTTTCTTTGATCGCGCTCGCGCAATGATCGCGCAATATGAGGGCGCATTTGAAGCGACGCGTAGCGCCGCGCGCGGCGAGCAGGGCCGCCTCTGCGTCGGCGTGATGCCGACCGCGCCGTTTCACCCCTTCGTGCCGTTCGTCATTCGCGCGTTTCGGGCAGCCTTTCCGCTTGTGTCGCTGACGCTCGACGAGTGTCTAAGGAAGGAGGCGCTCGAACGACTGCGAGACGACCGGATGGACGTCGCTTTTATGCGCGCGGCCATCGACGAATCGCAAAATCTTTTCGTCAATCCATTATTAGTCGAGCCGATGGTGGTGGCGCTGCCGAGCGATCACGCAATGGCACGACGTGAGCCCGGCGGCGCGCCAATCGCGTTGAAGGATCTCGCCGGCGAAACGTTTATAATCTACGCGCGGCAGCTTGGACCGGCGTTCTACGAAGCCACGATGGCGGCCTGCCTCAAGGCAGGGTTCAGCCCTCGTCTTGGCCAGGAAGCGCCGCGCATCACGTCGGCGCTGAGCCTTGTCGCTGCTGGGCTCGGCATCACTGTCGTGCCCGCTTGCATGCAGCGTATGACAATGGACGGCATAACGTACCGCCGACTGAAGGGTGCCTCTCAACCGAAAGCCGTCCTCAACCTCGCGTCGCGCCAGGGCGAGCCATCGCCGGTGGTCCGTAACTTCGTGAACCTCGTGCGGCGAGCCGCAAGGAATTTTCCCCGTAGAGACGAAAAATGATGGCACGGTACAAATGTCCGGTTAGGGTCAAAAGCGCCGTTTTGACTTTGCACCGATGGCTTCCGGTCTACCCCGATAAACGGACATTCGCAGCGTGCGTCGGCATGTCTCGCTAGGTCGATAAGTCAGCGGGCGTGGACCGGCTCGGTCAGGAAGCGCTCCGCCGGCACCGGCAGCATCGGCTCTTCGACCGTGGCCGGCGCCCCGTCCTGTCCTTCCAGCATCTGCCGGAGCTTTTCGATTTCGGCCGTGATGGTCTTCTGGAATTCCGCGCCGACATGATCGAGAAACGCCTGGTCCTTCGGCTTCGGCCTCGCCAGCCGGATCTCGATATGCGTCGCT
>JBBWZW010000509.1:0-9064 GCA_039649305.1 Burkholderiales bacterium
CGGCCCCACACAAAACCGATGGCCAACTACACCGGAAGCGACGGGGATCTCGCACGAAAAAAAGCTGACGCTCATTTTCGACAAATGGCGACATGAATCTCATTAACCAAAAAGCATTAAGGCGCACGTGATAGAAGCAATGCAAGATCATCCATTATCAAGACTTCCCGACGATGTGGCGGTCTGCGGCAATAACGGCACAGTGGCGGATACCTCTGCGCGCGTTATAAGAAACGATTGGGTCAATGGGGAGTACAAGCATCTGGTACTGGCTGCGGGCTCTCCGGCAGCCAACTCGACAGCGGGCCAATTTTTCAATCTTGCTTGCCCCGTAACGGCAGAAGATGCTCCTTTTTTCCGGCGCCCGATGAGTACCTACCGGGCGAATCCGGCGACGGGGGAAGTCGAGTTTCTATATAAGGTGGCGGGCGCCGGTACGCGCGGCTTGGCCACTCTTAATCCCGGCGACGTCCTTCCCATCCTTGGTCCTCTGGGCGTTGGATTCTTGCTTGACCCGGCATGGAAGCATATCGTCGTCCTGGGCCGCGGCGTTGGCTTGGCGACTCTTGCGCCGCTGTCTGATCTCGCGGCCGAACAAGGCATCAAGGTGACGGCCATTCTTTCCGCGCGCGACAAGAAGAATCTGATGTCCCAGGACCGGTTCCTTTCAACCGGCGCGGAGATCGTCGAAATCACTGACGAAGAGGGTTCAAGCAACGTCGACAATGTCGAGCACATCCTGCGTGTCCTCATAAAGGAAAAGAAGGCGGACGCCTTTTTTACCTGCGGCTCCAATCGCCTGATGCTATTGATGCAAAAGCTTGGCGATGAGTACAACATTCCCGGACAAGTCGCTTTGGAGCAGCAAATGGCATGCGGAATCGGTATGTGCCATTGCTGCGTGCGCGCTTTCAGGGAGGAAGACCGCACCGTCTGTAAAAGGGTCTGCTGGGAAGGTCCTGTATTCCCGCTCGATGAGGTCACGTCATGGTAAATATGTCTGTCAACATCGGTGGTCTCGCCTTAGCCAATCCCATCATGCCGGCGTCGGGTACCTTCGCCGAAGGCCTGGCCGGTGTTATCGATTTCAATCGCCTTGGCGCTTTCGTCACCAAGACCATCACCAGTGAAAAGCGCGCTGGCAATCCGGTGCCTCGTGTAGCAGAAGTCAGAAACGGTATGCTGAACGCGATCGGCATACCGAGCAAAGGAGTGGATTACTTTATCGAGAATGTAATTCCGTTCTACCGCCAGTTCACGCCGCCATTTATCGTCAGCATTTCCGCGCCGTCCGCAGACGAGTTTGCCTACTTGGCGGCGCAGATTTCCGACCTGCCCGGCGTAGCTGGGATCGAGGCAAATATTTCATGCCCAAATATCGAGGAAGACGGCAAGGCTTTCGCAATGCAAGCCAGCTCTACTGCTCAGGTTGTAAGCAAGTTACGCAAGGCGACGCGTCTGCCCCTGTGGGTCAAGCTCACGCCCAATACCGGCGAGATCGCCGCTGTTGCCAAAGCCGCTGAAAGCGAAGGTGCGGATGCAGTCGTCGTAGCCAATACCATCCTTGGCATGGCCATCGACATCCGCACAAGAAAGCCAAAGCTTGGCAATGTCATGGGCGGGATGTCGGGCGCTGCAATCAAGCCGATTATCGTACGCATGGTGTATCAATGCTATCGATCCGTATCCATCCCGGTTATCGGGTGCGGCGGCATTTCCAATGCCAACGACGTCGTCGAGTACATGCTGGCCGGTGCAAGTGCTGTTCAGGTAGGAACCGCCACCTTCATCAAGCCAACGGCGATGACCGATATCCTCGATGATCTGGATATTTACTGCCGCGAGAATGGCATTGCCCGGCTCTCCGATTTGGTCGGTTCGGTGAGCGATGAAGCATTTGAGCCGTTCGAAGCGATGGCCTGAGCGGAAAATATCATGAATCAGGTACCCGCTAATTGGCCGGCGCAAGCGCAACGTATTTTTGATGAAGTGCGCGAACTCACCTTTGATGGTGTGGGCATCACGCGTGAAAGCTATGGTCCCGGCGAAAACGCCACCATCGACTATCTGAAGGCACTCGCAGAACGAGCCGGTCTGATTGTCAGCTTCGATCGTGCTGCCAATCTGATCATCGACATGCCCGGCAGCGGCAACGCGCCGGCATTGTGGTGCGGCTCCCACCTGGACTCAGTTCCGCAGGGCGGGAATTTTGACGGTCTGGCAGGTGTGGTTGCCGGCTTGCTGTGCATGACTCGATTGAAAGAGGAAGGGGTGCACCTGTCGCGTCCGTTCCGTCTGATTGGCATCCGCGGCGAGGAAAGCGCTTGGTTTGGTAAAGCCTATATGGGCTCCGGCGCTTTGTTCGGCAAACTCTTGCCCGAAGACCTGGCGCTACGTAGCCATCGCACTGGCCAGACCCTGGCCGAATGCATGACAGCTGTCGGCGCCGACGTCGGTTCGATCCAACAAGGCGCGTCTTTGATCGACGGACAGTCGATCGCAGGCTACATTGAACTGCATATTGAGCAGGGGCCGGTCATGGTCGAACGGCAGTGGTCGACTGCGATCGTTTCCGGCATCCGCGGCAACGTCCGGCATAACCGCATTCGATGCGTCGGAGAGGCCGGCCATTCCGGCGCTGTACCGCGAAATATACGGCACGATGCGGCGTTCGCAGTCGCCTATCTCATCACTCGGCTGGACCAGCACTGGCAGGCTTTGCTGGAGCAAGGCAAGGATCTGGTGGTCACGTTCGGCGTAGTCGGAACCAACCCACAGGAACATGCCGTGTCGCGTATTCCCGGCGAAGTCGACTTCAGCTTCGAGGTCCGCAGCGAGTGCAAGCTGATGCTGGAACAGTTCTATCAGTTGATGCGCGACGAATGCACAGCAATCACCAAGGAAAGAGGAGTCGAGTTCGTCTTTGACCGGCGCGTATTGACCCATCCCGCGCTGATGGACGGTTCAATTGTCGAGCGCCTGCTTGCCATATCGAAGCGGCTGGGCCTGCCCTCCGAAAAAATTGCGAGTGGAGCTGGCCATGATGCATCCGTCTTTGCAAATGCCGGTATTCCGTCCGCGATGATCTTCATCCGCAATGAGCATGGTTCGCACAATCCGCGTGAGGCGATGGAAAGCGATGATTTCATCGCCGGTACGAATCTGCTTTACCACGCGATCATGGAGTTGCAGCCGCCTGCGAAATAGGTGTTGCGGCTTGTCCTGGCAAACGGGTTTTCTGCCGGAAGTGTACGTTGGCTGTTTCAAACTGAATTCGGCGCGACCGAGAGCTCATAGGACAGTCGTTAGTCAAAAAGTGTAAGCAGGCGGGAATTTTAAATGGAAGTACATTAACGAATTTAATGAGCCATTGTGGTGCGCGCACTGAGTTAGCGCGCTGAACATAGACCAACGCACCAAAGTAGTGCTAAAACCATACGAATCGATCTGCGTTTTTACGTGAGGAAGTCGTGTGAAGTGGTTGATTTGTCCGGAAAAAATTCTCAATTTTGAAGAATTTCCGGGAATTTCGCCCAGAGGCACGAATTGGTGCAAAAATGCGTGGGAGTAACTAACTGGCATCAAAATTGCTATGAGGTATAGGAATAATAAATAGTGAAATCTGCGTTTCACGAAATAACAGAGGAGACGAAATGTGTAAATGAGTTTCACCGGCGTGTTTTTTAACAGTTTCAAACAATTGGAGTCGCTATGCAGTTTTTACCCAGATAGCTTTTCCCCCGCTTAAATTAATACGCCAACATTTCCGCATCCTTTATCTACTCGCAGTCGTCACCACCTTTAATGGAATAATAAAAATGACCTTTTATCGCACCCTCCGCCGGACAGCGGCACTCGTTTTGTGCACTGTCTCCCTCCAGGCATTTGCCCAGGAAACCAAGCTCAAATTCACGTTGGATTGGCGTTTCGAAGGACCATCAGCCCTGTTCCTGGTAGCCAAACAAAAAGGTTACTTCGCTCAGGAGAAGCTCGATGTCACCATCGACTCCGGCAGTGGCTCCGGTACTGCGGTCAATCGCGTCGCATCGGGCGCTTACGACATGGGGTTTGCCGACCTTGCGGTGTTAATGGAATTCGTGGGCAACAATCCAACCGCGCCGAGCAAGCCAGTTGGCGTCATGATGGTTTATAACGATACGCCAGCAGCGATCTTTTCATTGAAAAAATCCGGCATCACAAAGCCGGAAGACCTGCTCGGCAAGAAAATGGGTGGACCGGTATTCGACGCAAGCCGCCGCGCATTCCCGATTTTCACCAAGGCTGCGCAGCTCGACAACTCCAAGATCAGCTGGGTAACGATGGAACCGGCGCTGCGTGAAACGATGCTGGCCAGGGGCGACGTGGACGCGATTGCAGGCTTTTATTTCACATGCATGCTGAGTCTGAATGCACGTGGCGTTAAGGAAGAGGACGTGAACGTCATGACTTTCCCTGAACACGGCGTGAAAATGTACAGTAACGCGATCATCGCATCGGATGCGCTGATCAAGCAAAATCCGGAAGCCATCAAAGGCTTCTTGCGTGCGTTTGCCAAGGCATCCAGGGATGTGATGGCCAATCCTGCTGCAGCTATCACAGCGGTCAAGGAGCGCGACGGCTTGATCAATGAGCAAATCGAAACACGCCGTCTGAAGATGGCTCTCGACAAGGCAATCGTTACGAGTAATGCAAAGGCGGAAGGTTACGGCCAGGTTTCGCCCGCCCGTCTGGCTTTGATGGCGTCGCAGGTTTCGGATGCCTACGGCACCAAGACACGCATCGACCCCAAGGCCGTCTGGAACAGTTCCTTCCTGCCTTCCAAGGCTGAACTGAACGTCTTCCCCAAGTAATCCAATTCCATCAGCCCAGCCCTCATCCAAATGATGAGGGCGTTTACTCGAAAAGCATCATGACTGACACGTTCGTCGATTTTAAAAACGTCTATCTTGCCTACAACGAGTCTTCCGAGTTCGCCGTCGAAGACATCAATCTGAAGACACGGCAAGGCGAATTCATCGCCATCGTAGGCCCATCCGGTTGCGGTAAGTCCACCTTCATGAAGCTGGCCACCGGGCTGAAGGCCCCTACCAAAGGCAGCGTTACGATCGATAATAAGCCAGTTACCGGACCGCTCAAAATTGTCGGGATGGCGTTCCAGGCGCCGACACTACTACCCTGGCGCACGACATTGGATAATGTTCTGCTGCCGCTTGAAATCGTTGAACCGTATCGCAGCAACTTTAAACAGAAAAAAGCGGAATACGCCGAGCGCGCATTAAAACTCCTTAAGACGGTCGGCCTCGATGGCTACGCGCACAAGTTCCCATGGGAGCTGTCGGGAGGTATGCAGCAGCGCGCATCCATCTGCCGCGCGTTGATTCACGAACCAAAAATGCTGTTGCTGGACGAGCCATTCGGCGCACTGGACGCTTTTACGCGTGAAGAACTGTGGTGTGTGTTGCGCGACTTGTGGACCGAACAGCAGTTTAACGTGATCCTGGTAACCCACGATCTGCGCGAGGCGGCTTTTCTAGCCGACACCATTTACGTGATGAGCAAGCGTCCCGGCCGTATCATCGCCCGGAAAGAAAATCCGCTGCCGCGTCCGCGTGACCTGGATGTGACTTACACCAAGCCCTTTGCCGACCTGGTGCACGAGCTGCGTGAACATATCGGGCGAGTCAGAAGCTCCTGACACATTCAATCCGCCTAAGCGACAACGTTAAACAAGTTGAAGAAGATCATGAACAAAAAGTACATTAAGACAATCGCGCCATGGCTCCTTCTGGCCTCGATACTGCTGATATGGCATCTCATCTGCACCGTCTTTTCCGTATCGGAATTTATCTTTCCCGGACCGGTAGCGATCGGTGAAGCGATGGTCCAGTACAGTGAGCAACTGGCTGGCCATGCATTTCGCACGTTTTGGGTGACCATGGCCGGATTCGGCATTGCTGTAGTGGTCGGCGTGGTTCTCGGCATGCTGATCGGCTCATCCCCGCTTATGTATGCCGCTGCCTATCCATTGATGACTGCCTTCAATGCATTGCCCAAAGCGGCTTTCGTGCCGATCCTCGTAGTCTGGCTCGGAATTGGCATCGGACCGGCGATCTTGACCGCATTCCTGATTTCGTTTTTCCCGATCATGGTCAATATCTCGACCGGTCTGGCGACGCTGGAACCCGAAATGGAAGACGTGTTGCGCGTCCTCGGCGCCAAGCGCATGGATGTATTGCTGAAAGTAGGCCTGCCGCGCTCCATGCCGTATTTCTATGCATCTCTGAAGGTTGCGATTACGCTCGCCTTCGTAGGCTCCACTGTATCCGAGATGACTGCGGCAAATGAAGGTATTGGATATTTGTTGATATCAGCCGGCGCTTCGATGCAAATGCCGCTGGCGTTCGCGGGCCTGGCGGTAGTTGGGGTAATGGCGATGGCGATGTACGAATTGTTCGCGGTCGTTGAAAAGCGCACGACCAAATGGGCGCACCGCGGCGCCGACGGCCGATAATTTTCTCGTATTTGCCAGCCGTTTGTGCCAGGCCGGAGTTTTCTGCCAGTACTTAATGCAGGAAACTTCGAGCCTCGACATACATGAGTCTGCAGGCTGTCCGCGTCAACGGGCAGCTCCTTTAATGATGTAGTGATCTGCCCTTACCGCTGCTATGCAGCCGCCCCACGAGGGCAGGGCTTGCCGAGGGCTGTACTTGGAATCGGCTTCTTCCGCTTGCGCCGCATTTGAGCAACCGGTACAGAACGTCACGCTGAACAATGTGATAGGTTTTCGCGGCTCGGCCAATTGCAGGCTTCCGCCGCTTTGTTACTTCGCTTGCTCAGCTCAGTAGTTGCGGTATTGCTTGGCTTACTGTGGCTTGATCATCGCTTGAGCGTCACACAGGTTCGACGCAGTGCTCGTTGTTGGTAGCGTGTGGATCGGGCAACGCCATAACCAAGTCGCCGCTGTAGCGGATTCCCAGCGTTACTCTGTCTCGTCGGCCGATACGATTGCGGCCATATCCCGCCTGGAGCGCGTCAAGCGGCGCGCCAGGTCACCGGGCGTTACTCCATTAACGCCCACAACCCGAAACCGGCCGCCTTGTCTTAAACCATTTTCCAGCCGATGCTCTCGCCGCCGTTCAAAGGGACGATCGCCGCTTCGCCGAACGGCAGTTCTGCCGGCAAGGTCCACGTCTCGCGCTGCAATGTAATCCGGTCTGAATTACGCGGTAATTCATAAAACGCGGGGCCATTGAAGCTCGCGAATGCTTCCAGTTTATCCAAGGCGCCTGCCTGGTCAAACGCTTCCGCATACAGTTCCATCGCATGCAGCGCCGTGTAGCAGCCCGCGCACCCGCAGGAGTGCTCTTTCAACCCTTTGGGATGCGGGGCCGAATCAGTGCCCAGGAAGAACTTGGGGCTGCCGGAGACGGCCGCTCGCACCAGCGCCTGCCGGTGTTCTTCGCGCTTCAGGACCGGGAGGCAATAGTAGTGTGGGCGAATGCCGCCTTTGAAAATCTCATTGCGGTTATACAGCAAGTGGTGCGCGGTAATCGTTGCACTGACAGGCCCGTCTGCTTCCATCACATACTGTGCCGCATCCTTGGTAGTAATGTGTTCGAACACGACCTTGAGCGCAGGCATGTCGCGACGCAAGGGCTGCATTACGCGGTCGATGAAAACTGCTTCGCGGTCGAATATGTCGATCGCCGGATCGGTGACCTCGCCATGCACGAGGAATGGCATGCTTACTTCCTGCATAACCTCAAGCGTTTTATAACACTTTGTGAGCGCCGTCACTCCGGCATCGGAATTGGTGGTGGCCCCGGCCGGGTAAAGCTTCACCGCATGCACCACCCCGCTGTCCTTAGCGCGCCGGATCTCATCCGGCGGAGTATTGTCAGTCAAGTACAGCACCATCAAGGGCTCGAAATTCATGCCTCTTGGCAAAGCCGCGAGAATGCGGTCCCGATACTGGACTGCCTGATCGGTTGTCGTCACCGGCGGTCTGAGATTAGGCATGACGATGGCGCGGGAAAATTGACGCGCGCTATGAGGCAACACGCTTGCCATTGCGGCACCGTCGCGCAGATGCAGGTGCCAGTCGTCGGGCTTGGTTAGCGTGATGCTATGGGGCTTATTTACAGTGGATTGGTCGGGCATCGAAGTTCTTTCTATGGACGGCCGTCATTTTACCTTTTCGCCCGGCCATTCCGAGTGCCCGCAGCGTGGATATAGATTCAGTCACAAGAATAAGCCCTGCAAATACCCGACTAAAAATATCTGACTTACGGCGCCAAGACGGTACCTGACCTGCAGATTGGGGCGGGGTCGATGGACCTGATCGAGATCGGAAAGATCGTCAGTCGGGTTTGCAACCTGAACAACCAGCTCCCTGCGCTGGTCAAAGTGGTCGAAGTCGTTTCCGGTGGTGTTTGGAATGGACATCTCGAAGTTGCATTAATGTCCGCGCTCATACGGCTTGACTCGTTGCTTATTGTGCGTTATTTAAGAGCCTGCCTGACTCGCGGAATCTTTTTGCTTTCGACGACACCACCCAGTGCTTCGTAAATACGACACCGAAGACGACACTCCGAATTCATTTTACCGACCAAGCTTAATTTACCCATGTGGCCTTTCCCGAAGATCATTGCTCACCGTGGCGGCGGCACGCTCGCCCCTGAAAACACCCTTGCCGCAATGCAGTGCGGATTGTCGTACGGCTTTCGTGCCGTCGAGTTCGATGTGATGCTGTCCCGCGACGGAATCCCGGTGCTCATGCATGATCCGGTTTTCGGACGCACGATTGCCAGGAGTGGCAGCGTGGCTGAATCCACCGCAGAAGAACTGAGCGCGATGGATGCGGGTTCCTGGTTCGGCCCGCGATTCGCGGGTGAAACCGTTCCGACGTTCCGTCAGGTTGTCGACTTCTGCAATGAAAACGGGATATGGATGAATGTTGAGATCAAGCCTACTCCGGGTTTTGCCGCAGAAACCGGCCGTGCCGCAGCGACTTTGCTGAAAGAGTCGCTGAAGGAAACGCAGGAGGCAGCCCGGGGCGTAATGC
>JBBWZW010000510.1:0-13291 GCA_039649305.1 Burkholderiales bacterium
AGCGGGATCGGTTCGCCGGGACCGGCGATATTGAAGGCCCATGGCTCCGACACTGCGGCCACCGCAATACAGACCGCGGCCAGGCCGATAAGCGAGTGCATTGCCGCCACCAATTCCGGCATCTTGGTCATTTCGACCCGCTTTGCCAGTATGGTGCCCACAGTGCCGCCGACCACCATCCCCACCAGCACCAGCGGAATGCCTATGCCGCCGGCGCCGATGCCCTCCGTTTTGAGTTTGTAGATCAGGGCAAAAGTGGTGGCGACGGCAATCGCCATGCCGCTCATGCCGAACACGTTGCCGCGTCGCGCGCTGGTCGGATGCGAGAGGCCTTTAAGCGCCTGGATGAAGCAAACCGACGCGACCAGGTACAGCATCGTAACCATGTTCATGCTCATGGTTTTACTCCCTCTGCGATCGCCTTGGGTGCAGCTTTCTTCGGCTCCTTCTTCCTGAACATTTCGAGCATGCGTTGCGTGACCAGGAAGCCGCCGAACACGTTGACGGCTGCCAGCGCGACAGCCACTGTGCCCATCACCTGGCCGAGCATCCCCTCGGTCAATGCGGCCGCCAGCATCGCGCCGACGATAATGATCGCGGAGATTGCGTTGGTGACCGCCATCAACGGCGTATGCAATGCCGGCGTAACAGTCCAGACGACGTGATAACCGACGTAAATCGCCAGCACGAAAATGATCAGGTTGGTGACGGTATGACTGACTTCCATGATGTCCTCTCTTAATGACAGGAGCTCAGCATCCGCCCCAATTTGCTTCGATTATGATTCGACTATTTTTTCAGACCGGTGATCTGGTTTTTTTCATCGACAAACACGATCTTCGGCACATACGTTTCGACCTCGGTCTCGTTCATCGGGGCAAACGTGCAGATGATGAGCAAATCGCCGAGATGCGCGCGGCGGGCCGCTGCGCCATTGAGCGAGATCTCGCCGCTGCCGCGCTTGCCCTTGATGGCATAGGTGGAAAAGCGCTCGCCATTATTGATGTTGTACAGGTCTATTTTCTCGAATTCACGGATATCCGCTGCTTCCAGCAGGTTCTCGTCGATGCCGCATGACCCTTCATAATGGAGGTCACACTGGGTGACCGTCGCGCGATGGATCTTGGCGCGAAGCATGATACGTTGCATTTCTGTTTCCCGTTTCTGTTGTAAATCTACTTGCGCAGTACGACGCCGTCTTTGCACATGAGTGTCGCAGCGACGATTTCATCATCCAGGCCAATGACAAGTTGGCCTTCCTTGTCGATGACCAGCTTCAGGAAGTCGATCACGTTACGAGCATATAACGCGGAGGCATCAGCAGCCACCAGACCCGGCAGGTTCGGTTCGCCGATGATGTGCACGCCATGTCTGGTGACGGTTTTCCCGATTTCGGAGAGCGGTGTGTTGCCGCCTTGTTCCACCGCCATGTCGACGATGACGGAGCCCGGCTTCATCGCCTTGATGGTTTCTTCACCGATGAGGATGGGCGCCTTGCGGCCCGGAATGAGTGCCGTGGTAATGATGATGTCGGCCAGCTTCGCTCGTTCGTGGACCAGTTCCGCCTGACGGCGCATCCAGTCGGCCGGCATCGGACGCGCATAGCCACCGACGCCTTTCGCGATTTCGCGCTCTTCGTCCGTCACGAAAGGCACGTCGATGAATTTGGCGCCGAGCGATTCGACCTGTTCCTTCGCGGCCGGGCGCACGTCGGACGCTTCAATCACCGCCCCCAGGCGCTTGGCCGTGGCAATCGCCTGCAGGCCTGCAACGCCGGCGCCCATGACCAGGACGCGCGCCGCTTTCACGGTGCCGGCTGCGGTCATCAGCATCGGCATGAAGCGCTGATAGGTATTGGAGGCCAGCACCACTGCTTTGTAGCCGGCAATGTTGGCCTGCGATGACAGCACATCCATCGATTGGGCGCGCGTGATGCGCGGCGCCGCTTCGAGCGCGAATGCGGTCAAGCCGTGGTTGGCCATCGCGAGTATGTTTTCGGCATCGAAAGGATTGAGCATGCCGACGACGACGGCGCCGGATTTCATTTGCGCCAACTCCTGCGGCGACGGCGCGCGCACTTTCAACACCATTTCAGCGCCTAGCGCATCTACGGCGGAGCCGAGTTCGGCGCCGGCACCCAGATAAGCGTCATCCGTCACGCTGGAGGCAACTCCTGCACCGCTCTGGACGATAACCTGGTGTTTGGCTGCAACCAGTTTCTTGACTGTCTCGGGTGTTGCCGCAACACGGGTCTCGCCCGGCCGCGTTTCGGCGGGGATGCCGATTCTCATGAGCTTCTCCAATTAGTTGGCTTGAAATTCTGGCACGATCTTACACGGAAATTGCAAAATGGAACCGTCGTTCCCTTTCACCTCTCACGGTGCGAGGTGCCTACCGGCCTTTCAGTACTTAAGCGGCAGGCATAACAAGAAAACGAATTCTGATGGTTTTTTGATAAATAACCAAATTGGCAGCCGTGTAAATTTATTAAATATCAACCGTATCGACGGTTTTGCAGACCATCATTCCAATTTTCCACCAATCTACAACCATCGGCTGCGGCCAGAATGAAACGCGCGGGCGGAATTAGGATGCGGAGCCCGGCATAACAGGCATGTGCGCGGTAAAATGGCGTCCACTTTCGAGGGATACTATGACTGACGTTTGGAAACCTTCTGTCACGGTCGCGGCGATAATCGAGCGCGACGGCCGTTTCTTGCTGGTTGAAGAAGAAACAAGCGACGGCATACGCTTCAATCAACCGGCCGGCCATCTCGACCCGAACGAATCGCTGGAGCAAGCGGTCGCTCGCGAGACGCTGGAAGAAGCCGCGCACGATTTTGTGCCCACCGCGCTGCTCGGCATGTACATGTCGCGCTACGTGTCTTCACGTACCGGTCTCGAGGTCACGTACCTGCGCTTTGCCTTCGCAGGCGAACTTGGCGCGAAGCATGACCGGCCCCTGGATCACGGCATCCTGCGCACCGTATGGATGACGCGCGAAGAGATGCTCGAGTGCCAGGAAAAGCATCGAAGCCCGCTGGTGCTGCGTTGCGTTGACGATTATCTCTCTGGGAAGCGCGCGCCGCTCTCGCTGTTGTATACGCATCCTGATGCCATTGGAAAGCTGCACCGGTCCCCACCCCCGCAAACATTGATATTAGTGAAATGAGTTCTAAAAAGAAGGTCGTCATCGGCATGTCCGGTGGCGTGGATTCGTCCGTCTCCGCATGGTTGTTAAAGGAACAAGGCTATGAAGTCATCGGCCTGTTCATGAAGAACTGGGAAGACGACGACGATTCGGAATACTGCTCGACGCGTGAGGACTGGATCGACGCGGTCAGCGTTGCCGACGTGGTCGGAGTGGACATCGAGGCCGTTAACTTTGCGGCCGAATACAAGGACCGGGTCTTTGCCGAATTCCTGCGCGAGTACCAGGCCGGGCGCACGCCGAATCCGGACGTGCTGTGCAACGCCGAGATCAAGTTCAAGGCTTTTCTCGACCATGCAATGAAACTGGGCGCCGACCTGATCGCGACTGGACACTACGCGCGCGTGCGCGAGGTAACGTCCGGACCGGGTGCGGGACGCTTCGAATTGCTGAAAGCGATCGATGCCAGCAAGGACCAAAGCTACTTCCTGCACCGCCTCAACCAGGCGCAATTGTCGAAGACCCTGTTTCCGCTTGGCGAAATCCACAAGAGCGAGGTGCGGAAGATTGCGGAGCAAATCGGCCTCCCCAATGCGAAAAAGAAAGACTCGACGGGCATCTGTTTCATCGGTGAACGTCCGTTCCGCGATTTCCTGAACCGTTACCTGTCGTACGAGCCGGGGCCGATGAAGACGCCGGACGGCACTGTGGTCGGTGAGCATGTCGGCCTGAGTTTTTACACGCTCGGCCAGCGCAAGGGCATCGGCCTGGGCGGCATAAAGTCATACCAGAACGCCGAAGGCAGCAGCGACGCGTGGTACGTCGCCAGGAAGGATGTCGCGAACAACACCTTGTATGTGGTGCAGGGCCATGATCACGATTGGCTGCTCTCGCCGTCGCTGGCCGCCGCCCAGGCGAGCTGGGTTGCCGGGGAACCGCCGCAACCGGCACAGCTGTCCGCGAAAACCCGCTATCGGCAGGCCGACGTCAGCTGCCACTATTCGCACAATGAGGCCGGCACCTTCGCCTTGACGTTCCCTGACCCGCAATGGGCAGTGACCCCCGGTCAGTCCGCGGTACTTTACCAGGGAGATGTCTGCCTCGGAGGCGGCATCATCAGCAGCGAATCGGCGCCAGGGTAAAACCGGCAGGCAATTCGAAAACAAGGGGCGCTTTATGCGCCCCTTGTTCTTTTCGGCCGCCGCTTTTCATCCATCGTCGAAAGCCCTTGCAATCCGCCTGCAAATACCCAATAATCTAAATACGAACTATTCGCATTCAATAAAAAGGAATAAGCTTAGTCATGACGCGACCATCCCGACAAAGCCCGGTGCCGGACCCAAGTCCGGCACCGCAGAAATCCGTGCCTCGGATCAGGAGCGAAGACTTATTGCAGTGTATGCGCGAAGTCGAAATCGATCACCAGGGCCGGATTTACCGGTTACGACTGACCCAACTGAACAAACTGATCCTCACTGCCTGAACCGGCCGTGATCAACCCCTGCAAGCCATCCGCCCACCCCTTCGCGTCGCGGTAGCCAGCAAAACAATCTCGTCAAGGAGCGTTTGATGGCTATCGACACACCCAGTCCCGCATCGCGTGCGCCGACCGGCAGGCGCATTGACAAGCTTTTGACGTCAATTCAACGCAGACGAAAGGGATAGAACATGTTCCAGACATTGTTGATCACGTTTCGCGAAGGCCTCGAGGCCTTTCTCGTCATTGCCATTTCCTTGATTTACCTGTCGCAGACCGGGCGTCGGGAATTGATTCCCGCGGTTTATGGCGGCGTTGCCCTCGCGCTTGCGTTGTCCGCAATGTTGGGCGTCGTGTTGGCGCGCATCGGCGCGCTTTCCCCATTCTGGGAAGGGGTGATGGCGCTGCTGGCGGCGGCCTCGGTGATCTATTGCACAGTGCACATGATGCGTGTGGGCAGGCTGATGAAACAGCAGATCACGGAAGGCTTGAACGTCGCGTCGACCGCCTCCTCGGCACGGACATGGGTGGCCGCGTTCATGTTCTCCGCTTTCATGGTTGGGCGCGAAGGAGTCGAAACCGCCACCATGATCGCGTCCCTGGCGCAACAGGCCGAGTCACTCGACATGGCGACCGGCGGCGTGATCGGGGTACTGCTCGCCGCGCTGCTGGCGTCGGCATGGGTCAAGTTCGGTCGCCGTGTGAACCTGCATCGCTTCTTCCAGCTGACCGCCATTTTCATGGTGGCCTTCGCGATCCAACTGGTGTTTGCCGCGTTCCATGAATTCACTGAAACCAATTCCGTGCCGCTGGTCGATAACGCCTGGTGGCACATCGCCACCGAGCCGTGGGGACCGGAGGGCGACTACGGCCGCCTGCTCTCCTACAGCCTCGGGATCCTGCCACTGGCCTGGATGATCTATGCGTACGTCGCGGATCGCAGAAACAGCGCCCAACGGCAGGCAGCATGAGCATTTTCATCGTTAAAAAAAATCGTAAGGGTTAGCAATGATTGTCTGCATTTGTCAAAACGTCTCTGAACGCAAAATCCGCCAGGCGGTGGATGCCGGCGTCACCACCATGCCACAATTGCGCGACCAGCTTGGAGTCGGCACCTGCTGCGGCAAATGCCATCCGCATGCGAAGCAGGTGCTGCGCGAAAGCCTCGAGGCGTCAAAAAGAATGCAGGATCAGGTACAGCCGATGTTCTTCTTGTCCACCCGCATGGCAGCCTGAGTCGCAATGAACGCAGCGGCAACTTATCCGTCCGGCAGCCCGTCGATGCCAGGCTGGCTGCAGCCGGGGCGTATCGGTCCGCTCGGGGCGATTGTTCTTTTGCATATCGGCTTGTTCTGCGCACTGCGAAGCGGCGCACCGCATGAGTCGACCGCCCGTCACGAGCCGGCAAAGGAAGTCACCGCCTTCTTCATTAATCCCGAACCGAGGCCTGCCCCCGCCCCGGTCCCGGCACAAGCTGCCGCACCGAAGCCGGTTCCTGTGAAGCCCGTTACACGGCCCAATACACGGCCCAAGCCGGTGCCGCGACCCGAGACCAAAACAAGCCCATCGCCGAAAGCAATCACGGAGTCGGTGGCTCCATCGGTTCCTGCTGTTGCACAGCCCGCTACACCAGCGGCCGTCGCTCCCGCAATGCCGCCGGCTCCCGCAGCATCGCCGGCCCCGGCACAGCCCAGGACGATCACCGCCGGGATTGAATACATTCATCCGCCACAGGCCGACTATCCACCAGTCTCGAGGCGGATGGGCGAGGAAGGCAAAGCCTTCGTGCGCGTGCTGGTCAACCTGCAGGGCCGGCCGGAAAAAATCGAGGTGCAAAAGTCGTCTGGTTCCCGGCGGCTTGACGAGGCGGCCCGGCAGGCAGTGTCGCGCGCCACATTCAAGCCGTTCACTGAGGACGGCAAACCAGTGGCGGCGTACGCCATCGTACCGATCGAATTTCAATTGGACAGTTAAGGACCGCTATGCAAGCAAACCCCTACGGATTGGAAAGCCTGTGGACTCAGGGAGACATGATCACCAAAGGCGTCGCCGTGTTGTTGGTCGCGATGTCGATCGCCTCCTGGTATGTGATCGTGACCAAGGCGATGCAGCTATGGCGTTATCGACGCGCAGCCCAATCTGCCGGCCATGATTTCTGGGACACCACCAGCGTGACCGAAGGCGTGGCGACACTCGGCAACAGCAATCCCTTTGCCGACATCGCGCAAGCCGGCGTGGGCGCCATGCGGCACCACGATGCACATAAAGGACACTTGCACGATCAATTGTCAGTGAGCGATTGGGTCACGCTATCCCTGCGGCAAGCCATTGATGAGGCATCCGGCAGGCTGCAGGTCGGCATGGCGGTATTGGCTTCCGTAGGCTCGAGCGCGCCATTCGTCGGATTGTTCGGAACGGTATGGGGCATCTATCACGCACTGGTGTCGATCGGCACTTCAGGACAAGCCGGCATCGACAAGGTGGCAGGCCCGGTGGGTGAAGCGCTCATCATGACGGCGCTCGGCCTCGCAGTCGCTATCCCGGCCACCTTCGGCTACAACGCGCTGGTGCGAGGCAACAAAGCCGTGATCGCGAAGCTGAACAAATTCGGTTTCGACCTGCATGCGCTGTTCGTCACCGGCGCCCGCTCCGAGAGCAACGGCGACGGCTCCGGCAGCGCAAAGCTCGTTGCCGTTCAACGCAAGCCGGGAGGCGCATGATGGCTATGGGATCCCTGTCCGATGCGGACGACGACTTCAACCCTGAAATCAATACCACGCCGCTGGTCGATGTGATGCTGGTGCTGCTGATCATCTTCATCATCACCGTGCCCGTGATGAATCACAACGTGAAGGTCGACTTGCCGCGCGCAAGCAGTCAGCCGGACGAAACCAAACCGGAAAACATCAATCTATCGATTGATGCCGAGGGCAAGCTGTATTGGAATGCCGAGATGATTGATGCGAGCCAGTTGCAGTCTCGCATGTCGAACGAGGCGAACAAGCAGCCGCAGCCCGAACTGCATTTGCGCGCCGAGCGTACTACGCAATATGAGCGCGTGGCGCAAGTGATGGCGGCCGCGCAATCCAGCGGCCTGGCGAAAATCGGTTTCGTGACGGAGCCGAAGGCCCGGTAAGCAGTGCCTGATGTTTCGGCCCTATTTGCGTTACCGCACGTCGAATATCTCTCCCGCCTCCGGCAAAAAATCGTTTTGGCAATCACCAATTGATTCAGGAAAGGAAAAGACCATGCTAACCGTAGGACAACCGTTACCCGAGTTCCAGGGCGAAGCCCTGGTGCCGAATGGCGAATTCGTACCCATTAACCTGGCGGGCTATAAAGGAAAATGGGTGATCCTGTTCTTCTACCCGCTTGACTTCACCTTTGTCTGCCCGACCGAAATCCAGGGATACAACAAGCATCATGCGGAATTCCAGAAGCTGAACACTGTGGTGCTCGGTGCATCGATCGATTCGGTGCACTGCCACAAGGCATGGACCGAGCATGGGTTGGGCAAGGTGGACTTCCCGTTGATCGGCGACATCAAGCGTGAACTGGCGTCGGCCTGTGGCGTGCTTGCGCCGGAAGGTTTTGCCAATCGCGCGACCTTCATCGCCAACGCGGAAGGCATCATCGAATCCGTCACCATCAACAGCAGCAATGTCGGCCGCTCCACCGAGGAAACCATGCGTACGTTGCACGCACTGCAGGCTGGTGGCCTTGCGCCATGCGGGTGGCAGCCCGGGCAAAAGCTGTTGAACGCGGCTTGATACCCACATAAAAAAACGCTCGCCCTGGCGCGGTCGGCTGCGCCCGTGCAGTCGGTATCACAAATAGCAATGATCCGCGCTAACAAAACGCGCTGGCCGTGGTCATACGACTGTGTCGCGCCAGCGCGCACCGTTGGCGCGGCGGGTCGCTCGTGATGCCGGAAGCCAACCCCTTTTTCCAATTACCCATGAGGTCTTCATGAAGGGTGATACCAGCGTTATCAAGTTACTGAATGCGCAGCTGACAAATGAACTCAGCGCCATCAATCAGTATTTTTTGCACGCCCGCATGTATCAGCACCGGGGCCTGGAGAAAATCGGCAAGAAGGAATACGACGAATCGATTGGCGAGATGAAGCATGCGGACAGGCTGATCAATCGCATCCTGATGCTGGAAGGCCTGCCCAACCTGCAGGCGCTGCACAAGCTGATGATAGGCGAGACGACACCGGAAATGCTGCAGGCGGACCTGAAGCTGGAACTGATGTCGCAGCAAACCGTGAAAGAAGGCGTTGCGGCTTGTGAAACGGTCGGGGACTATGTTTCCCGCGATATCTTCAAGGACATACTCGAAGACACGGAAGAGCATATCGAGTGGCTGGAAACCCAGCTGGAACTGATCGACCGGGTCGGACTGCCGAACTATGAGCAGTCACAGATGTAACGCAGGCGCCGCAAAAGACAAAGGGCAGTCGGCCTCAAAGCCCGACTGCCCTTCTTTATGCCGTGCGGCGAATTACTTCGCGCATTACTTCGGCACTGTATCCCTGAACGAAGGTCGGTCGGCCAACTTGTCGTACAGCTTGGCGAGGCTCGGATGATCGTCGTGCCATTGGATTTCCGGGAAGCGGAACGACAGCCAGCCGAGCGAGCAACCGACCGCGACATCGGCCAGCGTGTAGTGGTTGCCGGCACAGAACGCGGTGTCCTTCAGCCCGGCGGACATCGCCTTCAGGCCTTCGTGCACCTTGAGCATCTGCCGGCTGATCCATTCCTTGCTCTGCTGCGGCTCCGGACGCTTGGTCTTTTCCAGGCGCACCAGGATGGCCGCATCCAGCACGCCGTCCGCGAGCGCTTCCCAGCATTTGACTTCGGCGCGCTCGCGGCCATTGGGCGGGACCAGCTTGCCGACCGGGCTCAGGGTGTCAAGATATTCGACAATCACGCGTGAATCGAACATCGCTCCGCCGTCTTCCATGATCAGGCATGGGACTTTGCCTAGCGGGTTCGAATGCTGGATTTTGGTATCAGAAGCCCACACATCCTCGAGTACAAACTCATAGTCGAGCTTCTTTTCCGCCATCACGACGCGGACCTTCCGTACATAAGGGCTAGCGAGGGATCCGATGAGTTTCATAGGTAGGTATAGTAAGAATTGAACGGATTATAGCATTGAGGTAGCTCACGATATCCATCCGCAACCTCCCCCGGCGCGCGCCGTCCGCAATTTTTTTGCGGATGCCGCGGATGGTAAAATTACGGATTGCACCATTTTCTGCGCTGATAACCAGCTCATCGGCGCACATTTTTCCCACCTTCTCCGCTTTTACTATCATGCCGCTCTCCGCCCTTTCCGCCCTCTCCCCGCTCGACGGCCGCTATGCCGCCAAGACCGACAAGCTGCGTCCGATCCTGTCCGAAGCAGGCTTCATGCATCATCGCGTAAAGGTGGAGATCGCATGGCTGCAAGCATTGTCCACCGCCGGGTTCACTGAAATCAAGCCGTTTTCCGCGAACGCCAATGCGCTGCTGGACAAAATCGCCGCCGGCTTCAGCGAAGCTGACGCCGCGCGCATCAAGGAAATCGAAGCCGTAACCAACCATGATGTAAAGGCGGTCGAGTACTGGCTGAAGGAAAAGGTCAAGGATGTGCCCGAACTGGTGGCAGCCTCCGAATTCATTCATTTCGCGTGCACGTCTGAAGACATCAACAATACCTCGCACGGCATGATGCTCAAGGCTGCGCGCAACGATGTGTTGCTGCCGTCGCTGCAGGCGGTGATCGCCAAACTGACCGAACTGGCGCACACCAATGCCGATTTGCCGATGATGTCCCGTACCCATGGCCAGCCGGCTAGCCCGACGACGCTGGGCAAGGAAGTTGCAAACGTGGTGGCCCGGCTCAAACGCGCCGAACAACGCATCGCCGCCGTCGAGATCCTCGGCAAAATGAATGGCGCGGTCGGCAACTACAATGCACACCTTTCCGCCTACCCTGACTTCGACTGGGAGACGTTTTCAAGGAACGTGATCGAGCAACGGCTCGGCCTCGCCTTCAATCCGTACACCATCCAGATCGAGCCGCATGACTATATGGCGGAAATGTTCGACGCCATCGCCCGCACCAACACCATCCTGCTCGACCTGAACCGCGACATGTGGGGTTATATTTCGCTCGGCTATTTCAAGCAGCGGACCAAGGCGGGCGAAATCGGCTCGTCAACCATGCCGCACAAGGTCAATCCGATCGACTTCGAGAACTCGGAGGGCAACCTCGGTCTGGCCAATGCACTGTTGAAGCATTTGTCCGAGAAGCTGCCGGTATCGCGCTGGCAGCGTGACCTCACCGACTCCACCGTGCTGCGCAATATCGGCGTCGCATTCGGCTATGCGATATTGGCCTACGATAGCTGCCTGCGCGGCCTGAACAAGCTGGAAGTCAATCCGGGGCGCCTGGCGGAAGACCTCGACGCAACCTGGGAAGTGCTGGCTGAACCGGTGCAGACGGTGATGCGCCGCTATGGGGTCGAGAATCCTTACGAGCAGCTCAAGGAGTTGACTCGCGGGAAAGGGATATCCAAAGACGCACTGCGTGAGTTCATTAACGGCCTGGCCATCCCGCAGCAGGCGAAGGACCAGTTGCTGGCCATGACGCCCTCCAACTACATCGGACTCGCAGCGCAGCTCGCTCGCCAGGTCTAGATGGCATTTTGCAAGCCGCCCGACTCGCGGGCGCTTGCATCGTTCATACCAAAATAACAAGATATTGAACGGCCGCCCACGCGGCCGTCTTTTTGCTATATTGGCAGTCACTTTTGCCGATGAACAAAAAGAAACAACGTGCCTCGTTACACAAAGACCGCAATCCTATTGCACTGGCTGATGGCGGCGTTGATGGTCTGCGCCTTTCTGCTGGGCGTCACGATGGTCGACATCCCCGGATTGACGCCGACGAAACTCAAGTACTACTCCTGGCACAAGTGGCTCGGTGTTACCGTCCTGGGCCTCGCCTGCGTACGTACGTTATGGCGGCTCAGCCATCCGGCACCCGCTTATCCGCCCACCATGCGTGAATGGGGGAAAAAGGCTGCGCATGGACTCCATGGCTTGCTTTATCTGTTGATGCTCGCGGTGCCGATATCCGGCTATTTCTACACTCTGGCGGCTGGCGTACCGGTGGTATATCTCGGCGTGCTGCCCCTGCCCGTACTGATCGCCCCCTCGCCGGAATGGAAGCCCGTCCTCAAGCAAGTCCATTATGTACTTACCAGCACATTGCTGATCGGCTTCGTCTTGCACGTACTTGCTGCGCTCAAACATCGCTTCATCATTCGCGATGATGTGTTTAAACGAATGCTGCCCTGACCCACACTTTTTACGCAGAGGCTTTGTAAATGCTTACCCGTCCTCCCTTACTCCGTAGTGTCGCGCTTGCGCTTGCATTTTCAATTGCAGTGCCATCGGTCGCCGCTTTGCTCAAGACCGATCCCGCGAAGAACAGCGTGAGCGCTGTGTTCAAACAGATGAACGTGCCGGTAGAAGGCAAGTTCAAAAAATTCAACGCACAGATCGATTTCGACGCTGCCATGCCGGAGTCATCGAAAGCGAGCATGGAAATTGATATCAACAGCTTCGACCTGGGCGACGCGGAATTCAACAGCGAAGCGCAAAAGAAAGAATGGTTCAACAGCGCCCGGTTTCCGAAAGCGACATTCACCTCAAGCGCCATCAAACCCGGCTCGAATGGAAAGTTTGATGTGACCGGCAAGCTCACGATCAAGGGCAAAACCGCCGACGTCAATTTCCCGCTTATCGTCAAGAAGGAGGGAACGAACCAGGTATTCGAGGGCGCGTTGCCGATCAAACGGCTCGCTTTCAATATCGGCGAAGGGGAATGGAAGGATACCGGCACCGTCGCCGATGAAATCATTATCAAGTTTCGTGTGGTAGCAGCACAATAAATAACAACATTTCAACGAAGGAGACCACTATGACAGTTAAACGCCTCATCGGCTGCATGCTTGCACTCAGCACCGCATCATCGTTCGCCAATACCTACAATATCGACCCGAACCATACCTTTCCCAGCTTTGAAGCGGATCATGCCGGCCTGTCCACTTTCCGCGGCAAATTTACCAAAACAACCGGCAAGATAACCCTGGACCGCGCGGCAAAAACCGGTAACGTTGACATCATCATTGATGCGAACTCGATTGATTTCGGCCATGCCAAGCTGAACCAGGACGTCAGAACGCCCAACGGATTCAACGTCGACAAATTTACAACCATTACCTACAAGGGCAATTCGGTGAAGTTTGACGGCGACAAGCCAGTGGCTGTGGAAGGCGAGCTGACGCTGCTCGGCGTCACCAGGCCACTTACGCTGACCATCGACAAATTCAGATGTACCGAGCATCCGGTCCTGAAGCGGGAATGGTGCGGCGCCGATGCATCCGGGCAGTTCAAGCGTAGCGACTTCGGATTGAATATCGGCCTGCCCCGCTCTTCTCCTGACGTGAAACTGGCGATTCAGGTGGAAGCGATCAAAGCGGATTGATCGCATTCGGCTTAGGCACCGCGCAGGGATAAGTTGGGCAATTTGGCGGCCGTCGCGGGATGCGGTGCAAGGCGTGAGGAGGAGCCATAGCGAGCTATGGCGACGACGAGCAACGC